>CAIWUU010000175.1 GCA_903915955.1 uncultured Chlorobiaceae bacterium | reverse complement strand
TCAGCACATTGCCGCCCTCTGGCCGGTTGTCGCCCAAAATGCCGTTATAGAGCAGATAGTAGCCGATGCCCTCATGGCTTCCCAAAAGAGGGGAGTCGGCGCTGCCGGAGTAGGGAATACCGGTTTCAAGAAACCAGATATGGGCCGCGAGAGGGGCAAAGCGGATTTCCGGGGAGACATGGCCACTTTCGTCAAACACTGGAACCCCCAAACGATAGAAGCGAAAGCCGCCGCCACCTTTCCATCCAACAGCTTCAGAGATGCCGCCCTGCTCGCCTTCGATGACCTTCTGCAAACGCGGGGCGCAATGCGTCATGGCGTGGTCGCCCATCTCGATGCCGATATATCGCCGTCCCATTTTATGCGCAACAGCAGCAGTGGTACCGGAGCCGAGGAAGGAGTCGAGAACGAGGTCGTTCAGATCGGTTGATAAGTGTAAAATCCTCTTTAACAGACGCTCTGGCTTCGGTGTAGTAAACACATTTTCATTATCAAATGCCTTGATCTCCTTTTTCCCTTCCTGATTATCGCCAGCTTCAGTTCGCAGCCAAATGGTTTTTGAAACACTTCCAGCTTGTACTTCTGATAAAAAAGTTTTTAGGGCGGGCACATTATTCCCATTTTTCCCAAACCATATCCTGTTGTCTTTTATGAGTTCTTCATATCTGTTTTGAGGAGAGCTCCAGCATCTGCTTTTGGGTGGGTGAACAATTCTGCCTGATGATAATGTAATATCATAATCATTGGTTGCTGAGTACGTTTTTACAGAGAAATCTACAGATTTCCATACGCCTCTTGGGTCATTATCCGGATTCTTGTATCGTTTGTCCATGTCAGCAGTGCGAGGCAGTAGAAATGGCCTCCATACCTCTTTATTTTTGGCATAAACAAGAACATGATCATGGCTGTCTGATAGCCATTTTGTGTCATTTTGAGGCGAATATTTTTTTTCCCAAACCACATTCGCGACAAAATTCTTCCTCCCAAAAATCTCATCCATGATCACCTTCAGATAATGCGCCTCATTATCGTCAATCGTCACCCAGATACTCCCATCCTCCGACAGCAACTCTCGCAAGAGTTCAAGACGCGGATAGATCATCGCCAGCCACTTGGTGTGCTCCAGATTATCGTCGTAATGCTCAAAAGCGCTACGGGTGTTGTAGGGTGGATCAATAAAAATGCACTTCACCTTTCCGGCATAGTAGGGCAGCAACGCCTTCAGCGCATCAAGGTTGTCGCCCTGAATCAGCATATTGGCCGTATCGCGCTCCCCGAAGGAGAGCTCCCGCACCTCCTCCAGCAGCCGGTAGGGCGTCTCTGATGCTGCATGAATATCTTTGTCGCGGGTAAGCCAGTGCAAAAGTGGCATAGTCTTCGGTCCTCCTGATGTCAAACACATAGTTTTTTCGAATCAGCCCAACCCCTTCCCTTTAGCAGGTCAGCAAAGGGTTATAGCCGATAAAGATAAGCAACGATTTATATTATACGTCCAGTTTTTAAGCTGGAGACAAGTGAATGGGAATCTCAAGAGTATTGATTCTCGCACCCTCCAGGAGGCAGTACCCATCAATCGTTAAAGCGCAACATTAGATAAAATTTGCAGAAAAACGTGGTATTACCTATAATACCACCATGGATAAAATTGTCATTGATACCAACGTTTTTATCAGTGCACTCCGGTCAAAAAAGGGGGCTTCGTTTTGTTTGCTCTCATTGGTTGGGACTGAAAAATTTGACATTGCTCTTTCGGTTCCGCTGGTTTTGGAGTATGAATCTGTCGCTAAAAGAGAGCTTATGGTGTCGGGGCTGGATTCATCGGATATAGATGACATACTTGATTACCTCTGTTTGGCTGGAGATAAACGGCATATATTTTACCTTTGGAGGCCGTTGCTCAGTGATCCCAAAGATGATATGGTGCTGGAGCTTGCCGTAGAATCGGAGAGTAACTGGGTTGTCACCTTCAACAAGCGTGACTTTAAGGGATGTGAAACGTTCGGGATCAAACTTGCCACACCAAAAGAATTTTTACACTTTATAGGGGAGGGATAATGAGCACGTTAAGTGTCAGATTACCGGAGTCATTGCATAAAAAGGCAAAAGAGCTGGCGGTTCTGGAGCATATTTCGGTGAATCAGTTGATCAGCACTGCGCTGGCCGAAAAGATCTCTGCGCTGACGGCTGAAGAGTACCTGCACCAAAGAGCTGCACGGGGTAGCCGTGAAAAGTTTTTGAAGGCACTCTCCAGGGTGAAAGAGGTTGAGCCGGATGAGGGGGATCGGTTGTAGGTCAGATAGTGCAGGATTGCGGGTTTTCCCATCGAAGAAGTTTTTCAAAAGTAGAACGCATTTTTCTGATTCTTTATTTTATCGCAAGAAAATTTATACCCGTGAGACCAAAAAAAATCATGCTGCTCGGCAGCGGAGAGCTGGGCAAGGAGTTCGTCATTGCCGTCAAACGTTTTGGCCACTACGTAATAGCCGTGGACAGCTACAACGATGCGCCAGCGCAGCAGGTGGCTGATGAGCGTGAAGTGATTGACATGCTTGATGGCAAGGCACTCGATGCCATTGTCGCTCAACATCAGCCTGATCTGATTGTGCCTGAAATTGAGGCCATTCGCACTGAGCGCTTTTATGATTACGAAGAGCAGGGGATACAGGTGGTGCCTTCGGCGCGGGCTGCCAATTTTACCATGAATCGCAAAGCCATTCGCGATCTCGCTTCACAAGAGCTTGGGCTTCGCACGGCCAACTATCGTTATGCTGCTTCGCTTGAAGAGTTACGGGCAGCGGTGGCGGAGGTGGGGACTCCCTGCGTAGTCAAACCGCTGATGAGTTCCTCCGGCAAGGGGCAGTCAACGGTGAAAAGCGAGGAGGATATTGAGAGGGCCTGGAGCTATTCGCAGAGTGGCAAGCGTGGCGATATTGCTGAGGTGATTGTTGAGTCGTTTGTCAACTTTCATACCGAGATTACGCTGCTCACCGTGACACAAAAAAACGGCACAACGCTCTTTTGCCCGCCCATCGGCCATCGCCAGGAGCGGGGTGATTATCAGGAGAGCTGGCAACCCTGCTTTATCGGCGATGAGCAGTTGCAGGAGGCTCAGGAGATTGCCGATAAGGTGACCCGTTCTCTGACCGGCGCAGGTATCTGGGGTGTGGAATTTTTTCTTGCTGATGATGGTATCTATTTTTCGGAACTCTCTCCTCGACCGCACGACACCGGCATGGTGACGCTTGCAGGCACACAAAACCTCTCGGAGTTTGAGCTTCATGCGCGGGCGGTGCTTGGTCTGCCTATTCCTGAAATCACCTTGTTGCAGGTGGGTGCCAGTGCTGTGGTGTTAGCCGATACAGCAGGAAAGAATCCTCAATATATTGGTGTAGAAGAGGCTCTCAAGGAACCTCATACCGACATTCGCATCTTCGGAAAACCAACGACTCGTCCTTATCGCCGAATGGCCGTTGCGCTTGCCTCGGACCAGTTGGGGAGCGACGTCAATGTTGTGAAAGAGAAAGCCATCGCCAATGCAAAGAAGGTGAGGGTGGTCAGCGAGTAGGTGTTTCTCGGTGGGCGATGCGGATACTGCCTGGGTACAGCTCTTCGTCGATGGCGGGCATTACGACGACAAGAGGAGGAACAACAATCGCGTTCGGGCTATTCGGGCGTTTTAGTTTTCGGGAACGGCGATTACTCGTAAACAGACTACAGGAGATGAGGAACTTGGTGCTCCCGGAAATTCTCCATCGGTGAAAAAGAGAGTATCTCCTCTTCCAGCAACTGCTGGTTGTAGGGTTTGAGTAATTTTTACTTATATTTTCTGCAAGGTGAGGTCTATAATTTGATCGCTGTATCTTGATAACTACAAACCCTAACAACCATGTCAAACGAAACAATAAAAAACAATGATTTGTCCGCTCTCTCCGCCAATCTGGTTGAGACCTTGGGTAAAATTAACCAGCAGCAGGTTGAAATGATTACTAATGGGATTAAATCTGCTACGGATGTTTTTTTACCCTTGAGCAAAGCCTCTATTGAGCTTACTACCTCTTTTTTTAATGCGTTACTCCAGATATTGCAGAACGTGTTGTCAGCCATTGTTCCAAAACCGTCGACAGGAGAAAAGAAACTTATTGCTCCCGGCAATCCTCCTTCTATGAAATAGAGAGTATCTCCTCCTCCAGCAACTGCTGGTTGTAGAGTTCTGCGTAGAGATGTTTCTGCTGCAGTAGTTCCTCGTGTGTGCCACTCTCAACAATGGCGCCCTCCTTCAGTACCACAATGCGGTCGCAATTTTTCACTGTAGAGATACGGTGGCTGATCAGCAGGATGGTGGTGTCGGGGAGCTTCTGCAAAAGTGCTTCAAAGATGCGTGCTTCGGTGTCGGTGTCAACGGCTGAAAGGGCGTCGTCGAGCACGAGGAGACGGGGTTTCCAGGCAATGGCTCTGGCAATACATGCTCTCTGCTTCTGTCCTCCAGAGAGGTTGATTCCTTTTTCTCCAAGCATGGTCTCGAATCCGTCGGGGAAATCCTCGACGTCGTCATGGAGCATGGCTATTTTGCTTGCTTCAATGACCGCTTCGGCCTCATCATTCCGACTGCCCCAGTTGATGTTGTGGGAGATAGTGTCGGAAAAGAGAAAGTTCACCTGGGGGACAAAGCCGACGAGTTCTCTCAATGTGGTGATCGGAAAGCTTCGGATGTCTCGGCCATCAAGCAGGATCGATCCCCCGACCGGTTCGCAGAGTCGCGGTATCAGGTTGACCAGCGTTGTTTTTCCTGAACCTGTTGCTCCGACGATTGCAACTTTCGAGCCAGCGGCAATGTCAAGGGAAATGTTGTTCAGGACAGGGTTTTTCTCCTGCCCGGGGTAGTGAAAGCTGATGTTCCGGAATGAAAGTGTGCTGGTAAAGTTTTTATCATCAGTATAGTTATTTTCTTCTTTGGTGATGTCTGGTTTGATGCTGAATATTTCGTTCAGTCGTATCTGTGCAGATGCTGCTCTCTGGATAATACTGGTGACCCAGCCTATGGAGATGATCGGCCAGCTCAGCATGGAGACATAGACAATAAATTCTGCGATACCTCCGATGGTCATGCTTCCTTCAATAACGCTGATACCTCCAACCCAGACAACAGGGAGCAGTGAGAATGCGGTCATAGAGGTGAGAAAGGCGAAAAAGAGCGCTTGCAGTTTTCCGAGTGAGAGGTTTTTACGATAGTACTCTTTGTTGAGGGTTGCAAACCGCTGGATCTCAAAGGATTCGCGGGTGTAGCTTTTTACAACCCTGATGCCGGAGAGGTTTTCCTGTACCAGATTGGTTATGGCTGCATAGCTCTCCTGAATGCTTTTCGATCGTTTTTGCATGGAGCTGCCGATTTTATAGACTGAATAGCTCAGAATGGGAGCGGGCAGCAGGGCGAAGAGGGTGAGCTTTGGGGAGATGGCAATCATTGCCACAAGCGCGAACACAAGCCTGAAGAAGGTGTTGAGTGAGTACATGATGCCGGGACCAAGAAACTCTCTGATGGCGTTCAGGTCGTTGGTGCCTCTTGAGATGAGCTCGCCAGTGCTGGTGGTATTGTAAAACCGTTTCGGCAGGCTTTGCAGGTGTTGGTAATAGTCGTTTTTAAGGTCAAATTCGATGTTTCGTGAGGCGACAATAATGTTCTGGCGGACAAGAAAGAGAAAGTAGCCGCTCAGCAGGGCAAAAAGAAAATAGAGGCCGGTGTTGCGGAGGATGTCCAACAGCACGAACTTGTGACTCATGGTGTCGATGGCAAGCCCGATATATTTTGGAGCGATGACGGCGAAGAGGTTGGTCAGAATGATAAAGAGAAAGCCTGACCACAGATTTTTTTTATACCTTAACAGATAAGGTTTGAGGCTGAGAAGATTTTTCATCCGTCATAAGTTTTTGAAGTGACGGTAGTAATGTATCATAAGAATAGGGAAAACAAAATTTCATACTGGCAACACTGTTATGGCATTTGATTCCACGAAGAGTTATTACTCGATCAGTGAGGTGACTAAAATTGCCGGGATACCTGCGTACCTGCTCCGGTACTGGGAGGGTTTTTTTAATGAGCTCACACCGGCGAGGGACACGCGGGGGAACAGGCGGTACACGAACCGCGATATTGCCATGGTGCTCAATATCAAGGATCTGGTCTATGAGAAAGGGTATAAACTTGGCAAGGCGAGTGAAATTGTCAAAGGCAAGCCCCGCAATAGTGAAGATGATCATAAAACTGCGGAGATTCTAAAGCTACAGAAGCAGATTGGTCATGAGAAGGGTCGTCAAAGTGCGGTTGATGAACGCCGTACATTGCTTTTGAAGGAGATAAAGGTGGAGATTGAGGATATTCTCCAGTTGCTTGGGTAAAAAAGTTTTAAAGGGACAAAAACAAAAAACCGGCTTTTACCGGTTTTTTGTTGAAATAAATCTGTTGCTTGCTTACTGAGCGTACAACACTTCAAATTGTCCGGTACCGCCCTTGCATACGTGCTCGACCCAGCGGCCATAAGCGCCACCGCTCCAGCGATACTCTTCAAGGTTTTGTGAGCGGAACTGAGGTGCTGCATAACGAACTTTGTAGCCCTTTGGCACAACAATCCTCAACTGCGAATCTACAGTAAAGTCGTTCAGTTTTCCCACCATACCGTGGTGTACAAGAGGGATAAGGGGATGGTTCAGGATTCTGCGGAGTCCACCGCCAGCATCGACTGATACGCCTGGGAATTCACCATCAACTTTGACTTCAATACCCTGTGAGTCGGAACGGAAGGCAGCTTCAACTGACGCAGGTCTGGTCAGCTTGTCTGCAGGGAAGAGTTCTGCCCAGCGTGCGATAGAATCAACAATACCGGATCCGCCATGGGAGAAGCGCCATCTGGTGACACCGACTGGTCCTTTTTCTCCGCTTTGGGTGCCGATACTGTTAACTTCAATTTTCGAAATTCTTTGCCCGCCTTCGTTCAGTGCGGTAAAAGCAGGTCCGATAAACCATAATTCGCGAATCCAGTCATTGAATGAACCCGTTGACTGCATTGCGCGAAGTGTGTTCTCCCAAGTGTCAATAACATCATTATTGTCAAGTGGAACCTTCATGATAATGTCATGGAACTGGCGACCCTGCATATAGATCGGGTTCGGAACATTTCTTTTGACTGCGTCTGAGCGGTAGTAGAAGAGGTTGACAACGGAGCCTTCAAAAGAGAATGTGTGAGAGAAATCACCTACGGTTACAGAACCGTCGCCGACACAAATTCTTCTCTCTTTGGTTTCATTGGCAATATCAGCCTCAACAACCAACTTACTTTTTGTGCTGTCTACAATAGATTCAATGACAGCCGAAAACCTGACGAACCCCTTTGCCGGGTCAAGAGGTTTCACATTGATCTTGATGTTACAGTCAGCGGGTAACAGAGGCAGAGCAGGAGGTACGTTAACTTTGGCCCTGCATTTTACCTTGCCCCACGAGCTCGAACCTCCCTCAAGCACAATCTCATAGTCTGAGTGTGCGGTTGTGGTGTCTTTAGTTCCGAAAAGAGCCATAATTAGTTCTCCTTTTTCTAATGGCGTTGAAATTGGATATTTTCAGGAAAAAAATTCATCGAAAATGATTCCTTTTAAGTAACATGTTGGAACAAATTTAAAGAATAAAAATCAATAAATAAAGTAAAATATCTCTGGAGCAATTATCTGTGAGCACGAAATATCGTTTACTTTCAGCGATTTCTATCTTTCCCGGCGATTTTTTTATTTTCCCCCCTCCTGCTGATAACTTTTTGATCGTTTTATGACCCATTTACTCCTGACAATGAACCAGTGGAGTCATTCCCGTTATGCACCCTCTCTGTTGAGCGGCGTACTGCTTGGCGTATCTTTTCCTTCCTATCCATTTATCCATCTCGAACTTCTTGCATGGGTTGCGCTTGTGCCACTGCTCATCTCCCTTCGCACGGTAGAGAAGGCCAGTGAACTGTTTCGGCGTGCCTTTGTGACAATGCTCTTTTTTTGTCTGATCAGTCTCTGGTGGGTCAGTCTTGCAACCTTGCCGGGTGGCATACTCACTATTCTGGCGCAGACATGTTTCATGACGGTACCTCTCTTTGCCTTTTATGCAGTCAAAAAAAAGGCGGGCTATCGTTTTGCGCTTTTTTCTCTCCCATTTCTCTGGATTGCCTTGGAATGGCTTTATATGCAGCAGGAGCTGTCGTTGGGCTGGCTTACTTTCGGGAACTCCCAGGCTAATCTGAATCTCATGATTCAGTATGCAGATATTACCGGTGTATGGGGAATAAGTTTCTGGCTGGTATGGTTCAATGTGCTGGCGGCATTGGTTTTGATTGGCAGCAGGAAGGAGGTGCTTCGCTCTGTTTTCTTCATGTTCTTGATGGTGCTTCTCCCTCTGCTCTACTCTTCGTTGCTCCTGTATCGTGATGGCGCGCTCTCCAGGACTGAAGGTCAACTCAGGGTGACGCTTGTGCAACCCAATATTGATCCTCATGGGAAGTGGGTGTCGAATAACAGCGTTGACATTATGGAGCGATATTACCGTATGACCGACAGTGCTGTTCTTCATAATCGCCCAGATCTGCTCATCTGGCCTGAAACGGCGATTCCATTCTCCATTCTTGATTCGGACTATGTTTCTGATTTGCAATTTCTGCGGGGATCATTGCGACGGTGGCATGCGGCTCTCTTGACCGGGTTCGTCGACGTCGTGCACAAGGGGAGCCTCTCTGGTGAGGCTTACAATGCATCAATGTTGCTTGAGCCGGGTAATGAGCATCCCCAGATTTATCACAAGATTCATCTTGTGCCTTTTGCGGAAAGGGTGCCTTATGTTGATTATTTCCCTTGGCTTGGAAATGCAACGTTTTCACTGTCTGGTATCAAGGGATGGGGAAAGGGTGGCGATGCTGCGATCATGAAGCTCTCTTCAGCACGTGGAGAGATCGTTATTGCTAATGTTATCTGTTACGAATCAATATTTCCTGCTTTGGTTTCAGAGTTTGTTCGTAAAGGGGCTCGGCTTCTCACTCTTGTGACCAATGATGGCTGGTATGCAACCTCTTATGGCCCTTATCAGCATCTTGCGATTGGTCGGTTGCGTTGTATTGAAAACCGTCGGGCAATGGCGCGGTGTGCTAATACTGGTCTTACGGTTGTCCTTGATAAATTTGGACGTACCATCGCTGAAATTCCCTGGTGGGAGGAGCAGACGCTAACGGCTGAAGTGCCTTTGGAGAGTACCCTTACGTTTTACACCAGCAATCCTGATCTTTTGCCGAAAGTTGCTGTTGTAATTTCAGCGTTGTTGTTGTCCGTTGCTTTTTTGAGAAAAGGGGTAAAGGCTGCGTAATTTGTTGTTTTTATACCACCTGTTGATCTACTACAGGCCGTACGCCTTGATTTTTCTGTGGAGGGTTCGTTCGGTAATACCCAGTGCAAGAGCTGTTTTTCGTTTGTTGCCATTGCATCGTTCAAGTGCCTCTGCAATGGACTTTTTTTCTAATTCGTCCAGCGAGAGTAGTGGTGCAGGGTTTTCTGGTGAAGGTATCAGAGCTGAATAGCCTTGTGGATGTTCTGCTGGAACCGTAGGAAGTAATAGTGGCGTGATTGTTCTTGGCTGCACAAGATGCTGCAGAAGCTGACGAATTTCGCTGACCTCCTGGCGGAGTTGAATAATGTTGCTGTATATAACCTGAAGTTCGTTTTTTTCCGATCTCACGGGGTCATGCACCAGGCTTTTATACCTGTTTTTTTGAACCAGATGTTTTTCAAGAAGTTCCGGGGTGATGTATCTTCCTTTTTCAAGCACAAGGAGCGACTCTATAAGATTTCTGAGCTCTCGGACATTGCCCGGCCAAGGGTAACGAATCAGCATTTCCGCTCCATCCGGGCTGAATCCTTCAAAGACTATTTTGTGTTTCAGTTCAAACTCATGCACAAAGTTTTCGGCCAGCAGGAGTATGTCGCGGCCTCGTTCCCTGAGCGGAGGGATCTGGAGTTCTACACTGCGCAGACGGTAGAATAAATCTTCCCTGAAGTTTTTTTCTGCTACCGCCTGGTACATATTTTTGTTTGTTGCGGCAATGATGCGTGCATCTGAGTAGATGGTCTCTGATGAACCAACTCGTTGAAACTCGCCGGATTCAATGACTCTGAGAAATTTTATCTGGGTCTCCAGGGGCATTTCTCCTATCTCATCCAGAAAAATTGTCCCTCTGTCGGCGCTCTCAAAGTACCCTTTTCTGCTTTGTACTGCCCCGGTAAAGGCCCCTTTTTCATGGCCGAACAGCTCAGATTCCAGAATACCTGCAGGAATTGCACCGCAATTGACGGGAATGAAGCTTTTATCGGCACGCAGGCTGTTGGCATGGATGAACCGCGCCAGCACCTCTTTGCCTGACCCTGTCTCTCCGATGATCAACACAGTAATATCCGTCTCTGCCACCTGGAGTGCAAGTTGCTTGAGCTGGGAGATCAGTGCTGATTGTCCGATAATGGCGGTCTCTCGTTTCATCAGTGGGTTTTGGCTTCGATTCAATGTTTCGTGAAGTTACAAGCCATTAACAACGACGGTTTCAAACGGCAGTTTTTTTGCAGCACCCTCAGCCTCCTCGTTGGAGAGATAATGAGATTTCAGTACTACTTTGTAAAAATCGCCTTGCTGGATGACACTTGCTGGAGTTTGCAGAGAGATTTTTTTTGCAAACGCTTCTGCATTTTCTCTGCGTTTAAAGCTTCCGCATTGTAATGCGAAAGGTTTTTTAGCCGGTTCAGGTGTTAGAGGGGTAGATGCTCTCGTCTCCTGTTTTGGTTTTTCTTTGCTTATTGCGGCTGGTGGCTTTGAAGAGCTCTGTATTGGCTGGGCCGTGTGCGGTTTGGGTAAAGGTTCAGGAACCGTCACCTTGGGAAGCGGCATAACGCTCTCTTTAGCAAGGCTATAGGCGGCTATACGAGAGGTGCTGATTTGATCCAGCACAGGGTCAGGATATTGTGTCAACTGTTTCTGGTAGAGCGTGACAGCTTGCGGGCCATCTTCAGAAAGAAGGGCATCAATAACCAGTTTTTCAGCAGGAAGGATCACTTTTTGCCTGATATTTTGTAGCAAATAAACCTTATCTTCAGCGACACATCGCCGTATCTCCTCAGCATAAGAGGGCTCTCCGGTGGAGTGCAGGACGGGCGGGAAGAAGAGGGCAACAGAGAGCGCAACGAATAATGTCGCAGGGCTTTTGCGAAGAATTGATTTCGTTTTGTCAGAAAGCATTGGTCTGCGGTTTATTCTTGTTCACTGTTTCCCAAAGAGTTGTCTCTTGGTGAATATGCCAATTTTTTTCATATAAAATTCAATTGTATGCCATGCTTCCTTTCTCAGTTAAAGCCTTTGCAAAAATTAATCTGGGTTTGTTGATAACCGGTAAACGTGCCGACGGCTATCATACCCTTGAGACCATCTTTGCACCAATTAACTGGTATGATACTCTTGAATTCACGGAATCAGAGCTGATTTCCATGAGTTGTACCAATGGAGATCTTCCGGTTGATGATAACAATCTTTGTATCAAGGCGGCAAAATCTCTTCAGCGGTTTGCCGGGCTTCAGAAAGGTGTTGCCATGAAGCTGCATAAAGAGGTGCCTTTCGGGGCAGGGCTTGGAGGTGGAAGCAGCGATGCTGCCACCGTGCTCAGGGTGCTCAATGAGCTTTGGCGGGTTAACGCATCTTCTGTTGAGCTGCATAGACTTGCTGTGGAACTCGGTGCCGATGTACCCTATTTTCTTGCTATGAAGGCTCTTGCTTATGCTCGTGGTATAGGTGATGAGCTTGAAGATCTTGGTCTTACCATTCCTTATCACATACTAACAGTTTTTCCAGAAGAGCACATTCCAACGGTATGGGCATACAAGAATTTCTATCCGCGCTTTGATCGTGAACTTCCTGATTTGAAACTGTCTGTTTCTGAACTTTGTCTTTTTGGAAAGAGGGATAGATTTTCAGTGTTTGAAAATGATTTTGAACCTGCGGTGTTCGATCATTTTGCGTCGGTCCGTTGTGTCAAATCACTCTTGCTTGAAGCGGGAAGTGTTTTTGCTTCTCTTTCGGGTAGTGGTTCTGCGGTTTTCGGGCTTTTCGACAATGAGCTTGAGGCGGTTGCTGCCATGAAACGTCTCCCTGAAACATACAGGATGAGCCTTACACCTCCCGGTTTTTCAATGGAACAGTGACCGTTTTCGTTATGATTATAAATGAAAAAAGCCCGGTGAGACCGGGCTTTTTTCATGGTATTGCTGCTCTCTTTAAAAGCCATACATAAGAAATACTCTGAATGTATACACCAAAAAGGCAATGCAGAGAAAGAGACCAAACATTGTGAAGTACGGACTTCTTACCTCTCGTGATGCTTTCTTGTCAATGAATGGCACAAGAGCCCAGACAACTGCGGCAGAGGTAAAGAGCAAAATTGCGAGAAGTTCTCCACCCGGGAAGCTGAAATCTTTAAGCAGCAGGAACTGGCCCCAGAAATACCATTCAGGCTTAATGCCAATCGGAGCAGGTGCAAGCGCATTGGCCTTGACGCCTATTTCCCATGGAAATACTATGGAGAGATAGATCAGCAGTGCAAAACCGATCAACCAGCCGATCGCATCTTTAGCAAGAAAGTCCGGGAAAAACTTTTCATACCCAGTGATTCTACCCGACTCTTTATAGCCAATAGGGGCTGAAGTGCCCAGAATCTGCACAAGCATAAGGTGAGCTGCCAGAGTAATCATCAGAATACCAGGAAGCAAAACGACGTGCATGGAGAACATTCTCGTCAGTGTTTCGCCTGAAATTTCTTCACCACCACGAAGAATGCTGACCATGAATGCGCCGCCAGGAGCAACTTTTGGAACTTCGGTACCTACCTGCGTGGCAAAGAATGCCAGTTCATTCCAGGGAAGGAGGTATCCGGTAAAACCGAAACCGAGGCTGAGAACAAACAACACAAAACCGCTAACCCACATCAGCTCACGTGGCTTACGGTAAGCCTTCATGAAAAATGTGCTGAACATGTGAATGAATGCCATAAGAATCATGGCATTGGCCGACCATGCGTGAACCTGACGGATGAGCCATCCAAATGGTACTTTCTGCTGAATAAAAACAAATGAAGCGAATGCTTCAGCTTCAGTTGGCTTGTAATACTGCATGAGTAGCAACCCCGTAAGCACCTGCAGGATAAAGAAGAACAGAGTCAGTCCACCAAAATAGTACCATACAGAGTGGCGATGTTGGGGTACCTCCTTTTTTTTCAGGTAATCAACAATAGGGATCACCATATAAAAGCGCTCACGGAGCCATTCGTTCAGAGCATTGATACGTGAATCCTTGTAGGGATTTGAGTCTGTGCGCTCTACAGGCGGTTTATAGACACCCCCTTGAGATGCGGCAGCAGGTTTTGCTGTTGTTGGGGCAACTGGCTTGGCAGCGCCCGGAACAGCAGGTTTTGGCTTGGCAGCAACTTTTCCTGCCACAGCGGTCTGATTGTTTTCAGCCATTTTTTCACACTCCCCTGGTTTTCGGATAATTAACGGTTAAGCTTTTGTAATAACGAGATCTTCCCCTACAACCTTCACCTTGAACACTGGCAGGGGTAATGGCTGTGGACCGGCAATAATCTCTCCAGTCTGTTTGTATGTTGCTCCATGACAGGGGCATGCAAGAAGATTCAGGGCGTTATCCCAGTGAACCAGACAGCCAAGGTGGGTACAGACAGCGCTGCATGCGGTAAGTTTCCCATTGTCGTTCACCACGATCACCTTGTCTTTGTTGAACTGATAAATTTTCCCGTTCTTCTCTGGTACTTCGGCTGCTTTTCCAACAACAAGCTCATTGACACTTATTGCGGTACTTGCGGGAGGTATAATGTATTTGATGACGGGGTAGAGTGTTGAAACGGCCACCGCTGCACCTATTCCTCCGACTATTTTGCCGAGAAAACTGCGACGTTCAAAGTTAATTCCACCCATGCCCTCTTCACGGGGTTTGCCGCTAGCGACAGCACCTGCTGAAGAGAGAGAAGCACCGTCTCCAAGCGCGCCCATCCTTGACGGACTCTTGAAATTTCCTTGTTGTGCCATTACAATCGATCTCCTTTTTAGATATATTTTTATGAAATCAAAAAAAATATTCCCCCCCCTCCATCCTATTGATAATACCGTTTGTGCCTTCCCCTGTTTCTGAACGATTTTAATATAGCGTCAAATGGTAAATGCCTCAAACCGTGAGGGAATTTATCATTTTTTCATTGATTATTCCAATCGAAAGAACTCTTAAAACGGTTATAGCTGTCATACATGATTGAATGCACTCCATCTCTCCATATTCGGCTGCATGTAAATAAGCGCAAAACTCTTGATTGCAGGCGTGAAGGATCAAGAAATTCAGATATTCCGCTTATGCTCTCTGGATGCTGACCATCGATTTTCAGGATAATATCGGAGGAGAAGCGAAGATAAAATGGCCCGGCGTCAAGTACCTTGTTATGATGTATTTTTACTCTTGCCTGATCATTGTGCAACTCAAGATTCGTACTGTGAAGGGGCGAAAAAACACCTCGCCGAAAATTTCTTTCATTGAAATCCAAGGTGTCGTACACTGTGCTTTTATCGCTTTTGTTATCATGGAACATTAGTATAGTAAGAGGCTGATACTTCTTATTCTTAAAAAAAACAACATAATAGACGAGATCAAACAGTTTTGAAAAAGCCCTGCCCCAATACCATCGCGAGATGTACTCCTGCATGGGTACTGCGCCGAAGTTATGGTCGTGATATCCATTTCCCATAAACGGAATTCTTCGAATACTGCCACCGGGTTGATCGATAACCTCAATCAATCCTTCAACATCAGCTTTTGGAACACTCAACAGCCACTGGTGAAGAGGCACTTTGCCGTCGTTGTTGGTGTCTTTTTTTTCATAGCTGATTCTGCGGCTAGATTTGAACAGCAGAGTTGCTTTTACTTTTTTACGACGTGCAGGGTAAGAAAAATCAATATCAAGAGAGTACTCATCTCGCAATCCATTATAGCTGAATCGGTTCTTTTCGAATCGAACTCCGATCGTGGAGCGGCCGCTTTCGAAAAGCTCCTGACCTCCTTCACGAATAAAATTGACTATCTCTTCTCCATTTTCATACAACTGAAAGCTGAAGCCAGAGTAATTGGATGGCAGTGGTGGAGATGAAGAGAGATCTTTTTTTGAGTGCTCGTAGTGGTTGGTGTAGTATGGGGAAAAGGGAAAACCAGCAAACCAGATAAGCACAACTGAAAATCCGCTTGTTTTGTCTTCCGCATCGAAATACCACCATTCATAAGCACCAGGCTTTCGCATATCGTGCCAGATTTCCTGATCAGGAACTGTGGTAATATTCATGCCGGAGATTGGTGATGTTCAAACACGGCTACATGACTAAATTACCCAGCGTGACAAATAAAAACCGTGTAATATGGTGTGAGCAGGAGAGTGAGTGGCGGAAATTGCTGTGACTTGTTGTGGACAGAGAGGGAATCGAACCCACGACACAAGGATTTTCAGTCCTTTGCTCTACCAACTGAGCTATCTGTCCTTCAAACTTGAGCAAAATATAGGAATAAATCTTTTACATCAAAATAAAAAACTCACAATACGGAGCCAAACCCTCTAAAGTTCCGTATTGTGAGTGGCTGAATTATACAGGAAAAGTTATTTTCTCAATTCCTGCCTGAATTCGTCGAAGCACTGTCTCTTTGCCCAGAACTTCAAGCATGTGGTAGAGACTTGGTCCAAAACTTACTCCAGATGTTACGACTCTCAATGGGTGAATGAGTGCAGCCGCCTTCAACCCTTTGGGTGCAACAAACTCTTTGAGTTGTGTTTCAATATTGTCTGCGCTGAACTCATCAAGCGACTCAAGGAGTTCAACAAACTCCCGAAGCAGGTCGTTCGTATCAACAGACCACCGTTTCTTGATAGCCTCCCCATCATACGTTTCTGGCTCAAAATAGAAGTAAGATGAGAATGTTACAAACTCATGCTCAAATCCAACGCGCTCACGCATCAGCGCAATCACTTTCTCAAGATAGGCTTCACTGGTAATCATCTCCAGTGGCATCAGCGACTTTTTCTGCTCAAGCTCAGCTTTGAGAATTGGTTTGATGACCTCAACAAGCTTCTCTGTCGGGCGGTTTTTGATATACTGTTTCTCAAGCCAGTTCAGCTTGTCAATATTGAATACAGCGCCAGCTTTGCCGACTCGCTCAAGTGAAAACTTTTCGATGAGTTGTTCCATGCTGTAAACCTCCTGCTCACTGCCCTCTCCTTCGTTCCAGCCGAGCATAGCGACAAAATTGACAATTGCATCGGCGCTGTATCCCTTTCGGATATAATCCTCTACGGCAACATCGCCCTGCCTCTTGCTGAGTTTTGAGCGGTCAGGGTTGAGCAGGAGGGGAAGGTGGGCAACTTTTGGTGCTTCCCATCCAAAAAATTCGTAAAGGAGTAAATGTTTTGGCATGGAGGAGAGCCACTCTTCTCCTCTTATAATATGGGTAAACTCCATAAAATGGTCGTCGATGACGCTGGCAAAATGGTAGGTAGGAAACCCGTCAGATTTCATCAGCACCTGGTCATCAATTGTGGCAGAGTCAAATTCGACGGGGCCTCTGATGATGTCTTCAAACCAGACAGAAACATAATCAGGTACCTTCATGCGGATAACGTAAGGCTCGCCCTCATCAAGTTTTTTCTTGATGAGACCTGCAGGTATGGTGCCTCCCATCTCTTCAGGTAGCCATTTCCTGTTGTATTTTGGCTGGAGTCCCTGTTTTATCTGAAGCTGACGGTTCTCCTCAAGCTCTTCATGCGTTGAAAAGCAGTAGTACGCATGTTGATCACTCAGGAGTTGCTTGCAATATTTGTCATAGATATCCAGCCTTTCTGACTGGACATAAGGACCATAATTTCCGCCCTTTTCAGGACTTTCATCGGCAACAATTCCAGCCCACTCAAGGGTCTTGATAAGATTTTTCTGTGCATCCTCTACCTTTCTGCTTTGATCGGTATCTTCAATTCTGATAATGAACTCTCCATGCAATTTCTTTGCAAACAGATAATTATACAGAGCGGTTCTCAGTCCGCCTACATGCAGGTATCCTGTGGGAGAAGGTGCAAACCTGGTTCTAACCCTTTGACCAACCATAATGAGCGTTGTGCGGTTAATTGTTGACAGTAAAATCCATTTCGAGAAGCAGTGAATTTAAGAAAAACTTGCTGCACTTAGTCACAAGATAACAGATTAAGCCGAAACTCTTGAAATTCCGGATCAATGTGACAAACTTTTCGGCAGAAGGAAAGATTAATAAACTTTTTATTTGTGATTGTCGTTCAAACTTTTTGTTTCTTTTAATTACTTTTAATGTAGTAAGTTACATTTTATACTATCACTTGCCGTTTATTTATGTCTAAAAATCCAGTAAAGAGATCAGGAAGAGAGGCTTTACGCAATAAATTCCAGCCAGTCGGTGACGATGATCGTAACCCGGGATGGTTTCAGGGAAAAGGGGATAGCCCTCAAGGAAAGTTTCCTCGCATCATCTTCGTCATGATGTTTGGGTTGTTAATGCTGTTTGCTGTTCAACGTTATTTTGCATCAGGTGATTCTTCTGAAATAACCTATAACGAGTATAAATCTGTTCTTTCACGTTCGCTTGTTACTGAAATTACCGTGAAGACCTTTGAAGATAAATCGGCAATCTTGAGCGGAAAGCTTGGCGCACCAATCCAACTGCAGCTTGCCAACGGCGCAACACTTCAGTCTAATCGCTTTTCTGTGAGGATTCCATCATTTCCTCTTGAACAGGCAGATCTGCTTGCTGACAAGGGAATCCGGATCAAGGTTGAGGAGGGCACCACTCCTTTGAGCACATTTTTTGTCCTCTTTGCACCGTGGCTTATCTTTGGCCTTATATACTTTTTCCTGATGAGAAAGATGAACGGGCAAAATGGTGGCGCTCAGGCCAAAAATATTTTTAGTTTCAGTAAAAGCCGTGCCAAGCTTGTCAGTGAATTTGATGTGAAGGTTACCTTTAAGGATGTCGCTGGTGTGGATGAGGCAATTGAGGAGCTGCAGGAGACCGTTGAGTTTCTCACCAATCCTGAGAAATTCCAGAAAGTTGGAGGAAAAATCCCGAAAGGTGTGTTGTTACTCGGGCCTCCAGGCACCGGTAAAACACTGTTGGCCAAAGCGATTGCCGGCGAGGCCAAAGTACCATTTTTTTCAATCTCCGGAGCCGATTTTGTTGAGATGTTTGTCGGGGTTGGAGCTGCAAGAGTGAGGGATCTGTTTGAGCAGGCCAAGAAAAATTCTCCGTGTATTGTCTTTATCGATGAAATTGATGCTGTTGGGCGCAGCCGGGGAGCAGGGCTTGGTGGTGGACATGATGAGCGCGAGCAGACGCTGAATCAGCTTCTTGTTGAGATGGATGGTTTTACGACGAATGAAAATGTGATCCTTATTGCTGCAACAAACAGGCCTGATGTGCTTGATACAGCCTTGCTTCGTCCTGGAAGATTTGACCGTCAGATCACCATCGACAAGCCTGATATTCGTGGGCGTGAGGCAATTTTGAATATCCATACAAAAAATACACCGCTTGATGAGAGTGTCGATATTAACGTCATCGCAAAAAGTTCACCAGGATTTTCAGGAGCAGATTTGGCAAATCTTGTCAACGAAGCAGCCCTGTTAGCTTCCCGTAATAATCAGGAGCGTCTGACAGCAGAGAATTTTGAGCAGGCTCGCGACAAGATATTGATGGGAACGGAAAGAAAGAGTATGTTTATCTCGGATGAGCAGAAAAAGCTTACAGCCTATCATGAAGCTGGTCATGTGCTTGTTTCAATGTTTACGAAAGGTTCAGATCCTATACACAAAGTGACGATTATACCACGGGGCAGAAGTCTCGGACTTACAGCATACCTGCCTCTTGAAGATCGCTATACTCACAACAGGGAGTATCTGCTTGCGATGATTACTTATGCGCTTGGCGGAAGAGTTGCTGAAGAGCTGACATTCAATGAGGTGAGCACGGGAGCGGCCAACGATATTGAGAAGGCTACCGATATCGCCCGCAGAATGGTGCGTCAGTGGGGAATGAGCGACAAGCTTGGTCCAATCAACTATGGCGACAGTCACAAGGAGGTTTTTCTTGGAAAGGACTACTCGCATATTCGTGAGTACAGTGAAGAGACAGCGCTTCAGATTGATATCGAGGTTCGTACTATCATCATGGAGTGCATGGAAAATGCCAGAACGATTCTCACCGAGAAGAGCGATGCCTTGCAAAAGCTCGCCATAGCCCTTATTGAGAAGGAGTCACTCAATGCGATGGAGATAAAAGAGATAATCATAACCTAAGCCATATATCACCATGGGAAACACAACCACAAAAGCTGATCTGGTCAATGTTATTGCCCACAAGACAGGCCTGACGAAAAACGAAACGGAGTCCGTGGTGGACGGCCTGTTTGAAAGCATCATTGATTCTCTCAAAGCTGGAAAGCGAATTGAAATCAGGGGGTTTGGCTCATTCAATATCCGGCATAAAAATTTTCGGCAGGCTCGTAATCCGAGAACAGGAGAAAAAGTAACGGTAGAGCCCAAAAATGTTCCCACTTTCAAAATTTCAAAGGAGTTCAAGTGTGCGGTGAGTGAAAGTCTGAAAACCCTTGGTGATTAAAAGAGAGTGGATAGTGTACATTATAATATGAAACGGCGGTTGCTGCTGCCGTTTCATATACCCAAAGCGGGGAAGGTGGTGTTCGTGCTGATGAGTTAGTCGCCCTCAAACTCAGTAAGGGAGTAGATACGGTATCCTTTCTCAAGGATTCGTCTCTCACCTCCGATATCAGGCAGATTGACGATAAAAGCCATCTCGGAGACAATACCGCCCACCTTTTCCACCAGAGCTGCTGCGGCAAGAGCGGTGCCTCCCGTGGCAAGCAAATCGTCGACGAGAAGGACCTTCTGTCCTGCTGAGAGAGCATCAACATGGATCTCTATTTTGTCAGTTCCATACTCAAGCTGGTACTCCTGTGATACAACGTCAGCAGGCAGTTTGCCTGGTTTTCTGACAGGCACGAACCCTTTGCCAAGCGTGTAGGCCAATGCGCCCCCGATAATAAATCCTCTTGCTTCGATGCCAACAATGACATCAAAATCCATCTCCTCCTGCAGGTAATGCTGTGTCAGATTATCGATAACAAGCCTGAACCCGACAGGATCCTTTATGAGTGTTGTAATATCACGAAAAAGAATCCCTTTTTTCGGATAGTCGGGAATCGAGCGGATGCGAGATTTAATAGGCATGGATGGCACAGATTTAGTTAAACGTTCCAAGAGACGAGAAAACGAAAAATCAAGATAGTACTCTCCCTTTTAAATTCAAATCGTCATCCAGAGAGTCTATTAAAACAGGTAATTCATTTCCTCTCAAAGATTGTACAAGAGGGCGATCAGAACTCTCAACCAACACCCTGAGATAGTTCCGGGTGTAGCCGCTGCACTGTTGTACCCCCTTTGGCAGTGACCTGGAGTTTTCGAAGAGAACTGTGCACTCTTTCCCGATGAAGCGAGCCTTGAATGTTGCCTCCTTCTTGTGGCCAAGCTCCACCAGCTCCAGGTAGCGACGTGTGGTCTCTTTTGAAGCGACAGGGCTCCGCTCCCGGTTATCAGTTTGTTCGGCAAGAGTGGTTCCGGGTCGAATGGAACAACTGAATACATGAAGATATGCAAGTGGAAGCTCTTCAATGAAACGGTACATCTGGAGAAAATCATCCTCAGTTTCACCCGGGAACCCAACCATCACATCAGCCCCAATAGCACACTCGGCAATGCGCTCTACAGCCTGCTGCACCTTATTGCGATAGAGTGCAGTGTCGTAACGTCGCCGCATGGCTCTGAGAATGGTGTTTGATCCGCTTTGAAGAGGAATGTGAAAATGGGGCACAATTTTCCTGGAGGCAGCAACAAGCGAAATCAGCTCATGATCGACAATATCGGGTTCAATAGAGCTGATACGGATCCGGCTGATATCGACCTTTTCAAGTTGACGCAAAAGGTCGCACAACGTCATGTCGCCAGAGTGATAATCTCCAGTATTGACACCGGTCAGCACGATTTCGCGATATCCTGATGAAGCCAGAAGAGAGGCGCGTTCAACAATTTCCTCGGCCGGTATTGATCGTGATTTACCTCTGACAAGCGGAATTGTACAGTAGGAACAACCATAATCACAGCCATCCTGTATTTTCAGAAATGCACGTGTTCTCTCTTTACTTGCAGGAGCAGGTAACGAATATCCAGGATAGACTGCTTCAATGGTGTGGGCTGGAGTTACCTTGACAAAAGCTTTAGGTATTGTTTTTTCTAATACATTACTGTACAATTCGATCTCAAACTTATCATTGCTGCCAAGGATAAGGTCTATTCCATCTATTGAGGAAAGTGAGTCTGGATGCAATTGAGCATAACATCCAATGACCGCTATCCGCGTATCAGGTTTTTTTCTTATCAGAGCCCTTATTTTTTGCCGGCACTTCTGTTCCGCCTTATGTGTGACGGCGCAAGTATGAATAATGATCAGATCAGCTTTTTCTTCTGTTGTTGAAATTCGCCAACCCTTTTTGCTTAAACTATCAAGTATGGCAGATGTTTCTGCGACGTTCAGTTTACATCCAAGAGTAACTGCAGCAACGCTTTTTGATTGAATATTTTTCATATCTTTATTTTTTTTCGCCCGCACTATACTTTAAAAACACTGGTGATATATTATGAATGCTAAAAAATATATCAGAAGGGGTTAAATAATATCATTTTGCAGAGGCAAAGATATTATTATATATTTGGATTGTGTATTGATAACGCTACATACTCTTTAACCATGAAAAGGAATGCTATGAACTTTATAAAAAGAGATGCCATCTCGCCCGATAAATACGATATTTTTATTCAAAGGATTGATTCTTTTCAATCACTGGTTGAAGAAAAAAGAAGGCTTCAGGCGGAAATTAGCCAGATTCAGACAGAGTATATGGAGAAAATCAGGCCATTGGAAGATGAGTTTGCTACCGTTATAAAAAAGCTTGAAACAAACCTTGCAAAGCTTGAGGGCACTTCTGCATCGCCCGCCCCGTCAACCATTCAGAAGTTCAGTCGCGGTCAGCTTGGCGTAGCTATTAAGGAGTTGCTCCGCACAAATGCTGACAGAAACTTCAAACCTCGTGAAATTGCTGAAGCCCTGGATACCAAAGGAACAACTGTCAGTGTCTGGTTTAACAAATATGGTGTTGGTGATTCTGAGATTGAGCGTATTCCTTCCGGCAAAGATGGCAAGCGCTATGTGTACAGAATAAAATAATATTCTTCATTTCGATGGCAAGAGAACAAAGAAAAAAGCGCATTACAATGCGCTTTTTTTTCTTATGACTACACTGCTATGATATCCAAGATTTCTTTTGTTTCTGAAGAAATTAAGCGCCAGACCAATCATAATCATGTTTCCCAACAGTGAGGAACCGCCGTAAGAGACAAATGGGAGTGGAACTCCGATAACAGGAATAAGACCAATGGTCATACCAACATTGATGACGACATGAACAAACATAAGAGATACAAATCCACCCAATGTCAGTTGAACAAACTTGTTTGTGATTGAAAAAATTATTCCAATCAATCGGAGAATCATTATAAGATAGAGCGCTATCATGAGTGATGCGCCAATAAAACCAAGCTCCTCAGCGATAACACAAAAAATAAAATCGGTCCACTGGGCTGGTATAAAACGTAGTTGTGTCTGTGTTCCAGCAAGAAACCCTTTTCCCCAAAGTCCCCCGGAACTTATTGCGATTTTAGCTTGAAGAGCATTGTATCCTGCTCCTTGTGGATCAGACATAGGGTCGATAAAGGTTTGAATCCTTTTTATTTGATGCGGCTTAAGTATTTCGTTTGAAAACCGATTCATGAACAAACCTGCGGCAAGACCCGGACCAATAAAGAATAGCTGATGGAGTTGGAATTTCTTGTGCCTGTAGAAGAGTACTATTCCTAGAATGACGGCGAGAGTAACAACTAAATAAATATTGAAAAATCCTGCGATCATGAGGATGAAAGGAAAAGTCATCAGCATAAGAATATAGATATCGAAACCCGCCATAATAAGCATGGTGGCAACGAATGGCAGAATGGTAAGCATTGTGCCCATATCTGGTTGCAGCATGATAAGCATCATGGGAATAAAAGCTATTGCAAGGGCAATAAAGAGATGCGGGATTGACTGGATATCGGTATTATCATCAGAAAGATATCTTGCCAGAGCGAGAATTGTCGCCATTTTGACCACTTCAGATGGCTGAAAACTGAAAAATCCGATTCTCATCCAACTGGTCTGTCCCGCAATTTTTCTTCCGAAAATCAGGACGGCCACAAGCAGAACGAGCCCTATAGCGTAAAAAATATAGGCGTTATCTCTGACGATGTGTCCATCATTATAATAGACAAATGCCAAGGCCATAATACCAAAAAAAGCCCATGCCAATTGTCGATAGAAGAGAGATGTGTCACCCGTGCCATTGGTCGCGCTGTAAATGGACATGAGCCCCATTACAATGAGTCCAGCCACAGATGCCAGAAGCCACTGATCAAGTTTGTTTTGTTTTTCCATTCCAGTGTTTGAGTAACCCTTTTTTCCGTATCATAAGATATCGCAATTTAGTATTGTATTCTGTAAACAGGTTGAACCTTTCATAAAATTCTTTTATGGCATCCACTCCATTTTCATGCGGTTTCGCAATTATTGTCGGCCCACCCAATGCAGGCAAGTCAACCCTGCTGAATGAGCTTCTTGATTTCAAGCTCTCTATTGTTACACCAAAACCGCAAACCACGAGAAAAAAAATTACAGGAATATACCACAACGAAAACTGTCAAATTATTTTTCTCGATACGCCAGGCATCATGAAGCCGCAGCAGAAGCTCCATGAATCGATGCTTGGTGTTATTCGCGACACCCTTAAAGATGCTGATGTTGTTCTTGCTCTTTTGCCCTATTCAGGCAAAAAAGATTTTGTTGATCGAGAGTTTGCTGAAGAGCTTTTTAGTGTCTGGCTGAAACCGGTCGGAAAACCAATTATTGCAGTACTCAATAAATGTGACCTTGTCAGTGAAGAGCGTCAGCGACTGGCAGAAGAGTTTGTCAGGAGTACCTGGAATCCCGCTTCACTCCTCTCGGTTTCGGCATTGAAAGGCAACAATATTGCGCAGCTCGTCGAAGCGATACAGCCATTCCTTCCGCTTAACTATCCACTCTATCCTGAAGATACGCTCAGTACCGCTCCCGAACGATTTTTTGTCAGTGAAATTATCCGTGAAAAGATTTTTCTGCTCTACGGGCGTGAGGTGCCCTATTCTACCGAAGTTGTCATAGACGAGTTCAGGGAGCAGCACGAAAATGACCCGACACGGAAGGATCTTATCCGCTGTTCGGTTATTGTTGAGCGTGACACGCAGAAACAGATCATAATTGGGCACAAGGGGGCGGCTTTGAAAAAACTGGGACAGACGGCAAGAAAAGATATTGAGGAGATGCTCGGCAGGCCGGTATTTCTTGAACTTTTTATAAAAGTCCGACCCGACTGGCGAAAGAAAAACAATCTCCTGAAGAGTTACGGATACTAACGGAAATAAAAAAAGCCTTCCCTGAAACAGAGAAGGCTTTTTTATAGAGAGTAAAACAGAGTGAGAGTCAACAGACTCAGGCCTTCTGTTCGCCACTTTTTTTGTCAGAAGACTTGACTGGAGGTTCAAGTTCAGCAGTAGCCGCCTCAATCTCCTTTTTCTCATTTGGATGAGCTATAAGGTAAGCCTCAATCTCCTCCTTGTTCTTGTCCTTGAAATATTCAAGAGCAGAAAGAATGATTCGCTTGTTCTCCTT
Organism: uncultured Chlorobiaceae bacterium; assembly: GCA_903915955.1. GTDB lineage: Bacteria > Bacteroidota > Chlorobiia > Chlorobiales > Chlorobiaceae > Chlorobium. Next base: position 9,012 of record CAIWUU010000175.1, on the reverse strand, counting down.
GTCGAACTCAATGACACGAAGAGGGAGTTCATCACCAATCTTGAACGAGGAGTGTATATCCTTCACGCCGCCCTGAAGCAGGTGTGATACCGGTACAAAACCATCCACATCGCCAGGCAGAATCACAATAACGCCTTTTTCAATGATCTGTGATATCTGTCCGGGAGTCTCTGCTCCTACAGCGTACTTCTGCTCGAACTCGTCCCAGGGGTCCTGATTGATCTGTTTGTGACCAAGCGCAATACGGCGGGCATGCACGTCAAATTTAAGAACCTTTACTTCAAGCTCCTGGTTCTTTTTGACCAGTTCACTTGGGTGGCGGATTTTCTTGGTCCAGGAGAGATCTGAAATATGAACCAGACCATCAACACCGGGTTCAAGCTCAACAAAGACACCAAAATCGGTGATGTTGCTGACGGTTCCACTGTGCAAGGAGTTCTCAATATATTTTTCAGAAAGAGCAATCCATGGATCCTCGTTCACACGCTTCATGGAGAGGGAGAGCTTGGTATGATCCTTGTCGATATTGAGGATCACACACTCTACTTCCTGACCAAGGGTGACAAACTGACCCGGATGCTTGATGTGCTGTGTCCAGCTCATTTCAGAGATGTGGACAAGACCCTCGATGCCCTTCTCGATTTCGACAAAAGCGCCGTAATCGGTAATGGAGACAACGCGGCCCTGAGCTTTAGAGCCAACAGGATACTTGATCTCAATATTTTCCCAAGGGTGAGACTCAAGCTGCTTCATACCAAGCGAGACTCTCTTGGTGTTCTCGTCGAAGCCAACAACCACAACCTTGATAGGCTGGTCAAGATCAACAACCTCTGAAGGATGGTTGATTCTGCCCCAGGTGATGTCGGTGATGTGCACGAGGCCATCAAGACCGCCAAGATCGACAAAGATACCGAAGTCGGTAATATTCTTGACTGTACCTTCAAGAACCATGCCAACCTTGATATTGGCAAGCATCTCTTCACGACGGGCAGCGTAAGCCTCTTCGAGGATAATTTTATGACTGACAACAATATTCTGGGTTACCGGATTAATTTTGACAACCCTGAAGTCCATGGTCTGACCGACAAGAGCGTCGAAATCACGAACCGGTTTGACATCAATCTGCGAACCGGGAAGGAAGGCCTCGACGCCGGAAAGAGAGACTGTCATTCCACCCTTAACACGATTGATAATCTTGCCATTGATGATGGTATCGTTTTCAATTGAATCATAGATTCTGTCCCAGATTCTCAGAACGTCGGCTTTTTTCTTTGAAAGAATGAGCTGACCCATCTTGTCTTCGATGTTCTCAAGATAGACCTCAACATCGTCACCAACCTTGACCTCATCTTCTGCCCTGAATTCAAGCAGAGAGACAATACCCTCTGATTTGAATCCGACATCGATGGTAACATCCTTGTTGGATATCGAGACAATTCGGCCCTTGATAATCTCATCTTCGGTAATTTCGTTGAGGGTGCTCGAGTAGAGCTGCTCCATCAACGCCAGTTCAGCGGGCTCGTAGTGTGCAAAAAATTTGAGTTTTTTTCTTGCTGGTCTTTCTTTGACCTTTTTTTCGGTTGCCTGTGTAAATGCTTCTGCCATTAATTTTTTTCCTTCCTCTCTTGTAGTTAGCCTGCCTGCCGCGAGAGATATCGGCCAGCGGTTTTATGGTTAATAAAAAAATCTATTGTACCCGAGTGCCGTATTCAACTTACCGACCACGCTCCAGGATATCCATAGCCAGATTATACACAATCTCCACCTGGCGCTCTATGGTCAAATCCGATGTATCAATTTCGTAAGCTTCGGGATGTTTTTTCAATGGCGCATGTTCCCGCTCTTCATCATCACGATCTCTTCTTTTTATCTCTTCTTCAAGCAGATCAAGATCTGGAAGATCGCTGCCAGACGGAGATTTTGCAGCAAGTTCTGCATATCTGCGTTTTGCCCTTTCGCGGGCATCGGCTACCAAAAATATTTTCAGTTCAGCATCAGGAAAGACTACAGTGCCGATATCTCTTCCATCCATTACCACGGAACCCTGTCGTCCAAGCTCCTGCTGCATCTCCACAAGCTTGTCACGAACCGGCTTGAGTGAACTGACAAAACTGACCTCACGACTTACCCGGTTATCCCTGATATCAGTGGTAACATCATTGCCATCAAGCCAAACATGGTCGCCATCAAAATGAATGCTGATATCCTGGAGTAAATCAGAAACACGCTCGGGTGAGTGTCTCAGATTATCCAGAACTCCTTCCCGCAGGGATTTGAGGGTCACCGACCGGTACATGGCGCCGGTGTCAATATAGGTGCACCCGAGGCGCTGCGCTACTCTCCGTGCTGTTGTGCTTTTTCCTGATGCAGCTGGCCCATCAATTGCAATAATGATACGCTTTATCCCAATTTCCTCTGTTACTGGAGCATTTTAAATTAGCCTGCTATTTTATAAAAAATATTTGCTTTTTCCAAACATATTGGTTACATGTTAAAACCCTTATTTTTTAGAAGCCATTCATGCAAAAAACCCTTTAATTTATGTCACTTCGCTGCGGCATTGTCGGACTCCCAAATGTTGGAAAGTCTACACTTTTTAATGCCATTACGGCAAAACAGGCTGAAGCAGCCAATTACCCTTTCTGCACCATTGAGCCAAACGTCGGCACGGTTCTTGTGCCAGACGAGCGTATGCAACAGATTGCTGATGTAGTAAAAACACCGACTCTGGTACCGGCAACCCTTGAAATTGTTGATATCGCCGGACTGGTCAAAGGGGCAAGCAAGGGCGAAGGACTTGGCAATCAGTTCCTCTCACACATCCGGGAGGTTGATGCCATTGTTCATGTTGTTCGATGTTTTGATGACGACAATATTATTCATGTCGAGGGAAGAATTGATCCCGCAGACGATATCGTTACTATTGAGACTGAACTGATGCTGGCAGACCTTGACAGCATGGAGCGCCGTATCGAGAGACTCAGAAAAAATGCAAGAAAGGAAAAAGAGCTGTTGCTCCAGCTTGACGTGGCAGAGAAAATCATCACAGGTCTCGGCGAAGGGATTCCCGTACGAAAAATCATTACAACTCCTGAAGAACAGCTTATTGCCAAACAGTTTTTCCTGCTTTCTTCCAAACCAATCCTTTTTGCTGCCAATGTTGCGGAGAACGATCTTCCTGACGGAAACAGTTACACGGCAAAAGTCGCGGAAATAGCAGCGGCTTCCGGTGCAAAAATGATCATCATCAGCGCAAAGACAGAGGCGGAGATTGCCGAACTGCCTGAAGAGGAGCGTCCTGAGTTTCTTGAAAGTCTCGGACTGCATACCTCAGGTCTCGATCGGTTGCTCAAAACGGCCTACGACCTGCTTGGGCTCCAAACCTATTTTACTGCCGGAGAAAAAGAGGTTCACGCCTGGACTATCCGCAAGGGTGCAGCCGCGCCGGAAGCGGCGGGTGCCATTCACTCTGATTTTGAAAAAGGTTTTATCCGTGCAGAGGTGATGTTCTACAGGGATTTGATTGAGCTTGGTTCAGAGCAGAAGGTCAAGGTTGCCGGAAAGCTCCGTTCAGAAGGAAAAGAGTATATTGTAAAAGACGGAGATGTGATAGTTTTCCGCTTTAATGTATAGTTTTCGCTAATGAGACAATCGGCAAGGGGATAATAGACAGCGAATAGTTGTGGCCTGTCAGTTGTCAGTTGTCAGTTGTCAGTTGTCAGTTGTGAATTGAACAAGAGCCCAATTGGTATTTTTGACTCAGGTATTGGTGGACTGACTGTTGTCAAGGCGATACAGTCAGCTCTGCCCTGTGAGCAAATTGTCTACTTCGGTGATACAGCGCGGGTGCCTTATGGACCGAAGTCACAGATAACGATCAGGAAGTATGCCGCTGACGATACCGCTATTCTCATGCGCTATCAGCCCAAGATGATCATTGTTGCCTGCAATACTGTTTCAGCGCTTGCCCTTGATGTTGTTGAAAAATCGTGTGGTAATATTCCCGTTATCGGGGTGCTCAAGGCTGGTGCAACTTTTGCCGTTCAGGTGACAAAAAACAACCGTATAGGCGTTATCGGCACACAGGCGACAGTCAGTTCGAATGCTTACGCCTGCGCCATCAATGCGCTTGATCCTGACATAGAGGTTATTTCTCAGGCATGTCCTCTTTTTGTGCCGCTGGCTGAGGAGGGGTTTATCAACCATGCTGCAACAAAACTTGTTGCTGAACATTATCTGAGAGAGATCAGGGAGCAGGGAATTGATACACTGGTGCTCGGTTGCACACACTACCCGATTCTTCGCCAGGTGATTGAAGAGACCATTGGCAGCGGGATTCGTATCATTGATTCGGCTGAAGCGGTTGCCCTCAAAACCAGAGAGCTTTTGCATGATTCCGGCCAGCTCAGTCGCTCGCAGAAAGCATCGGTTCCGCATCTTTTGGTCAGTGATCTTCCTCAAAAATTCAGTATGCTCTACCAGCTTTTCATGGGCTCCGAACAACCCGATGTGGATTTGGTAGAGGTATAACGTTAACGTGTAGAGTATGAAAGTAAATCTCGACAGAACTTCATCGGGCTTCTGTATTGGCGTGCAGGGAACCATCAATGTTGCTGAAGAAAAGCTTCAGGAGCTGGGAGGATTATACTCGTTTGGTGATGTTGTCCATAATGAGGTTGAGGTACATCGACTCGAAGAGCTTGGACTTGTTACGGTGGATGAAGCAGGTTTCCAAAAGCTGCATCATGCCGATGTACTCATCAGGGCACATGGTGAGCCGCCCGCAACCTACCGAATTGCGAAAGAGAACAATTTGTCCGTCACCGATACCACTTGCCCTGTCGTCTCGAAATTGCAGCGCACAACAAGAGTGCTCTTTGAGATGGGTTACCAGATTATCATTTACGGCAAACGTATCCATCCGGAAGTTGTTGGTATCAATGGCCAATGCAACAATAGTGCGGTTATCATCAAACATGCTGACCTAAGCGATCCTGAAGAGTTGAAGGGCCTTGATCCTGCAAAAAAAACGGCATTTATCTCCCAGACCACGATGGATGTGCCGGGATTTTACGAGCTGAAGGCAAATCTTGAAGCACATGTTGCTCGCGCGCTTTCCGTCGAAATTCTGCCGTGGATGGCAATTCGCGATATTGATATTACCGCAGATATGACTGGAGTTCGTGCTATGCCTGCGTATGTTTTCAAGGATACTATTTGCCGTCAGGTATCAAGCAGGAACCAGAAGCTGCGCGATTTTTCGCTCGCTAATGACGTCATTATTTTTGTGGCAGGGAAAAAGAGCTCCAATGGCCAAGTGCTCTACCATATCTGCAAAGCTGCAAATCCTCGCAGCTTCTTTATTGAAGATATCGAAGATATTGAGGAGAGCTGGCTGGACGGGAGTGATGGCAAGCCGATTGACAATGTCGGAGTTTGTGGTGCTACCTCCACGCCCATGTGGCATCTTGAAAAAGTTGCCCTGCATCTTGAGAACAACTTCGCACAAACACACCAATAATAACACGGCGAATGAATCAACACTCACTTACCATCAACCAGCAGGCTGTGACTGCGGCGCCCGGAACATCGATTCTTGAGGCTGCAACTGATGCGGGCATTGTTATTCCCACTCTCTGCTTTCACAACTCTCTTAAAGAGACAGGTTCGTGTTGGATGTGCATTGTCGAGATCAAGGGAAAAAATCGCTTTGTTCCGGCATGTGATACACCGGTATCAGAGGGTATGGTCATCGAAACCGAGAATGAGACGCTCAACGCCATGAGGCGTCAAACTTTTGAGCGAATCATCGAGGAGCATAGCGGCGATTGCATGGGCCCCTGTGAAATAGCCTGTCCGGCAGGTTGTGATATTCCCGGTTTTGTTGCGGCAATTGCCACGCATAACGATGAACGTGCCATAGAGCTTATCAAGCAGACCATTCCTCTTCCCGGTATTCTTGGCAGAGTTTGTCCGGCTCCCTGTGAAGATGAATGCCGTCGGCATGGCGTTGACCAAGCAGTATCTATCTGTGCCTTGAAGCGTTATGCGGCTGACAAGGAGAGCGAACAAGATCAACGGTTCGTTCCTGAAATCTCGCAAAAAACGGGAAAAAAGGTGGCCATTGTCGGGTCTGGTCCAGCAGGTCTCACCGCAGCCTGGTTCCTGCTTTGTAACGGGCATGAGGTGACCATAGTTGAAGCCAGTGCGCAGGCTGGCGGGATGATGCGTTACGGTATTCCCCGCTTCAGACTACCCGAATCGGTTATCGAGAGCGACATTGCAACACTGATTTCTCTGGGGCTTAAGTTTCAGTTCAATACCACGTTCGGTAAGGATGTCACCCTTGAAGCACTTCAGCGCACCTCTGATGCCGTTTTTCTGGCGATCGGTGCACAAAAAGCTGCGACCATGAATATTCCGGGCGAAGATGAATCCGGTGTGATCAGCGGCATTGAGTTTCTTCGCAAAGCTGCGTCAGGTGATCACTCTCATCCCGGCAATCAGGTTGTGGTAACTGGCGGCGGCAACACCGCCATTGATGCCGCACGAACAGCGATTCGCCTTGGTGCTTCAACCGTCACCATTCTCTATCGCCGTTCCAGAAAAGAGATGCCCGCCAACGCTTCCGAAATTCAGGAAGCTCTGGCAGAAGGCATCGCCCTTATCGAATGGGCAGCGCCAACTGCAATCAGGAGCGTGAATGGCGCACTCGAAATAACCGCAATAACCATGCAGCCGGGAGCGGTCGATGCATCAGGACGGAGAACGCCGGTGCCGCTCGAAGGGTCGGAGTTCACCATAACTGCCAACACCATTATCTCGGCTATCGGCCAGCAGATTGACCGCTCTGTGGCTCATGCTGCGGGCACAGGCACCGGAAAGTACGGCGAACTGCTGGTCAATCCAGTCACCCTGCAATCAGAATCGGTATGGCTTTTTGCTGGAGGCGATTGTGTTACCGGTACCGATACCGCCATTCGTGCGGTTGAGCAGGGGAAACGGGCGGCTTACGCCATCAATCTCTTTTTACATGGCGAGAAGGTTGCTGCTCCGAAAGTTCCTTTTAATTCATCCTATGGCTCAAGAGACGAGGCGCCCCAGGCCTTCTATCAGCGAAAACAAGCTGCGCCAAGAGTCGCTGTGCCAGAGCTGCCGCCATCAGAGCGAACGAGAAGCTTCAGCGAAGTGGTAACAGGTTATACGGAAGCTCTGGCCCGCGAGGAGGCTGTCCGATGCCTCCAATGCAAATGCAATGCCATCAACGACTGCCGTCTGCGGGAGCTTGCCTCCCGTTATCTGCCTGTTCAGGCAGTGCAAAAGCATGAACATCCCGGCTTTTACAAAGCCGAAAATGCCGATATCAGTATGGAGCGGGAAAAGTGTGTTGACTGCGGGATTTGTGTGCGCATGATTGAAGAGAGCGACGGCAAAGTTGATATTGTGGTCATGACTGAAAGCTGCCCGACTGGAGCGCTGTCGGCACCTGTTGCTCTTCAGAGGTGAGATGATGGCCGATAATTTTTTACCTGTCCCCGTGTGGTTCTTTTTTTCTAATACCACCTGGTGGATAACGCTTGCTGTGGCGATGGCGGTCGCTACTCTTCCCTCATTGCTCAAATCATTCAGGATGTTTTCCCTGTTGCTGATCATTGTCCTCTGGTTCTCAGCAGTTTTCATTATGTTTTTGACTGCCAATATTTGGGCAGCTTGCGCTGGAGCAGTCATCTCATTGCTTTGGGGCCTTCTGTTTATGGTGCTGTCACTGATCTTTTCAGGTGTACGGCGGATGGCCAACCAACGGTATGGGTGAGCCAGAAGTCAGGATGTTTTTTAAACTGATTGCCAGCTATGAAAATACAATCGACCTCATCACTCCTGAGTGTAGCACTTGTCCTTGGTCTCGTGACCATCGGTTACAATATCATTGAGGGTGCCGTAAGTATCTGGTTCGGATTCAACGATGATACGCTTGCACTGCTTGGATTCGGTGTAGACAGTCTTGTAGAGGTGATTTCCGGCGCAGGAATTGTTCATGCGGTGCTGCGAATGCGTAAAAGTGCTGTTGCATCTCGCGACCAATTTGAGCGGCAGGCCTTGCGGATTACCGGCTGGGCGTTTTATCTTCTTGTTGCTGGTATGGTTATTGGTGCATTGCTCAATATCTGGCAGGGAAGCCGCCCGGTGACAACGGTTCCTGGAATTATAGTCTCTCTGGTTTCGATCGCCACCATGTGGTGGCTGATGAGCGCCAAAATGAGGGTTGGAAAAGCTCTCCATTCTGAAGCCATTATTGCCGACGCGAATTGCACAAAAACCTGTCTCTTCCTTTCGGTTGTGCTGCTTACAGGCAGTGTTCTGTATGAACTGTTTCATATCCCTTTGGTTGATGCCGCAGGATCGCTTGGTATTGCCTGGTTTGCCTGGAGTGAAGGAAAAGAGTCGTTCGAAAAAGCACGCACTGGCAAGCTGGGTTGTTGCTGTGGCTGTGGTGAAAGCTGCAAGGCACCGTAGATGGGTGGAGATGCATTGTTGTCGCAATGATAAATTATGCGTATTTCTACGTTTAGCGGATACTACTGAAGCATCATGAAGATTACAGAACTCATCCATCAACCGGAAGGTCGCAGAATCGAGTTTAAAGAGTCACTGCCAACGGCTTCCGACCTTGCCAAAACCATTGTGGCCTATGCCAACGATGCAGGCGGAGAGCTGTTTATCGGGATAAAAAATGAGCCGAGAGAGATCACCGGCATTGCAGAAGATGAGGTCATGGCCCTTGAAGAGCAAATAATCAATCTCATTCACGCCCACTGTTATCCGGTCATTATCCCTGAAATCTCTTTCCACGGCATAGAGGGCAGGCGATTCATCAAAGTCCAGATTTATCGGGGCAGCAATCTGCCCTATTACCTCAAATCAAAAGGCAAAGTGGCTGGCACCTACATTCGTGTCGGCTCCTCCAATCGTCCTGCTGATGCGGAAATCATTGCATCACTTGAACGGCAGCGC
>CAIWUU010000174.1 GCA_903915955.1 uncultured Chlorobiaceae bacterium | reverse complement strand
GTCAACTGACCTTCGCGCAGCTTCCCAATTTCTGCGGCCACGACGGCTGCGGGCTTTTTCGACAGGGCTGTTCGTTCGTACAGGAGACCGCCAATCTTCCGGCGCAGGGTGCGAACATCCCAGCGTTCGATTCGGCACATTTCGGCGTAGAAGTCGCGGGCGAGGGAATCTTTGATGGGTAGGAGGGCATGGAAGTGGGACCAGCTCAATTGTTGTGACAGCGTCACGACAATTGACTCTTCCGGAAAGAGCTGGACGAACTGTACCATGCGGGCGAGTTCGGCATAACTGAAGCCGCGCCCATATTCGGCTGTTAATTCTCGTGACACGGTTACGAGAATCTGCTTGCCATAGGCCGCACGAGCACCATGGAGGTTTTCCTTGAGCATTCGCTGCCCCAGATGCCAGGAGAGCATGGTCTGGGTAGAATAGAGAGCTGTGGCAATCCGCTGGCGGGCGGATTGGATAAGGTTGCGCAGATCCGACAGAAGGGCTGCCTCGTTGTCCGCTACGGTTGCGGGGAGTTGCGGCTCCTGCCTTGAGTGTCCGATCTTCTTATTCATCGCCCCCCTCCCTTCAGCAGGCCGTCGAGCAGCCCTTCGGCCTCCTGCTCAACAGCAAAGATGTCAGCCGTGATCTCTTCAAGTGTGCGGAGCGGCTGGGGTTTGTAGAAGTGGCGGGTGAAGCTGACTTCGTAGCCGATTTTGGTGGCACTCTCTTTTATCCATGCGTCAGGGGTATAGGGCAGCACTTCGCGACGGATGAAGGCTTCAATACCTCCCTCTTCGAGAAGTGGCACCTGCTCAGTGTCGCGCAAATCGGGGTCGGGTTCGTATTCGACAATAACGGGCTTTCCTGTTGGGGTCACAGCATCGTAAAGACCGTAGAGCGGTTCAGCTTCGTTCTTGCCGGGCTTGTGCATTTTGGCAATGACGGGGGAAGCGGTTTCTACCCTCCAGCTTACTGCTTTCAGTATTTTATTCAGGTCGGCTGCGGGCAGCTTGATACTTCCCTGCATAAGTGCTGCGCTGACGTTTTGGCGGAAGATATTATGGTCTTCGAAAAGCTGTTCACCGAGTATGGTACGCAGGGCATAAGCGGATTCAACAAGCCTGCCGTCGCGTTCCCAGCACTTCGGGTCGAGCAGCTTCTTTTTCTTTTTTTCGGGGAGCCCTTTTTTGCTGCCACCCTCTTCATCGTCACTCTCCTCTTCATCGCTTCCCCACTCGGCAAGGCGTTTTTCGATCGCTGGAGCAATGATGCGAAAGCTGGTGAAGAGGTCATCGCCAAACTCTTCGTAGAGCGAGGTGCGAATCTCTTCATCACCAGAGGCAAAGCGCAGGCTCTCTATGGCTTTGATGGAGAGCTGGCTGTGGAGCCGGAGCGGACGCTCAACGGTTACTTTCCAGTAGCCAAACTCCTCATTGAGAAAAATTCTTGATTCGGGTGTCTCTTTGAAATCAAGAAAAGTGTGGATGATTCGGTCAATATCTTCCTGAGAGAGTTCACAGTTCTTTTTGCCGAGGTTTTTGCGGAGCGGTTTGAACCACTGGGTAGCGTCGATAAGTTGAAGATATCCTTGGCGATGTGCAGGTTTGCGATTGGTGAGCACCCATATGTAGGTGGCAATACCTGTGTTGTAAAAAAGGTTGAGCGGGAGGGCAACAATGGCTTCAACCCAGTCATTTTCGATGAGCCAGCGGCGGATGTTGCTTTCGCCCTGTCCGGCATCGCCAGTAAAGAGCGAACTGCCGTTATGGACTTCGGCGATGCGGCTGCCGAGTGCGGAGCTCTGGTTCATTTTGGAGGCCAGATTGGCTAAAAAGAGCAACTGCCCGTCGCTGGAGCGGGTGACGAGTGAGAGCTCTTCGCCCTGGTGCATCACCCTGAAGCGGGGGTCGCGCATCCCCTCTTTGCCGCCCATCGCTTCGAGATCTTTTTTCCAGCTCTTGCCGTAGGGGGGATTGGAGAGCATGAAGTCGAAAACACGGGAGGGAAAGGCATCGTGCGAGAGGGTTGACCATTCTGCGCCGCCGACGATGTGGTCGGCGTTTTCGCCCTCCCCTTTGAGCAGCATGTCGGCCTTGCAGATGGCGTAAGTTTCAGGGTTGATTTCCTGCCCGTAAAGGAGGCATTGTATATCCTGCTGATACTTTGCGGCTATGGATAAAACGGTCTCTTCGGCAACGGTGAGCATCCCGCCGGTACCGCAGGTGCAGTCGCAGAGCAGGTAGGTGCCCGACTTGAGTTTCTCCTCAATCGGCAAAAAGACAAAGTTGGCCATCAGGCGCACGGCATCGCGGGGCGTCCAGTGTTCACCGGCCTCTTCGTTGTTATCCTCATTGAATTTACGGACGAGTTCCTCGAAGACGGTGCCCATTGCGTGGTTGTCGATACCTGCGGGGGTGAGGTCGATTTCAGGATCGAGAAACTTGTTGATGAGTGTGCCGAGGGCATCGGCTTTGGAGAGTGTGGAGAGCTGGTTGCGGAACTTGAAGTTTTCGAGAATGTCCTGGACGTTTGATGAGTAGCCGTTGAGGTAGTCTTCGATATCTGCAAGGAGATGTTGCTGACTGCCGCGTGATTTGAGGTCGCGCAGGGTAAACTGCGAAGTGTTGTAGAATGCCTGCCCTGAAGCATTACAAAGTGCTGCACGCTGTTCGGTGATTCCTGCATCGTCGAGCAGCTTTTTTATGTCGAGCACGGCTTGTTTGGTCGGTTCAAGCACGGCGTCCATGCGGCGGATGACACACATTGGGAGAATGACGTCGGGGTATTTGCCTCGTTTGAAGAGGTCGCGGAGAACGTCGTCGGCTATGCCCCAGATAAATGATACAATTTTATTATGAGTGACTTCGTTCATGAGATATTGTTTAGCGGAAGCAGCGAAGTAAATGGCATTCAAGTAATAAGAGAAATATGCGTGAAAGCGAATATAGGCATTTATACGAGTTTGGGAAAAGATGGAACTACGAGGAGATCAGAGAATTCAGGGAAGAATGTGTATGAAGTAATTTTTGTGGTATAAGCGAATATGGTGGGCTTAAATCCGGCAAAAAACATGTTATCTTTCACGCAGAAAGTTTTGACAACCACAATTGGAGCAACCGGGTGAAATGCAAAAAAGAGGCGATCGGCCTTGAAGGCTCTATCTGGTTTCAGAAGGCCGAGAACAGGTTTCTCGGGGGTGATCGAATAGCACTGCTGGAGAAAATTGATGAGCTTGGCTCAATCACCAGTGCAGCCAAAGCTGTAGGCATCAGCTACAAAACAGCATGGCATCTGGTCAATATGATGAACAACCTCTCCGAAAAACCTCTGGTTGACCGCGTAACTGGCGGAAAAGGTGGCGGTGGCACCATGTTGACCAAAGAGGGAAAAAAAGTGATTGCACAATTTCTGATTGTTCAAGAAGAGCACCGGAAGTTTCTCCAGAATCTCGGTGATCGTCTCGGAGACGACACTTATCTTTATCAATTTCTAAAAAGAATAGCTATGAAAATCAGTGCACGCAACATTTTTTCGGGTACCGTAGAGAAAATTATCAAGGGGGCGGTCAACGCTGAAGTGACTCTTCTGATCAATGGTGGCAGCCGTATTGTCGCAATTATCACCAATGGCTCCGTTGAGAATCTGGGACTAAAAGAGGGATTGAACGCTTATGCCATCATCAAGGCAAGCTCAATTATTATCGGCCAGGAGTTGCACGAGGCAAAAATAAGTACGCGTAATATTATGCCCGGTATTATCAGCAAGCTCATCGAAGGGCCAGTCAGCACTGAAGTTGATGTGGAGATAGGGGGTGGAAATGTCATCTCCGCAGTTATTACTCATGGCAGTTCAGAAAAAATGGCGTTGAAAGAGGGCGACCATGCCTGTGCCATCTTCAAGGCATCAAGCGTTATCATAGGCGTAAACTGAGTTGCCCATTTCGAAAGAAATGCCGAAAATCAATAACCAGGAGAACTGCCATCCTTTCATACAAAGAGAGCCATGATTTTAAATGTGGCCTGAGAGGAAAAGCTCCCTCCTCTCAGGGGCGGAATTTGCGGTAGTCGATGTTGAATTTTTTGATGCGGAGACCCATAATTCTGTCGGAAAGACCCAATTGAACAGCAGCTCTGGTCATATTGCCCTGAGTGCGTTTGAGCGCCTCAATAATCATCTCTTGCTCTATAGAGTCCAGTTTCTGCTGCAGTGAGCCGGTATAGGGCGTACCACTTGATTCGGCTGTTTGAAGAGTCGGAGGAAGGTGGTAGCCGTGGATAACATTGTCTTCGCTCAGGATAACAGCCCGCTCTATGCAGTTTTGCAGTTCGCGGACGTTACCGGGCCAGTGGTAACGCATGAGCATATCGATCGATGTTGTCGAAATGCGCCTCACCCCTTTATGGTTTGCCTTGTTGTATTTTTCCACAAAATAGTCGGCAAGCAGCAGAATATCTGTCTTGCGTTCACGGAGCGGTGGAACGGTGATAGGAAAAATATTGAGCCGATAGTAGAGATCTTCCCTGAAAAGCCCGTTTCGGATCAACTCTTCAAGATTTCGGTTGGTGGCGGCAATGACCCGTACATCAACCTTGATGGTTTTTGACCCTCCTACCCGCTCAAACTCCTTTTCCTGTATGATTCTGAGCAGTTTGGCCTGGATTGGCAGACTGAGTTCACCCACTTCATCAAGAAAAATAGTGCCATTATGGGCAAGCTCAAATCTGCCGTGACGGGTAGCCAGTGCACCGGTAAAGGCCCCTTTTTCATGGCCAAAGAGTTCACTTTCGACAATATTTTCGGGCAACGCCGCGCAATTGAATTTGATGAAGGGCTTCTCTGCCCTGCGCCCTTTATAATGAATGGCGCTGGCCACAAGCTCTTTTCCAACGCCGCTCTCTCCAAGGACAAGTGTGGTTGCATTGGTGTTTGCAATCTTGTCGATCATATTATAAAGGGCAATCATCGGTTTTGTATTGCCGATAATGTTGGATGGACGCTCTGCCTGTGGCGCACCCGCTTTGTTTTCGTCTTCCGGGGCGGACTTTTGCTTTGAAGAGCTTTCGCCAGCGGTACTCTGCTCCGGTATTTTTACGCTCTCTTCATGGGCAAGCTGCTTGAGCCGAACCGCTTGCGAAATCATGGAGGCTATAATAGAGAGTTGGTCAACATAATACTGCATCATATCGACGCGGCTCTCTCCCCCCCTGCTTTTTTTGATGGCTGGATCTGCGGCAGAGGGCTCAACTTGACGGTCTGCGCTCAAAGTGCCGATAATCTCTGTTCCCGCCTTGATTGGAATGCAGATAAAACAGAGCCCCTCCTTTTTCGACCTTGATTTTGTTTTGTCGAGAAAAAGTGGCTCATCATTGATTGATGGAACAATGACGGCTTTGCCGGTTTTCACCACATGGCCAATAACTCCCTCCCCAATCTGATAGCGGCCTCTCCCCTTCTCCTTTTCTGTCAGACCAAAAGATTCGTTGATCACAATTTCACCGGTGTCGCGGTTAAGAATCGTAATCATTCCCCTGAGCATGTTCATATTTTCAGACATGATGAACAGCACAAGCCGTAATACCTTGTTGATATCGTCTTCGTTGGTGATGGTTCTGCTGACTTCGGCAAGCAGACTGATGCTGCTATGATCCTGATCCTGTGTAATGAGCATGATACTTTACGGTATAATTTTATATCACTCTTTGACGAAAAGTGTACTGTAAATGCTGTCGAGCTCCTCTGGCTGCAGCGCCCGTTTCTTTTCAGTGGCCGTCATCCGAACAATGGCAAGCAGATCATGAGCCTCTCTTTTGGTGATCATAATTCCACGGCCAGAATAAAAATGCTGTAACGATGCACTCCCGGAATGTTTTCCAATCACCATTTCAGACTTGGCGTGTCCAATCTGATCAGGCAGAAATGGCTGATAGGAGAGAGGGTGTTTGAGCAATGCCGCACAGTGAATACCCGACTCGTGCTGGAATGCTGATTTACCAACAACCGGCTTCTGGTCTTCTATCACTCTTCCCGCAGCTTTGCTGACGGCTGCGCAGAGTTTCGAAAGCTGACGGGTATCAATGCGTGTTTGATACGTCCCCGACAACTTCAGCGCTATGGCGAGCTCTTCAAGCGCTGCATTTCCTGCACGTTCTCCAATGCCGGTTACTGAAACACTCACCGCCTCGCACCCTGCTTCAAGGGCAGTAAAGGCATTGGCCGTTGCCATACCGAGATCGTTATGGGCATGAAACTCAAGAGCGGCAGATGTTATCGACCTCAGACTACCGACAAGTTGCAGCACTGACGAGGGAGTGGCAACGCCGACGGTATCGGCAATCCTTATCCGGTCAGCGCCACAGGCTGTGGCATCAAGAACAAAACGTTTTAATTGTTCAGGATCAGCCCTGGTCGCATCCTGAGCCCCGACACTGACAATATTGAAATATTTTTTAGCTCTGGGAACAAGCTGCTGCAACTGCTCTTGTACCCATGCGTAATCTTTTTCCATAAGCGACAGATAGAGTGCTGAAAGAGGAAAGCTGATATGCACAGCCTCGGTACCACTCTCGGCGGCAGCCTCTATATCCTCCCATTTTGCGCGAGCCCAGCTCGTCAGGCGCACAGGCAAATTAAGGGTGACAATTTTTTTGATGGTATCCCGCTCCTCATTGCTGATGGCAGGATAACCAATTTCAAGTTCATTCACCCCTGCATTGGCAAGGAGGCAGGCAATTTCCGTTTTTTCCAACGCGCTGAACACAACACCAGGAGCCTGCTCTCCATCCCGCAGCGTCGTATCAATAATCCACGGTTTGAGCACCATGGAAGATTTCAGGCTATCTGTTTGCATCATGCGTGACACCTCGTCAATAATTCACTTTATTTAAGAAAATAATCACAAAAGCCTGAATAAATAAGGGCATAACGAACTAATATAATATCTTTTTAGACATTTTTGTATAAAAGATAGGGAAAAGACAATGGAATTGCATCAGGCAATCCAATCTTAACTGTGGAGTTAAGCGAAATATGGCCGCATATTGAAACGATCCTGCCTTTGCCTATGAGTATGGGAAGGGCGGCTGACAGTGAAGCATCATGACCATGAACATCCCCTGAAGATGGTGGCACTCAGAGGTCTGTGGCCTGGTAACTGGAAATTTTTGTTTTGATTTTTTTGTTTGATGCAGGGCGTAGGCTTTTTGTAGCTTTTACTGTACGTGCAGCAACCATTCGAGTGATATCAGCACGGAGTATGAATAATAAGGAGCAAGCTGTTTATGACAACGCATGACTCAACCGATTATCTTGATTGGAATAAAGCCACGTCGGCAATTTTCCCCAATTTAAAGCCAACCATGAAAACCATTTCGCTTCGTTTGCCTGAACCTATGCTCAACCGCTTAAAGGTTCTTGCTAACGAGCGTGATGTGCCGTATCAATCGCTCCTAAAAATGTTTCTCAAAGAGAGGATTGACAGAGAGTTGCAGTAAATTGAGTGTCTGCACTGCAAAACCTGCGATACTGCGGATTTTTCAAGAAAACTATTTTGCTTCGCTTGCCGAAACCTGTGCTCAATCGGTTATAAATGCTTTCTAAAGAAACAAACGCTTTTTTATGATGCACTACCATCTTGCCCTTGAGCCTAAACTGAATGTAACAACGGAAGAGCTTGTCGCTGCATGGAATGGCAGCCCTTATGCGTCCTGCTGCGGCTATCCGCCCTGCCCGCCTTGAACTGTATAATGACAAAAAGCGTCAGGCAGCTTAAAATCAGCCTGCACACCAACACTGAAATATTTTATACTGAATTTGTTATTGTTCGAGAAGATTAAACTCAGAACGAATGGCTAAAAAGACCGTTGCCCGCATCAAAATCAACAAGCTGCTTGAAGCCGCTGGTTGGCGCTTGCTTCCTTCAGATTTAAAATGTTAGCTCAAGAAAATCATGGCTAAAATTGAATTTCCAAAATTGCTGAAGCTGTTACTGGAAGGGAGCGATCTTCAGGCACCTGTACATGCACTTGCTGACCAGATTGGAAATATACTTTCGGACAATAAACTCCCGTTCTTTCCCGATTACACTGATCACGGTATTGATCACGTCAACCGTGTGTTGCAATTCGAAGGAGAGCTGGTGCCCAAGGCGGTTTTGGAAAAGAGTAAAAATGACACCATTCCTCGTTTGCTCTGCGATGCCGATGCCGCAGTGATTATCGGTGCTACCCTTTTGCATGACATTGCAATGCACTTGCGTGAGGATGGATTCAGGGAACTTGTCAGCCCTGATTCTCGATTTCAGCCACTCTCGTGGTTCAAAGATGCTCACGAAGACCATGCTGCCGATCGCCTTTGGCCTGAGTTGTGGGAGGAGTATGTTCGTGAGGCAAAGCGATTCAGCGAACGTGATTTAGCTAAAATTATTGGTGAGAAGGAGGCGCGTGTCTGGAAATTCGATCAGTTTCCAGATGAAATCGTGGGTAACCATTACCTGATCATTGGTGAGTTTATCCGTCGCCACCATGCGCGGCTTGCTCATGAAATAGCAATCTATGGTTTTCCAGGGTTGCCAGTTGGCTCTGGTGAGCATCAGTTTCCGGCAATGGGTATAGAAAAAGGACACCATTTGAGTCGTTTGGCGGATTTGATCGGCCTCACGGCACGATCGCACGGCATGAATCTTCGACCGTGCAAATCCTGTCTGGACTGGAAATATCCCGGAACGCCGAGACCAATGGGCACCGCAGTACTCTATCCCATGGCACTGCTGCGCGTTGCCGATTACTTTCAAATTGACCGACAGCGTGCTCCGGCTGTTCTTCTCCAACTCAGGAATCCCCAGAGTCCTTTTTCAGTGCAGGAATGGCAGAAGCACCTTGCCGTGCTGCACATTGGTCCGGCGACTGATCCTCGTGGCAAGATGGTTACGGTCAGCGCAGATATCTGCCTGTCGTTATATCTCCAGCTTCAGGAGCTTTTGAAAGATATGCAAGCCGAGATGGATCATTCAACCGCCGTTTTGGATGAAGTTTATGGCACAAGGAGCGACCTTGGACTTGATCTGCTTAACCTTGCCATTCGGCGGGTTTACTCGAATTTGCATGACACTGCTTTCCGTGAAAATCTGCCATACGTACCGGAGCGGACGGGATTTCGTGTAGACCCGAACCTGCTCACCTTGTTGGTTGAACCACTGTATGGAAAAAATCCGAGTGTGGGAGTGCGTGAGTTGATGCAAAATGCCGTTGATGCAGTGTGCGAATTGGATGCTTGGTCTAAAGCTCATGACGTTGCTCTCGAATCGCTTGATCTTCCTGAACAAGATAGTGATGTCCTGATTGAGTTTATCGAACGGGAAAACGGCACATGGTTTCTCCGTGTTCGGGATAGAGGCATTGGTATGACAAGTGATACGATCAAGAACTACTTTTTGCGTGCTGGTGCATCGTTCCGCAACAGTGAGGAGTGGATAAAAGAGTTTGTTGATGACGATGGTAAGCCGCGAGTGGCGCGTGCCGGACGATTCGGAATTGGGGCTTTTGCCGTTTTTCTTCTCGGTCATTCATTTCGCTTGTGGACGCGACATGCCACTGTTGACAAGAGCGAAGGATATATGATTGTTGCGTCGGCTGACAGTCAGCTTATCGAAATACAGCGAGTTGATAACTTGCTCATAGGGACAACGGTGGAAGTGGAGATAAGCAGTGAAACTGCTATAAATCTTGGGTGTAAAGAAACTTCTGTTAATGCAGATGTTACAGATTGGTTTTGCTGGAATTGCCCTAAAGTAGCAAGGCATGTTGTTAGGAATTCAAAGACTATGTGGTTAAATCAACGATATGTTCTTCCAATTGAGAGTCAAGATGCTGCAGATTGGTTTGTGCTTCCTCTTGCTGGATTCGATGAGGTATATTGGACATTTGGATTTGCCCCCCCACTTTCATGCAATGGAATAGTGATACTTGAGCCACAATCATTATTATTTCGGTCAATAAGAGATAGAGGTGGTTTATCATGGCAAAAACCTCTTTTTGAATGGCCTGAAAAAGATATCTCATTAAAAGTACCTTGTGTGGCTATAAAAGATAAGACAGCTCAATTGCCGCTTACCATACAGCGGTATGAACTATCACAGCAAACACTTCCGTTCATTGATAAGTTAACTCGCGACGTTATACTCTCTTTCATCGCACACGCGCTTGTTTGTGGGCCAACATCTTGTGGCGATGCAATTTCAAATATTAAAAGACATCCACTTAGTCAAAAATTGGAAATACCTGATGTATTGATTGAACCTTCTTTTCCATATACATCGAATTTGGATTCTTTTTTCTTCTCAGAAGGATTGTTGAGATGTTGTGCAACATCATGTGTATTCGTTCCTGCAGATCCGTGGTTATACTCACTTCTCAAAACGGAGAAATGCTTAGTTTATGGTGTTATAAGTATTCACGAGCTAAAAAATATTTCTGCTGATTCTGTATTTATTAACAAAGAGTTAGGAGATTTTACTAAAACAGCTTGCACTAATTGGTCATGTCTTATTAAGATTTTCGATGATGAGGATATGAATATGGCGGAACAATTGGTGCCAACTTGGTTTAATAACTTTCCTCGTTGTGGATTTTCTGCTTTGGGGCATGAGGTTCAAGCATCTAATGTTCTTTTATCATCATCTTATGAACTTGATTTACGCAAACAGAATGGTGTTTTTTGGAATAAAAAAGACGCTGTTACTGGTCGCTATCGATTTGAAGGTAATACAAGTGATATTGAACAAACTTTTCCGTTACAGCCTTTACTGGAAAAAATTGAGGCACAGTGTGATGCTATAGCGAATGTTCCATTTATTTTTATAGCTGAATTTCATACAAAACAAGTGGAGCGTAAACCAGAGTCATTGATTGCCAAAGTCTGGCACGAATGCCTCGGCGCGAGGGCAATTCCGTTTGATCCCGCTGCACGGGAAGCGCTGATTGCTGATGGATGCAAGCATCCTGAATTGAAACGTCATATCGAGGCGTGGCAGGAGATGAAACGCACAGGCTCCAAATGGGTGACTGGAGAGTGAATATTATTATGCGCGGTGCTGCTTGAAGAGGATTCTGTTACGCTTCAGAAATATTTGACAAAGGATATTGATGCAAGTAGATCAAGTGAAAAAGCAACTGAAAGCTCTTGAGGCAGAAGTAAATTCTGAGTCTGATTCAGGTTTTGTGCGCATCGAATTTGAGCAGCAATCTGAAATTACAAAAAATATGTCTTTTACCGGTGGTAGTGGTAGAATATACGTTAAGCCTTTTACGAGACTTAATAAGTATGAGATCGCTCTGGCGGGAACAGCTATTGAGATGTATTCTTTCATGCGAGATTTATGTGGAGCAGAGTGTGCCGGTGAAAATCATCGAGGAAAAACACATCCTGAACCATTTTGGCGAGTTGATGATTTTGAAATAGTTAAAAAGGCTGTCTATCACTATGCCAGAAAACCCGGGACGACAAGACTCGCAATTGAAACGCCTGTGCCACAAGCCATGTCAGAGGCTCCTGAGAATGCTGATAGAGAAACTTTAGTATCATGGCTTGCTGAAAATGAAAGGCGAGCATCTACCCTCCCGGAAAGTGAACTCTTTAGACGGGCAGCAATGTCAGATGCTGTCGCTCGTAAGGTGACGTTAACCGGAACTGCATTTATAAGAAATAGTTACGTTGCAGCATCAGCAAAAAAACTTGCTAATGGAGTGTGCGATCTATGCAAAGAGGAAGCTCCGTTTCTCTCGGTAAATAATGAGCCTTATTTGGAATCACATCATGTAGAGTGGTTGTCACACGGTGGAGTTGACTCGATTGATAATGTTGTTGCATTGTGTCCAAACTGTCATCGAAAGATGCACATTCGCAATGATGAGGCTGATCGAAACATTCTCATTGGTCGCATTGGCGGTCGCAACTATTGATTATAACAGATATCAGTACAATAACATAAAAGCTATAAGGTGATTATGCAACAAATCAAGACGTTTCCATTTGGACAACCGATTGTGTCGTTGGCACAATCAGATCGCAATCCAAAGCGGGTTTTTATTCTTGGCGTTTATGCCAGTGCTGTTCATGCTCGCTGGGTTGGTGAAGATGGTCGGCCAATCGTGAGAGCTCTTGCAGTTGCCTCAGAACCTGAAATATTTTGGCGCGGTGAAGGAGAGTGTGATATCATTGCAAAGATTCCAGTGACTCCTGGTGCCGGAAAACTTTTACCGCCTGGAAAAAATTTAAATGGCCCTTCAGGTAAAGCTCTCGACAAGATGTTTCTTGACCCATTACAACTGAAGCGCTCTGATGTCTGGCTTTGCGATCTGGTGCCTTATAGTTGCATGAATGACCGGCAGAAAGCAGCGCTGGCTTCCAAATACGATGTTCAAAAAGAAAAACTGAATTTACCGCACTATTATTGGCCACCGGTTCCCCCAACACTTGCGAATGAGCAGCGCAGGGCAGAAATTGCTGGAGAAGTATCTGAAGCGTCTCCAGATATATTTATCACACTTGGTGATCAGCCTTTGCAATGGTTCACAAAGTATTTCGGATCGAAGTCAAAACTCAGTGACTACGGTGATTCATTTGACCAGTATGATCTGCTCCATGATATTCGAATTGCCGGCCGTGATATGCAACTTTTGCCACTTGTTCATCCTCGTCAGGCGGCAAAACTCGGTTCCCATTCTGCAAAGTGGGCGGATTTACATGAATCATGGGTGAAAAACGTAGCACCAAATCTTCTGTAAATGAACAATCAAGGTCATTTGGCTTCCCACTTGCGCTTCATACCCTTTGGGCTTGGCCTCTTGGCTCTCAGGTATTCAACTGTAAAAGCGGTGCTTTGGAGTGCTTTTGGGCAATGGCTGCATAGTCGCAGGACTCTGGCAAAAAGCAATGCCGATCGTGAATTGATCTTCAGCCGCTTTTCGAGCGCTTGAACGAGGGGAAAATATGGGGTGACAAATGCCTTTCTCTGGCTCTATCTGATAAAATGTTGATTAATGTGCGATTCTGTAGTAATTGTTCGGTGATAAACTGATTCTGAATTGTTCTATATTGCGGGGTATGGATCCATGATTAACGGCAGGCACTGGTGCGGTAGCGTATTTTCAAACATTTCAAATGCTTACCCATGTTAAACGTTGAGGACATGCATGCGGAATATGTGACCGATAGAAACGGGGTCAAGAAATCGGTGATTCTCCCGTTAAACGATTTTTATGAGTTACTTGAAGATCTTGAAGATTTGGCCTCTGTTGCTGAACGCAAGGATGAGCCGACAATCTCTCACGAACAGGTTGTTGAAGAGCTGAAAAAAAATGGCTTGCTATAGTATTCAGTTGAAAAATAAGCTGTTAAAGAGTTGCAAAAACTTGCCAAGCAGGTTATTCCCGAAATTTTGAAGGCTGTTAATGCTCTGGCAGTTAATCCATTGCCACTTGGCAGTAAAAAGATTCGAGGCTCATTGCAAACCTGTTGAATCCGTAAGGGCGACTACAGGATTATATATTCCATAGAGGATGACAGGCTGGTTATTCAGTTTTAACGGTTGGGCATCGCAAAGACATTTTCCAAAAATTCTACCCGTAGTACGACGTATTCAGATGAGCAATCTGATCAATCGAGGGATGAAGACGGAATAGTGCGCTCAGCTCGCCACCTCAGATAAAATATTGACAAACTCATCCGGTCGTGACCAACGCGAAATTATTGACAATGGCTCTACCAGCTTGAAGTCTTCATCACTCCAGACATCAGATGTGTCGTCAAACAGTGATATAAAATTTAATCCTTCCGGCCCAGCGGCTAAATGATTCAGATCATACCATGCAGCAACGGTATGCTCAACAATTGGTCGAGCTGAAGAACGGTTCGATGTTTTTAAGACAGAAACAAGGGAACTGCGAAATGGAGATCTTACGTGAAAATCAATAGCCCATGCCCGGCCAGATCTTCCTGCAAGTTTTTCAAAACGGGTAAATGGCAGCTTTTTGTCAGCGAGGCAATCTGCAACCTCATCAGTGATGGACTCGACCGTCCGTGTTTTAAAGGTAAACCAGAGGTCAGAAACTCTGACGGCTGCTTGAGCAACCCGTGTAACAACCATGGCAAATGAATCGCCCGGGCGACAACGTCCAAGAATCATCCCCCGATAGAGCTCAACACCGTGAGTAAGGCAAGTGTCTTCGATAAGCTGTCGCTGCTTTGTTGATCGCTTGGAAGATGATGCAGACTGTGCATGGAGCCAGCGCACCGTTTCCGCAAGATCAGTTATCGTGACTGTATCCCCATCGGTTTTGCAGAAAAGGTCAATATTGTCTCCATCCGGGTAAAGAAAGGGAGTCCGGATTCGCTGAAAATCTCCATGTTCAGTACAGGTAAATAACTCACTAATACCGGATTTTAAGCTGTCACATATCGTTAGATCGGTCATAAAAAGAGCTCCTGCTGCGTTGATGGTAACGGTTTCATCTCTCCATCATGCTCAATGTTAGATTCTGTGCAAAACTGACTCCACACTGCCAATGGGTCGGAAACCGGAGCAGTGATATCTTCAGGAATATAGGCGTTCTTGTCGCGATACTGTTCTGTCCATCGGTGCTTGTGCTTTTCACCGACCTGGAGACGTTGTGGACTATGGTTTATATGTCCTTTTCCCAAGTCCAACCCATAAATCCGGCCATCAGTCTGCAAGATTAAGGCGTAGGTTAACGCCATGGCCAAAGAATTATAGCTACCTTTGATAAAAAGAGGCCACCCTTTTTCTGATTTTACTTCAGCTCGGAACTCAAGGGCAGGAGAGTGATCTTCATCTTCAAGCCACTCAATATCACCAACAATTTTTTTAGACTTGTCTTCAAGAATTGATGTAAAATCAGCGTCTGATAAAGGCATCAACATACCCCGTTAAATGGTTTTTTAGTAGCTGTAAAAATATAGGGACAAGCTGGGCGTTATACAAATAAAACCTTGAAGTATTAATAACGTTCTTTTAGAAGGTGAAAAAATTGAGCTGGTTACTACGCAATCAACGTGGGGTTATCGAGTTAACCATTCAGTGATAAACTGATTCCAAATCTGGATTGTTTATATTCAACAATGCAATTATCTCACACCAAATCTTTTTTCCTGAACCTCACCCCATGAGCGCAAAGAAAAAAATTCTTGTCGGCATTTCTGGCGGTGTTGATTCCGCTGTAACGGCTTGTCTGCTCGTCAAGCAGGGCTATGAGGTGACAGGCCTGAACATCAAAGTGCTCGACTCCCTTGATGATACTCCTTCGATACAGGCATCGCCACTCGTTATCAGCGACCATCCCGATTTTCAGATCCCTGTCTTTACGTTGAACCTCAGAAGCAAGTTCAGGGATGATGTCATCAACTATTTTCATGATGACTATCTTGGAGGAAGAACACCAAACCCCTGCATGGTCTGCAATAAAAAAATCAAGTGGTTTGGCCTTTTTGAAGGGGCGAAGATACTTGACGCAGAATTTATCGCCACCGGTCACTTTGCCTCAACATCATTCACTGATGGACGATACCGCCTCTACAAGGGGGTTGACCCGCAAAAAGACCAGAGCTATTTCCTCTGGATGCTCTCGCAAAGCGATCTGGCAAAAACCATCCTGCCGCTTGGCAAACTCACCAAACCGGAGGTGCGTACGCTGGCCCGCACATTTGGTGTCCGAGCCGCAGAAAAAAAGGAGAGTCAGGAGATCTGCTTTGTGCCCCAGGACGACTATTGCAGCTACCTTGCCGGAGCCATCCCCGGCCTTGCTGAAAAAGTGGCAAATGGTGATATTGTTGACGAAAGCGGTCTGGTCATCGGCAAGCATCGTGGCTACCCTTTCTACACTATCGGCCAGCGACGCGGACTTGGTGTTTCAGCAAAAGTACCGCTCTACGTCACGGCGCTCGACACCGAGCATAACCGCATCCATGTCGGTAAAAAATCTGCGCTTGAAAGCCGAAGCCTGGTGGCCTCCGGACTCAACTGGATCAGTATTGAAACGCTGAGCCGCACGACGGAGGCTCTCGGAAAAATCAGGTATCGTGACAAAGAGAGCCCCTGCACCATTGAGCCTCTTGATCATAAGAGCGTGACTGTATCGTTCAATTCTCCAAAAAATGCCATTGCATCCGGGCAGGCGGTGGTCTTTTACCGCGACACCGAAGTGCTCGGCGGCGGCGTTATTAATCAGGTCATTCACGAATCTCAACCATAAACCACTTCTGACATCATGCTTCAACGAAGACATCTTTCACTCACCTTTCTTGATCTTGCCCCTGCCGCGCCTGAACATGCTCCGCTCATGATTCTGCTGCACGGCTATGGCAGCAATGAAAAAGATCTTATCCAACTCGCACCAATGCTTCATGAGGGGTTGCGCTACATCAGCGTTCGCGCTCCGCACACGCTTGATGTCGGGATGTTCGGCTGGTTCCCTATCAGCTTTAACCCGACAGGCATTACAGTCGATTATACTGCGGCAGATGAGGCGCGCCTGCAATTCATCAGCTTTGTGAAAGAGATTATTGCCGAATACAAACCGGCAGGCAACAAGGTTTTTCTGATGGGGTTCAGCCAGGGATCGGTAATGAGCTATATGACGGCCTTCAGTGAACCAGAGTTGCTCCATGGGGTAATTGCCTGCTCTGGACAGTTGCCTCAAAAACTGCTTCCGAACGAAACCCCCTCATTGCGCCAGCTTCCCTTTCTTGTGCTGCATGGTGTGTATGACGATATACTCCCGATTGCAAAAGGAAGAGCGGCAAACGAATTCCTGCAACAGCGGGTGGATGATCTCACCTATCGTGAATATCCAATAGCGCACCAGATTGCAGATGAGGGTGTTGAGCTGATCCACACCTGGCTTGAAAAAAGAGTGCAGGAGGCTCTATAAAGATAGTAATTACCCTCTTTTCGGTATATTCTCCTTTTTTTAACCAACGCCATGCCTTAGCAAACTAAAGAGGAATTAAAGACGAATGAAGGAGACCCTTTTATCTCTGCTTGAACAGCGCATCCTTGTGCTCGACGGTGCGATGGGCACCATGATCCAGCGCCATAAATTGAAGGAGGAGGATTACCGGGGCACACGGTTTGCCGGGCACTCCCACCCGCTCATTGGCAACAATGATATGCTTGTTCTCACGCAACCGGAGATCATCTACAGCCTCCATTGCGACTTTCTTGAGGCTGGCTCGGATATTATTGAAACCAACACCTTCAACGCCAACCCTATTTCCCAGGGAGACTATAATGCCGTAGAGCTGGTAAAAGAGCTGAATATTGAAGCCACTCGCCTTGCGCGACGCGCGGCCAACGACTATACCGCAAAAACTCCCGACAAACCACGCTTTGTAGCTGGTTCCATCGGACCTACTAACAAGACGCTCTCACTCTCCCCCGATGTCAATCGTCCCGGGTACCGGGCCGTCACCTTCCGTGAGGTGGTCGATAACTACATCATTCAGCTTGAAGGTCTGATGGAAGGAGGAGTTGATCTGCTGCTCGTTGAAACGGTGTTCGACACCCTGAACTGCAAGGCCGCCCTTTTTGCCATTGAAGAGTTTTTCAACCGCACAGGCTGGCGTGTGCCGGTGATGGTCTCCGGCACGGTGGTGGATGCAAGCGGGCGCACCCTCTCCGGCCAGACCACCGAGGCCTTCTGGACATCGATTGCCCACCTGCCGGATCTTCTCTCGATAGGCCTGAACTGTGCACTTGGCTCAAAGCAGATGCGTCCCTTCATTGCGGCAATGGCTTGCATTGCTGAAAGTTATGTAAGCGTCTATCCGAATGCAGGTCTGCCAAACGAATTTGGCGAATATGATGACTCCCCTGAGTATATGGCAGCCCAGATTGCCGATTTCGCAACATCAGGATTTGTCAATATCGTCGGCGGCTGCTGCGGCACCACTCCCCAGCATATCAAGGCTATTGCGGAAGCGGTCAAGAATCTTCAGCCACGCAAACGCCCTGCAAAAAAACATGAGCTGCAACTCTCCGGCCTTGAACCACTTTTTGTCAATCATACAACAGGCTTTATCAACATCGGTGAGCGCACCAACGTCACCGGATCGAAAAAATTTGCCCGTCTCATCAAGGAGGGCAATTACGACGAGGCGCTCTCCATTGCTCGCCAGCAGGTGGAGAGTGGTGCACAGGTGATTGATGTCAATGTCGATGAGGGGATGCTCGACTCCGAGAAGGTGATGAAAGAGTTCCTCAACCTGATCGCCTCCGAACCCGACATCTCCCGTGTACCGGTGATGATCGACAGTTCAAAGTGGTCGGTTATTGAGAGCGGTCTGCAGTGCGTTCAGGGCAAAAGCATCGTGAACTCCATCAGCCTCAAGGAGGGTGAGGAGCTTTTCAGGGAGAGAGCCCGCAAGGTGTTGCAGTACGGCGCAGCCACCGTGGTGATGGCTTTTGATGAACAGGGACAGGCCGACAACTACGAGCGCCGCATTGAAATCTGCAAACGCGCCTACGATATCCTGACCCAAGAGGTCGGCTTTCCTCCGGAAGACATTATTTTCGATCCCAACGTCCTGACGGTTGCTACCGGCATTGATGAGCACAACAACTACGCGGTTGATTTCATTGAGTCCGTCCGCTGGATCAAGAAGAACCTGCCGTATGCCAAGGTCTCCGGCGGTATCAGTAATGTCTCCTTCTCCTTCCGTGGCAATGAACCCGTCCGGGAAGCGATGCACGCCGCCTTCCTCTACCACGCCATCCATGCAGGGCTCGACATGGGCATCGTCAATGCCGGACAGCTCGCCATCTATCAGGATATTGAGCCTGAACTGCTGGTGCGGGTTGAGGATGTGCTGCTCAACCGTCGCCCTGACGCAACGGAACGGCTGGTCAGCTTTGCCGAGACCATCGCTACCGGCGGAGAAAAAATCGAAGCCAAAGCTGCTGAGTGGCGGAGCGCTCCGGTTGAAGAACGGTTACGCCATGCATTGATCAAGGGAATTGTTGAATTTATTGAAGAGGATACCGAAGAGGCCCGCCAGCTCTACCCAAGCCCGCTTCAGGTCATCGAAGGGCCACTGATGGATGGCATGAACGCCATCGGCGACCTCTTTGCCGTGGGCAAGATGTTTCTCCCCCAGGTTGTCAAGAGCGCCCGCGTCATGAAGCGATCGGTCGCCTGCCTTCTGCCCTACATCGCCGCAGAGAAAGCAAAGAACAAGGATACCCGCGCAGCCGCCAAGGTACTTCTTGCAACGGTCAAGGGTGATGTGCACGACATTGGCAAAAATATTGTTGCCGTCGTGCTTGCCTGCAATAATTATGATGTTGTTGATATCGGTGTCATGATGCCCTGCGAAAAAATTCTTGAAGCGGTCGAGCGCGAAAAGGCTGACCTGCTTGGGCTGAGCGGCCTCATCACCCCGTCGCTTGATGAAATGGTGCATGTCGCCAGCGAAATGGAACGACTGGGTATGAAGATACCTTTGCTCATTGGAGGCGCCACGACATCACGAATGCACACTGCTGTAAAAATTGCGCCGCTCTATTCTGGCGCGGTCGTTCAGGTACTTGATGCCTCACGGAGCGTTCCGGTGGTCAACAGCCTGCTCAATCCGGCCCTCAGTCCATCGTATATCGAAGCGCTCAAAAAGGAGCAGGCTGGATTGAGAGAGAGCCACTCGGCGAACAGCGCCTCAAAAAAATACCTTTCACTGGTTGATGCCCGCAAGAACCGCGCTTCGCTGCAACCAACGGTATACAAACCGCTGAAAACGGGCATTACTCTACTGGAAGATGTGACTGTTGGAGAGCTGCGCCCCTATATCGACTGGACCCCCTTTTTCATGGCATGGGAGCTGCACGGACACTACCCGCAGATTCTCGACGACGGGAAATACGGCACAGAAGCAAAAAAGCTGCTGGATGATGCCAACAGGCTGCTCGACCGGATTGAAAAGGAGCAACTCCTTGGACTGAGAGGTATTGCGGGACTTTTTCCGGCCAACAGCAACGGAGACGACATTGATGTTTACGCCGATGAGAGCCGCAGCGCTGTGCTGATGACCCTCCACACCCTCCGCCAGCAGCAGGAGAAAAAGGCCGGTGAGCCGAACCTGGCTCTGGCTGACTTTGTAGCCTCTGCCGAATCAGGAGTGGAAGATTACATTGGTGCCTTTGCCGTCACCGCCGGTCTGGGAATCGAAAAGGCGCTCAGACAGTTCAGTGATGAGCAGGACGACTACCACCGCATTATGATGCAGGCTCTTGCCGATCGCCTTGCAGAGGCATTTGCTGAAATGCTGCACGAGCGGGTGCGCAAGGAGTTGTGGGGTTACGAAGCCAGTGAGAAAATCCATAAAACATGTGCCTGCCATCCAGACATCTCTCCATGCAAGAGTGTCAACATTGATGATCTGCTGGCAGAGAAGTATCAGGGTATCCGACCTGCGCCCGGTTACCCTGCAGCCCCGGATCACACCGAAAAAGCGGAACTCTTCACCCTGCTGAATGCCGAAACCAACACTGGAATCACGCTCACAGAATCTTTTGCCATGAAACCGGCAGCATCAGTCAGTGGCCTCTACTTCGCCCACCCTGATGCGAGGTACTTTATGCTCGGAAAAATCGGAAAAGATCAGGTTGAGGATTACGCCGTTCGAAAAGGAATGAGTGTCAAAGTGGCTGAAAAATGGCTTGCACCGGTTTTGAGCTACGATCTGCCATAATCGTTTTGCAAAGAATTTTTGAATAACTTGGGGATTTTTCTATTATAAACGCTATGTTTAGCGGCCTTTAAATTGATTGGTATCGTTCTCTTGTTCCTTAGTTCATTTTTTCAAAAATATATTCATAAAATCACTAAACAATAATAACCATGTCAAACGACGCAATCCACGATTTCTCAGCAGCCCTGAACAACCTCTTGACAACAGCAGGGACAATGGCCCAGCAGCAGGTCGATTTGTTAAACATCGGAATCAAAACAGCCGGACAGCTTATCGAGCCTCTTGTTAAAACATCTTCTGAGCTTATTGGCAACCTCTTCAGCAATTGCTGCCAGATTGTCCAGAACATTGCATCATCTATTTTTCCACAGAAGTAAGCAGCTCTTATTACACAAAAAGCACCCACAGAGTCACAAACTGCGGGTGCTTTTTATTTTCCATCCAGAACGCTCAACGTAACCCGGTATCATCTTTACGACAAACGTTGATGCAATACGAAACATCAGAATAAACAACCGCTACAGGGATAGGTGTATCACAAGGGTTTATTGAGGAGTTTCAGCACTTTTTTGTCGCGATTATAGATGTCGTCACGGAATTGAAGCTCTTCACCACTGGGAACAGTTGTCAGGTAGAGGAGAAAAACAGGAATCTGTTTTGGGATAACGACGGTTTTGGTTTTTCCCGTGTTGATGGCTTCCTGAATTTTTGTGCTGCTCCAGCGGATGCTGTCTTGCAGCACCAGCCTGGCCAGTTCTGCGGGGTTTTGTACCCGAATGCAGCCTGAGCTGAAGGCTCTGCTGCTCTTTGCAAACAGCTCTTTACTGGGGGTGTCGTGCAGATAAACAGTGTGGCGGTTCGGCATAAGGAATTTGATCCTTCCGAGTGAACCTTTGTCACCTGATCGCTGTTGCAGGCGGTAAGGCAGGTTTGTAGCTGAATATTGTGACCAGTTAACTGAGTCGGGATTAACGGTAGTACCATCTTCACCAACCACCCGAAGTTGTTTTTTTTTGAGGTATGCGTGATCTTTATTAAGTGCGGGAAGAACATCCTTGGCAAGAATAGTCGCAGGAACAACCCATTTAGGATTGAAAACGATATACCCCATAGTTGCCTTGAAGACGGGTGTTTCCCGGAGAGGTTGCCCGACAATAACCCTTGTCCCCCATCGATATCTTCCATTTTCAAGATATTGGAGAGAATAGCTGGCAATGTTCACCAGAATGCAGGTCGGCTCGATGTCATGTAAAAACCATCGATACCGTTCCAGATTGACACAAATCTGTTCGATCCTATACTCAACAGGAATATTCAAGACGCGAAGCGTGACAACTCCAACCGAACCATCAGCATCCAGACCACTCCGCTTTTGAAAGCGCTTGACCGCCTCAACAATCTCCTGGCTGTACATGGAGGAGGAGTCCGCAACCCGACCAGAAAAATCACCCGAAACCTTGAGACGTTGCCTCAGCACTGCGATTCGACTATCTCTGAACCCTGGTTTCATCGTCGGCCCTGCCGACAACACTGGCCAGCCACCATGACGGGCAATAGAGCGATAGCGATCAAGCCCTTTTTTGAGAAGATCGTAGTTAGCATCTTGCGGACGAAGATCCTTTAAAATAAGCGTGACTGATTCCTGATCTATGGCACGTCGAAGAGTCTCATCAAGAGTGCTGAAGTTTTTCACTTCATTGATGTTCCAACTGGAATCAAGACGCACAGGGTCAACTTTGCCATAACGAAGATGGCTTGCAAGAGTCAAAAACGATTTGGTGAGAAGAAAATCGAATCGCGCCATCTGTTCAGGAGATAGTGATGGATGAGCTGCAAATTCCCTGATATGGGTGAGATGATAATCGGAAGGATTGAGACCATCAGCAGCAGACTCTTCAACCGCAGTAATCAGTGCATCAATCATCTTCCCATTTGTCCAGAGAGGCTGAAACCCCCTCACAGAGTAGAGGCGCTCCAGCCGGATATTCATCAGCTCTCTTGCCGTTCCGCCAGTGGAACTCTTCTGCTGAAGCTGACGATTACACTGCTCGTGAATCTGTTCCGCGACGGTATTACCCATTGAGGGGCGCTCACTCTCCAATTGGGGCTCTCCATGCGCAGGCAAGGCAATCAGCATCGTCAAAAAAAAGAGGGAAATCAAGCGGCACATAAACAATCCATCAAACATATTCAATCAGAAGCAGCACTCTGCGATCACAACAAAAGCCCGAAAAGATAGCTTTTTTCGGGCTACGGTCAAATCTGATGCACACCCCTGTTGATATCAGGCTACGCCTGGTTTTTGCTTGCATTTGCCCGTATCCAGAAATTACTTGACAACAGGTGAACCGATAAAGCGCCAGGTTGAATTAACCGTAACACTGATCTCCTGATCGGCTGGTGCTATTTCGGTCGGCACCGGTGCTGGTGCTGCCCTCAAAGCCATAGCCTCAAAAACAGGCCGGCCACCATACACCGGCTGACTGACGCTGACCTCAATCAACTCACCAAGAGTGCCTCCAGCAGCTTTGGCCATAACGAGAGCATCCCTTCGGGCATTGCCAACCGCCTCAGCAAGTGCCTGTTGACGAAGCTCTTCATAACTGCTTGATGAAAAAATGATGCTCTGCACCTCATCTGCTCCCGCCTGTACAACTGCATCAATGGCATGTCCCGTTTTTCCGAGAGTACGCACCTTAACCTTGATGGTATGGAGTGCCGTGTAGCCTTTCAAAATATTTCTCTCCAGAGAGGGATTCCACTCCCAACGGGGAGAGACGGTATAAGCACTGGTGGGGGCATCCTCAATTGGAATACCTGCCTTTCTCAGCGCACTCTGCACCGCGCGATACCGTACTGCCGTTTCGGCTGCCGCCTTGTCTGCCGCCTTGTCTGCCGTCTTTGCATCTGATTTAATCACTACCCCAAACTCCGCCGTATCGGGCTTTATCGAAACCTTTCCCGAAGCCGAGACCACAACCTGAGGCTCGGCGGCATATCCAGCAGGGGGGAAAGCAAACGTTGCAAAACAGCAGAGAGCTGCAACCATCAATCTCTTTTTCATAGAATATTCTCCTTTTTGGATGTTCGCGCTCCTTGCCGCGACAATCCGCGATACGCACAAGGGCAATAATGTTTTCACAGAATCATAAAATATCAATAACACGGCATGTTACCATGTTGATGCATTGAGACCAACAATCTCCCTGTAGGCGACTGCCACCGCGCAGGATGTAACCGGCAACGTAACGAGCAACCCGATACCGAAAGCGAGCGCACCAAGCAGATTAATAAAACAGAGCACAAGCGCAAAAAGAAAAAATGCAAACCAGTTACGCGAAATAACTTTGCGACTCATCTCCATTGCCTGCCAGAACTCCATACGATAATCAATCACAAGAAAAGTGGTAAACATATAACCGATGGCAAGGTAAATCCCTGGAATCAGCAGCAGTACAAAACCGATGCTGACCAGAAGAGTGCTGGCGAGTGAGGCGAGAAAGAGGGGAAGAAAATAGTTGAAGCCCCGGAAAAAATCGCTGAATTGAAATGGTTGCCGCAACATGAGTTTGAACGCCACAATGCTGTAACCAGCATAAAACGGCGCCGCCACAGAGGAAAAAAGCAGAGAGCTGCCAGCATCAAACATTGCACTGACAAGCCAAACTGCAAAGATAACAAGGGTAAACCCGATAAACTCTCCGATATTCTCACGGAACATCTCCCACGCCTGGCTGAGATAACTCTGGATATTGATGGTGCAGCACTCTCTGTCGAAGAGCCTTGAATCAACTTTCACGCCAAAATCAAAAGCCGCCATGTTTACTTCTCCACTTGTTATGATTATGTTCAACAAGCACAATTTACACAACAAGGTTGGTGGAGACAAAACATATCCATTGCGACTCCACAATACCATCTGCGTCATCATCCGTTCAACGACAATTCATGTAAAGCAACACATTATGAACAGATCTTCACAAAAGTTCCTCTACCATGACAGTGAAACAGCAACAACAGAACATGCCGCAGCGCTGATTGTTGCAAAAGCTTACCGTGCCGTTGCTGAACGTGGACGATTTTTGATGGTACTGGCTGGAGGTAATTCGCCACGGATTCTCTACAAGCGGCTTGCGCAAGGAGTGAGCGGTGAACTGCTGGAACACTACAAACTTCCGCTCCCTGATGGCTGGTCGAAAAGCAGAGAGACTCTTCACCAGCTTCCCGAAAAGAGTTGGTTTTTCATGGGTGACGAGCGGTGCCTCCCCGTCGACCATCCTGAGAGCAACGAGCGGATGATTCGGGAAACGCTGTTGCCCCACTCTGGTATTGGCGAAAATCATCTTGTCCGAATGGCAGGAGAAATGGCTGATACCGAAGAGGCTGCAAGGGAATATGAAGGTGCCATCCGCTCATTTTTTCCGATTGAAGAGCGTGGCACATCAGACAAATTTCCGCGTTTTGACCTCATGCTGCTCGG
This sequence comes from uncultured Chlorobiaceae bacterium, assembly GCA_903915955.1. Taxonomy (GTDB): domain Bacteria; phylum Bacteroidota; class Chlorobiia; order Chlorobiales; family Chlorobiaceae; genus Chlorobium. The sequence goes on along the minus strand of CAIWUU010000174.1, from coordinate 69,169 downwards.
TCTCGGCGATGATGGCCACACTGCCTCGCTCTTTGCGGACAATGCTGAGGCACTTCAGGAACAGAATCGATGGGTCATTGCGCTCAACGCCCCGTTCGGAAAACCACCGGGAAAACGGCTCAGCCTGACCCTGCCGGTCATCAACCATGCACGAAATATTCTTTTCTTCGCCACCGGAAAAGCAAAAAGTGAACTGGCTGAACAGATATTTCTTGAAGAGGAAAAAAGCGTACCCGCAAGTCTTGTAAAACCGGTCAACGGAACACTCTTCTGGTTTACCGCTCAACCATAGATTTTATCAACCGACTCTGGCCCATGCGAATGAGCAGGATAACCCTCGGGTAACTTGCTGCCAACGGCTTGACGGATAGAATCAATAATGGCCCACGAGTATTCGACGCTGTCCTGACGGATAAAATTCATCTGCTCCCCTGCCAGAGCATCGAGCAGCAACCGATGATAGGGAGTCAGCCCTGCCTCAGTAAACGAGGTTTTATAATCGAACTTCATAAAAACAGGATCGGTAATCACCGATTCCCCAGGGCGCTTGGCCCCAAACTTTATGGCAATGGTCTCCTCTGGCTGGATACGCAGAATAACCTGGTTGGCGGTATAGCTGCAACTTTCGGCTGGGCAGAAATAGTTCTGGGGAGGGCACTGGAAGGTAATGACAATCTCCGTCACTGTTGCAGCCAGATTTTTGCCAGCCTTCACATAAAAAGGGACATCCTTCCAGCGCCAGTTATCAATAAAAAACTTGATGGCTGCAAAGGTCTCAACCGTTGAGTCGGAGGCAACGTTTTTTTCAGAACGGTAGCCATCATACTGACCCAGCACCACTGAGTGATCGACACTCTCCGTTGTAAATGGACGAATTGAGCGAAGCACTTTTGCTTTTTCGTCGCGCACGGCATCCGCAGAAAGATCAACCGGCGGCTCCATGGCGACCGCAGCAAGAAGCTGCAGCGCATGGTTCTGCATAATATCACGAAGCAGACCTGCCTCTTCATAAAATGCTCCCCGGTCGCGAATACCAAAATCCTCCGCAATGGTAATGGTGACGTTTGCAATATGATGGCGATTCCACAATGGCTCAAAAATTCCATTGGAAAAACGGAATACCATAATGTTCTGCACCGTCTCCTTACCCAGATAGTGATCAATCCTGAAGACACGATTTTCGCTGAAAACCTCGCCGATGACACTGTTCAGTTCACGCGCTGTCTGCAAATCCCGTCCATAAGGTTTTTCGACAATAATTTTCCGCCACCCATCCATGCAACCATCTTTTTCGCCAAGATCGGCACGTTGCAGATTGCGGACAATAACCGGAGCAAAACTTGGTGGTGTCGCAAGATAAAAGAGCAAATTGGCACAACGGCACACCGCTGCGGCAGTCGTCATAATCTCATGATAAAGAGCGTGATAACCATCTGGCTCTTCAAGATCAAGACGAACGTAAGCGATGCGGGCAATAAACGCGGCATAAGCGGCCTCATCCCGCACGCTGTCAGGAAATATTCCAGCCATTTTGGTCTGCATAAAAGAGCGAAACTCCTCATGAGAGAGAGCAGCACGACCAACACCGATGATGTGATAATCATCGGGAAGGTTGCCCCACAAGGCCAGTTCGTAGAGCGATGGAAAAAGTTTGCGGGCTGCAAGATCACTGCTGGCTCCAAAAATGATGATGGTGCAATTGTCAGGTTTTACCTGCATAAGAGAGTCCATTTATGGTTTCTCAACAAAAGAATGACCGCCAAATTCATGACGCAATGCTGCCACAACTTTGTCCGATAAATTCCCTTCAGAACGTGAACGGTAGCGAGTGAACAGAGATGCTGCAATGACAGGAATCGACACCTCATGGTCAAGAGCCGCCTCCACCGTCCAGCGACCCTCTCCTGAATCAGCAATAGCACCGGTGAGATAATCGAGCTTTGGATCTTTCTGCAGCGCCTGAACCATGAGATCCATCAGCCAGCCACGAATCACCGAACCATTTGCCCAGACCCGGGAAACCGCTTCAAGATCAAAATCATAACCACTGGCATCAAGCAGGTTGAACCCCTCGCCCATAGCCTGCATCATACCGTACTCAATACCATTATGGACCATTTTGGCAAAATGGCCTGACCCGGAACGCCCCATATAGCCGTATCCGTTTTCGACACAAAGATCGCTCAGCAATGGCTCGATAACATCGTAAGCGCTTTTGTCGCCACCAACCATGATGCAGGCACCATGCCGCGCCCCCTCAAGGCCACCACTTGTTCCGGCATCAAGAAAGTGGATACCCTGCTTTTCAAGAAAAGCTGCTCTCCGTTCGGAATCCTTATAATGCGAATTTCCTCCATCAACGATGATGTCGCCTTTATCAAGCAGCGGCAGAAGCTGCTCAATGGTGCTGTCAACCGGAGCACCAGCAGGCACCATGAGCCAAAGGAGACGTGGAGTATCGAGCATACCCACCAACTCCGGCAACGATCGTGCCGACCGGGCACCATGTGCCGCAATAGAGACCACTGCCTCTGCCGAGAGATCGAACGCCACCAGCTCATGACCGCACTCCAAAAGATGCAGCGCTATATTGAAACCCATTTTTCCCAGCCCAATCACTCCTGTGTTCATAATGCTATATGGTTTTATGCGGCAAGAAATTTTTTCAGGTTTCGTGATGCACTCTGCTAAGGGCGCTGAGCGCCTCGATACGCGCCTCGCCCTGCTCGGCGACCGATGTATGGAGATGCCCAATGTCCGAGAAAGGTAACTGATTGTACAACTATAACGTATCAAGCTTTGCGCTACTTCGCTGCATGAGCAGGTTGCTTTTTCGACTGCTCAACCATCTTCTGATAGCGCTCAATCAAAGCGCCATTAACTGCTGACCATGACTGCGCCTCTGCAAAAACAAGACCATTGGACCTCAACTGCCGATACTGCATGGAATTACCAAGCAATGCAACACATTTGCTGTAAAAATCATCAACATCTCCAGCGCGTGCAACCAGGCCACCAGCGGAACGCACAACAATATCACGGCAGCCGCCAGCATCCGAGACTACCGCTGGCAGTCCTGATGCGATGGCTTCGAGTGCAACATTGCAAAATGCTTCTGTGGTTGAAGGAAAGAGAAAAATATCTCCACAAGCATAGGCAACAGGTAATTCCACACCTGTAAGATATCCGGTAAAAATCGCTTCAGGCATTCTTCGCCTCATCACATCCTCCTCTGGGCCGGAACCAATCATCACAAACCGTACCTTATCAGCATAGTCACTCTGCATAAACCGTTCATATACCTGCATAACCACTTCGGTATCCTTATAGGGCACAAATCGCCCGGTATAGATAAAAACCGTCTTCTGCTCCGCACTCCAGGCTGTTCGAAGTTGTTGAGAGCGGCGGGATGGATCGAATAGCCCCTTATCAATGCCCCGCGACCAAATAGCAACATTGTTAATACGATAGCTCTCCAACTTCAACCGGACGCACTCATTTGGAGCGAGCACTTCATTACAGTTATTGTAAAACCACATCAGATAGCGCCAGGCAGACTTCACAGCAAAACCGAGGCGATAGTAAGCGAGATAGGAGGGGAAGTCGGTGTGAAAGGCAGAGGCAACCGGCATATTTTTTTGTCGAGCATAAAGAAGAAACGCTCTGCCGATAATATCAGGTGTCGAAATATGCACGATATCCGGCGCAAACGCATCAAGCTGCCGACGAGTTTGATTGGTAAAAAAGCCAAGTTTATAATCAGGGTAGAGCGGAATCGGAACAGAGGGCATTTTATGGACAGCCATGCCGTTATGATCGTTGCCCGGAGAGACATCGGGAGACCAGACGACTACCTCATGATCGTTGTTCCTGAATGAGGAGACCAGTTGATAGATGGATTTAACCGCACCATCCTTATCCTTGACATAGGTCCCTGCGTATAAAGCTATTTTCATAAGAATTCAGTTTCAATGCTACCCATCTCATGAATCCTTTTCTTCTTTACTGTCGGAAGTCACGCACCAAAGGTAACATTTCCCCTGAAAAATCCATCATGCCAGCCGTTACTCACTTCACTGGAAGAGAGAGCTTCGCAACTTTTGGATGAACCAGCCTCTTGTAACTGTCGTAGGAGAGGCGCAAGAGTTCATTATGAGCCCCTGCATTAAAGGCGATCTCATCATCATCTTCAAGCTCTTCAGAGACATACACCGCCATGCCATAAAGATTACCAAAAGGAGGCATGGCACCAATCTCACATCCGGGAAAGAGATCAACAAACTCTTTCTCACTGGCAAGCTCTACATCTTCTGTGCCAGATATCTCCCGAAGCAGGTTAAAGTCAAGCTGACGGGAAGCTGGCAAAACAACCATCGCCATTTTTCCGGCAATCGTTACCATAACAGTTTTGGCCAGCTCTTTTCCCGGGACATGAGCAGATGCCGCAATCTCCTGTGCCGTATAGGCCGGTGAATGGCTGACCACAAAATACCTGACAGCGTGACTATCAAGAAACTCCCTCAATTTGCGAATAGGCACGGCAACCTCCCCTGTTAAACGGTTAATGACAAGAGGTAAAAAAACCTGGAATAATTGCTTTACAGTGTGATTCTAAGACCAATAGTCACATTATTCGATCCAAAACTATATTTCTTGGCTCCTGCCAACTCAGGATCAGTTGTTGTTAAATGTCGATACTGCACATCACAAGTGACAAAAGGGGCAACACTGAATCCTGCTCCGGCACCGATCTGCCAGGCAAGAACCCTGTCATCGACCTCAACTCCGGTATCTTCAACAACATTCGCAAAACCAACTCCGGCTGTAACAAAAGGTTTGACCGGCGCAAGAGGAAGCTCTATATCATAGTAAAAATTGGCCATACAGGTCGTCATCGACACCTCGTAGTCACTATTTTTTACTCCGCTTGTCTGATGGCCGAGTTCCGCTTCAACACGATATTGGCCACGGTCAAGTCCAACAGCTCCGGTAACAGTATAGCCTGTATCGTAAGACCTGGCAGTATGCTCAGAATCACCCATTGAGGCCAAGCCCACCGAGCCGCGTGCGTAAGGCATTGCTGCATTTGCTGATGGTGCAAAACATGTTAACGCCATAAAACCAAGCACAATCCCTGTAACTGTTTTTTTCATTACTGACTTTTTCACCTTTATTAAGAGAGCACAGCCCAACAACTTACTTCCAAAGTAACATATTACGGTAATAAGAGCAAGCCGCATACCCCTTGTTTCGGTCTGACTTCATAGAACAAGAATGAGAGCCTACCCTCTGCCAGTGACAAGTCGCCGGAGAAACCCGATTTTCCGACTGCCGTATGGAGGATACCGGGGATCAGGATCGGGATGCAGCCCACGGTGCAAAACGCTTCGCTGAAAGGAAAATGTCTCAAATCCGGCGCGACCATGATAAGCGCCAAACCCGCTTCCGCCAAACCCACCAAACGGAAGGCTATGAATCGCTGCCTGAAAAAGCAGATCATTCATGCAGAGAGCGCCTGAACGGGAGTGACGCAACACTCGCTCCTGCACCTGTCGGTCAGAGGAGAAAAGATAGATCGCTAACGGCTCTTTTCCCTTACGGATAAAAGCAAGCGCTTCATCAAGTTCTCGATAGACCATAACCGGCAACAGTGGGCCAAAGATCTCCGATTGCATCAGAGGCGACTCAGGTCGAACCCCACAAAGAATGGTTGGAGCCAGATACCGGTCAGCAGCGTCAGTATCGCCACCACACAACAGCGTGGTGCCTTCAAGCAGTCTCTCAAGCCGCTGGAGATGATACTCATTAATAATGCGGGGATAATCGCAACTCTCTCGGGGATCAGCTCCATAAAAGTCGGTGATGGCCTGCTGCATCGACAGGAGCAGCTCATCCGCCCGCTTTTCGTGTACGAGAAGATAATCTGGCGCGAGGCAGGTTTGACCGGCGTTCAAAAACTTCGCCCATACAATCCGTCGCCCCGCAACCGTGATATCGGTATCTTTTTCAACAATGCAGGGACATTTTCCTCCCAGTTCAAGCGTCAAGGGTGTCAGATGCCTTGCTGCGGCAAGCATCACCTTTTGCCCGATTTCCTGACTGCCGGTGTAAAAGATGTAGTCAAATCTCTGTTCAAGCAGAGCTTTACCCTCCTCCACACCCCCTTCAATCACACAGATTGCGCTCCGGTCAAGATAATCTTTCAGCCTTGTTGCAATAACTGCGGAGGTATGCGGAGCCTGTTCCGAAGGTTTTATCACCGCACAATTACCAGCAGCAAGAGCGCTTATCAGCGGTGCCAGACAAAGTTGCAGAGGATAATTCCAGGCGCCAATAATGAGTACAACACCATAAGGCTCACGCGAATAATGGGCTTTTGCTGGTTGATAGATAAGCGGAACCAAAACGCGATGAGGCTTCATCCATGATTTAAGATGCCTGAGAGCAAATCGGATTTCGCCACGAAGAAAGTTGGTTTCGGTTAAAAATGATTCGGCTGGGGATTTTCGCAAATCGTCGTGTAAAGCCCTGGCAATTTCAGCTTCGCGTTCAACGAGAAACGTGTCAAGTGCAAGCAACTGCGTGCGCCTCCACTTCAGATCTCTGGTTGTGCCTTGTTGAAATGTGGCTCTCAACATTGCCAATTCAGAAAAAAACTTATCTCTTTGCATAGAAAGGATGTATATCGTGCAGCATTATCCTTGCTCTCCTGCCATATCAAGGGCTTTCGACTACAATGTCGTGGAGAGAAGAGTACGTCGGATGAGTGTTTTTTGGCAGAGCACAATCCGTTCCGTACATTACATATAAGAATAAGCTTTTTCAGCAACAGTTACTCTAATCTGACTTTTTATGGAATGGATCACGCAGCCAGAAGCCTGGATTGCATTGGCAACATTAACGGCTCTGGAGATAGTTCTCGGCATTGACAACATTATTTTCATCTCAATCATCGTCGGGCGCCTGCCAAAAGAGCAGCAGAGCAAAGGACGGGTCATTGGCCTCGGACTTGCCATGTTCACGAGAGTTGCCCTCTTGCTCTCAATAAGCTGGGTGATGAGTTTGACAACCGGCCTTTTTACCCTGCTCAGCCACACCTTTTCAGGTCGTGACCTGATTCTGCTTGGTGGTGGACTCTTTCTGCTGGCAAAAAGTACCCATGAAATTCACCAGAGCCTTGAGGGTGCAGAGGAAGAGGGCTCAGGAGCGGCTTCCGGAAAAGCCTTTATCCTCACCATGCTGCAAATAGCGGTCATTGATATTGTCTTTTCGCTTGACTCAGTTATTACCGCAGTAGGCCTTGCCGAAGATGTTCAGGTGATGGTCATCGCCATCATGATCTCGATTGGCATCATGATGCTGGGTGCCAAGGCTATCAGTGATTATGTTGAAGCTCACCCGACCATCAAGATGCTCGCGCTCAGCTTTCTGATTCTTGTGGGCGTCACCTTGCTTGCCGAGGGTGTTGGATTTGAAATTCCCAAAGGATACATCTACTTCGCCATGACCTTCTCAGTCGCTGTCGAGATGCTGAATATCAGCCTGCGCAAAAAATCTGCGAAGCCGGTGCATCTGCATCCAACCATGAATATCGACGGGGAGAACGGGTAAACAAAAAATCCATTTTTGAACGAACCCCGCCAACGTTGCGGGGATGTTCATTTGTACGCAGCCGCCATTGCAAGAAAACGTCTCGCTACAACGCACAAAATTCGACGCAAACGTCAATTTTTCGACCATAATGAGCGAACCTATCCAGATCATTGCCGATAAAGATCCGTAGTTAATACATACCCCTTCAGCCCAGCACCAGCCGTTCCATCAGAATCGCAGCAGAGACTGAAGCATTAAGCGAATCGACCTTCGCCTGTGCGCCAGCATGAGGAATGCGCACCAGGAGGTCAGCCAGTGCTTTTACCAATTCGCTGACACCGTTGGCTTCGTTGCCTATCACCAGTACAACTTTTTCAGGCCATGCTGCGAATTCCCTGAAATCCTTGCCCTCAAGCGACGAACAGACAATGGAATAGCCGAGCGTTTGAAGACGGCGAAGCTCCTGATGAAGCTGCCCAACACCGTAATGGCGGAGAGCAAAAATGCTTCCAGCGCAGGAACGTATCACTTTGGGATTATAGCGGTCGGCAGTTCCAACGCTGCAGATCATGGCATCAGCGCCAAACCATACCGCCGTTCTGAGAATGGTACCGACATTACCTGGATCCTGAAGATCATCAAGGGCAACGATGAGCGATCGCCCGGGCTTTTCCGCAGCCTCAGGCTCATCCTGCCGCTGCTGTCGGAAAACGCCGAAAATCCCCTGCGGGGTTGAGGTTCCAGAAAGCTGAGCACACTCTTTTTCCGTGACGGAAAAGAGCTTTCCCTTGTACGCTTCAGCAAAACGGGTAGCCTCTGTTTCATCATCCCTGACGAGCAAAGCAACAAGCATCTCCTCATCAGGCAAATTCATGCAAATCTCTCTCACCGTGCGAAGCCCTTCCGCCAGAAAAAGCTCCTCAGAATCCCTGAACTTTTTTTGGTGAAGCTTGGCAAAATGCCGCAACCTGGCCTTGCTTAATGCAACTCTATTGAGCGGCTTCATGGCTTCATCCCCGCCCTCTTCAGACTTGCAATCACCGATTTTGGGTTGTGCTCAAAATCCTCTGGCGGACTCCCGGTTCCTCGCGAAAGAGCCGCGTCATCAAGATCAACGGAAATACCATCGCCACATTTTTCATCATCCTCGGCGCCGGTCATACAACGGCGAATGTAGTCATCAAAACTCTCTTTATCGAGAGTGTGCCCCTCCAGAATACAAGGCTCTTCCCCCTGAAAATCAGCGGCATTTCCCAATGCCGGAGATTCTGCCTCAATCATCAGAGTGATCTTGAGTATCACCTCTTCACGAGAAATCTCATACAATCCGACTTTTTTCAGAAGATGACCAAATGCACCATCGTCAATCTTCTCCATCATCTGGAGCAACTCCCCAAGCCCGCCATACACCTCTGCGTGAGCCTTGATAGCCTCTTCAATCGTCACCGTAGACTCGCTTGCCGACGGATTGCGACTGCTGCGCGACTCTGCTGCAGAAGTTGCCGGAGAGCCTCCTTTTTCCCGTGTGTAACTCTCACCGCCAAGAAACTCCTCATCAACACTGTACTCTCTGAGCCGATCACGCATCACATCGGAGCGTTTGGCTTTTGCACGCCGCGACGAAACAGAGTCAATCTCTGCTCGATGTTGCAGCAAAAGCCGCATAACCACAAGCATGCCCGTCATGGCAACAGCAACAACAAAACAGAAAACAATCAGCTCCAGCTTGAAGCCAAACAGCAGCACAACAAGCAGCTCTGCAACAAGAAGCCCTGAAAAAAGAGCGAAAAGGAGTTTCAAAAAAAAACGTTCATTCATAATTTATTGACTGGGCTATAGTTACTTTTTATAAAAAAAATGTTCAAGACGTGACACTGCTCCTCGGCCCCCATTTGGGAGGTAACAATACCCGATGGCAAACACTTTTTGAGTTCTCTCTCTGCTCCAACTCATTGTTCAGGCCTGGTTATTCCAGAGCCGGGATAACAAGCAATACCTTGAGACCATGTCAAAAAGAATAAACAGAATGTCCTTCATCTGAACAAATGTTTCATATTCTTAAAACTCTCTTCTGGGAGATATACTTTTACAACTTGTGACACTCGAACCATAGAACGCTGCAAACCTTTTTAAACAAAAACTATTATGCTCTATCAACTCTCTGATGCCGATATCGAGCGGTTTATCGAAGAGGATCTGCCTTATGGCGATCTGACAACACTCCTGCTCGGCATTGGCAATATATCAGGGATGATCACCTTTACCAGCCGTGAAAGAACAACGATCTGCTGCTCTGAAGAAGCGGCACGGGTGCTTGAAAAATGTGGAGCCTCAGTAACCTTCTGCCTGCAAAGCGGCACAACAGTTGATGCCGGTAGCACCATCCTTAAAGCGAGCGGAACAGCAGATGCTCTCCATGCCGGGTGGAAAGTGGCGTTGAATCTGCTTGAGTATGCATCGGGCATTGCAACCCGCACAAGGAACATCGTCATTCAAGCAAAAGAGATCAATCCTGGTATCAACGTCGTTTCAACTCGCAAGTCATTTCCCGGTACAAAAAAAGTTGCGATCAAGGCCATCATGGCTGGTGGGGCACTCCCACACCGACTCGGCCTTTCAGAGTCTGTGCTTGTCTTCCGGCAGCATACAACATTCATCGGTGGACTCGACCGTTTTCTGCAAACCGTGGCAACACTGAAAACCAAAACACCAGAACACAAAATCATTGTGGAAGCCGACACCGCAGAGGAGGCTCTGAAAATTGCGGTTGCAGGTGCTGATGTGGTTCAGCTTGACAAGCTCTCTCCTCAAGAGCTCTCCCCGCTCGTCAGGCAACTTCGTCACGACGCTCCTGGCATCACGATCTCGTCATCAGGCGGCATCAATGCCGACAATGCCTCGGCTTATGCAGAAACCGGTGTTGATATTCTTGTGTTGTCATCACTCTATTTCGGTAAACCATCAGATATTGCTGTTTCAATAACTCCCTCATAGTTCAAAATTGGAGGACATTGAAGAGGAATATCACAAAAATTGCAGACAAACATGGGGCTACCATCAATAAACAGCTATCATTACAACACAGAAAAAATTCGTAATGATCGTCACAATGCGCATATTCGAATAGTAATAACTTCGTTTGCTGGATCAACCATTATACAACGACAATGAGCCATTCAGGCAAAAAAGTATGCTTTATGACCGGCGCGTCAGGCCTGCTCGGTGGTGAAATTGCGCTTTCAGTGGCCGGACAGGGATATACCATCTTCTTTACCTGGAACTCGTCGGAAGAGAAGGCTGCTCAAACCCTCGAAAAAATCCGCTGGATAAGCCCGGAATCACAGATGATCCGCTGCGATGTCACAAAACCCGCCGACATCAGCAACGCTTTTGCAGCTTTTCGGGAGCAATTTGAACGGCTTGACCTGTTGATTGCCAGTGCATCAAATTTTTTCAGCACACCACTCCCGGACGTTACCGAACAGGAGTGGGACAGCCTGATAGACACAAACCTGAAAGGCACCTTTTTTACCATGCAAGAGGCGGTACGCATCATGCAGCAACAGTCGTTTGTTTCACGCATCATCTCCATGACCGATATCTCTGCTGACCTTGTGTGGCGAAACTTTGCCCCCTACACCGTATCAAAAGCTGGCATCCAGCACCTGACGAGAGTCTTCGCAAAAACCTGTGCACCACACATTCTTGTGAACTCAATTGCACCGGGCACCATCACCATACATCCTGACAAGGAGATTGAACCGCTGGAAGAGATGATCAATAAAATCCCGCTCAAACGACTTGGTGATCCTCTTGATATTATCCGAACCATTATTTTTCTCCTTGAGAGCGATTATATCACCGGACAGGTCATTACTGTTGACGGAGGAAGACTTCTTCAGTAAGTGTACCATGCAAAGACCATATTGTTTTCATATATTTGCAGCACAGACTTATAATAACTCATGTGAATTTTTTTGAACGCTTATGGAACAGGAAGTCCCGGTTACTATACACAGCGGCAAGCCGAAGGAGTTGACAGAGGAACCGCGGTATGAAACTCCAAAACAACAATCAGAGATCAGTGAAACACTTGATCAGGCGTTGTCGCGCTTCAAGCAGAGTGAGTTTGGTACCCTGATGCTGAAAGGTGCTGAAAAGGCAACAGAGTATATCAAAAAAAATCCCGGGCAAGCGATGCTCTTTTCGGTGGGAGCTGGCGCTTTTTTCGGTCTTTTGCTGAAAAAGAAGTGATAACAGGCATTGATTTCAGAGACTATGATGAATCGCCAGAAGAGAGAGGGTGATGGCCAAACACCTGTACAGCAAAAAAAAAGCGGGATACAGCAAATGCTTGACGAGTCGGCAACCTCCACCTATAAGGATATTGTGGCTATTATTGAGGCGAAAATAGAATTGCTCAAGATAGAGATGACCGAAACGCTTGCCCTTGTTGGTGCAAGCGTTGTACTCGGTGTCATCTTGGTTATAGGCACGGGTTACTTTATAACAACCCTGGCGCTGCTGGCAGGTGAGCTGCTGGGATATCCTTTTCTTGGTTATCTTCTGGTAAGCTTTATCTTTCTTTTGTGCTTTCTGTTTTTCACAAGATTCAGACCATTACTCCTTAAAAACCTGATCCTGAAAATTCTCTTATCCGTCCATGACTACACCAAATGAGCCGTTAATCGGCATTCAGGCACGCATAGAAGAGCTGCATAATACCATTACGGAAAAGGAGGAGCAGATCAAAATGAGAACAAGAAAACTTGCGGTGAATCTGAAAGAGGAAATTTCTCCGGAAAACATTATCAGAACGCACCCTGGTAAAGCGGCGGGGGCAGCTTTTTTAGCCGGTCTGCTTCTGACGAGAACATTGAGAGGCCATAGAAGCACTTCCATTCGGGTGGAGCACACACAACATCCCGCTCCATCGCACAACTTTTCAACACAGAGTAAAACCGCCCTTTCCACCATTGGATTTGAAGTGCTGCGCTCAGTAAAGGATATTGGATTTACTTACCTTCAGCGCTACCTCGAAAAGAAAATCAGATAGCTGAGCTTTCAGATCTGTCCATTCAAACCCGCTGGACAACATTCAAACTTTTTTCGCAGTGACCATCAAGCAAAACCCGCCAGTGTTGCAGAACAAAGAACACTTTTATGTCAACAGGAATGCCAGAGAGCTTTTTCATCTTGCTGATCCTGAATTTCTTCTGTTATCCGGTTCAGGTATGGAAAGCCTGAAAAAAGCAGAAAAACAGGCTGTGGTCATCAACGATTTCCTGAAGCAACGGCATGGCTCTGAAGCAAAAGCAGTGCTTCCAGCTCAGTTACACGGGATGAAACTGCTACACGAGCTGTTTCACGCTATTATAGTAAAAGCCATCACATTACGGCAACCGAACTTTCTTCAAAACGTCTTTGACGCATTTCAGGAACAGCTTTCGCCGGAGCTGTCGGGAGAGTACCTGGAACACTTTATTACCTCTTTTCCAACACAAAAATTGTATGCCGGAGAAGTGGCTAACACCGAATGGCTGAAGCCGCAACGCCATAAAACGGAAGTGCTTCAAGAGTCTTTTCTTGTCTGGCTTAATAATCAGAATCCGGCGCTTCAGCAGTTTTCTGATCTTTTGACTGATCCTCTGACCAAAGGGACAGCATACCGGAAACTGATTATGACCATGCGCAACTCCATGCAGGAGATGGGGCCTGTCGGACCGGATAATCTTGATCTTGCTGAACTTCTCATCAGTCCAATAAAACATGCACCAACCTCCATCCTTGACCAGCTTCGCTATATCCGTCTGAACTGGGCTGAACTGCTTGAAGACTCCGCCTTCTGGGGATTGCTTGCCGGTGCCATCGATTTTATTGAGGATGAAGACAAATATCTCTTCTTCGAGAAAATCGCTTTAGAAAAGGCGCTCCGCAATGATGGCCATGAGTTTGAAAAAGAGGCACATGTCCCCGATTACACCTTTGATGATGCCAATGCACCGGCCAACTACTCTGTTGACTCATCGTGGATGCCGGAAGTGGTCATGCTCGCAAAAAGTACCTACGTCTGGCTCGACCAGCTCAGCAAACTCTACCAACGCCCGGTCCATCGCCTGCAGGATATTCCCGATGAGGAGCTTGATACAATCGCCGATAGGGGGTTCACCGCATTGTGGCTGATAGGACTCTGGCAGCGCAGCTTTGCATCACAGAAAATCAAACAGTTGCATGGTAATCCTGAAGCCAAAGCTTCAGCTTATGCTCTTGAGAAATATGATATTTCTGACGATATCGGTGGCTATGACGGCTATCTGAACCTGATGCACAGAGCAAAACAACGCGGTATTCGTCTTGCAAGCGACATGGTACCGAACCATACTGCAATGGATTCCGAGCTGGTACGAAACAATCCTGACTGGTTTCTCTCAACATACACTCCGCCTTACTATAACTACTCCTATAACGGCCCGAACCTCAGCAGCGACCCTCGTTATGGCATCTATCTTGAAGATGGCTACTGGAACCGCTCCGATGCAGCAGTTACCTTCAAGCGGGTTGATTATATGAATGGCGACACGCGCTACATCTATCACGGCAATGATGGTACCAACATGCCGTGGAACGATACTGCGCAGCTCAACTTTCTCAGTGCCGAGGTGCGCGAAGGGGTAATTCAGCAAGTGCTGCACGTCGCCAGAATGTTCCCTATTATCCGTTTTGATGCGGCCATGGTTCTCGCAAAACGACACATCCAGCGCCTCTGGTTCCCGCTGCATGGCCACAGCGCCGCAGTGCCGTCACGATCCTCCCACTCAATGAGTATGGCGGAATTTGATGCGGCCATTCCTGAAGAGTTCTGGCGCGAAGTAGTTGACCGCATTCACCAGGAGGTTCCCGACACCCTGTTGCTTGCCGAAGCATTCTGGATGCTCGAAGGCTACTTTGTCCGCACCCTTGGGATGCACCGGGTCTATAACAGCGCCTTCATGCACATGCTCAAAAAAGAGGATAATGCCAATTATCGATACCTGATCAAGAACACGCTGGAGTTTGACGCTGAAATTCTCAAGCGGTACGTCAACTTCATGAACAACCCTGATGAAGATACCGCCATTGCCCAGTTTGGTCGGGGCGACAAATATTTTGGTGTCTGCATGATGATGCTCACCATGCCGGGCCTGCCGATGTTTGGCCATGGACAGGTTGAGGGATTTACTGAAAAATATGGCATGGAGTACGCGAAAGCCTATTATGATGAGCAACCGGACGAGCACCTCGTCTGGCGGCACTATCACGAAATATTCCCGATCATGAAGAGGCGTCCACTCTTTGCAGAGGTGCGCAACTTTTTCCTCTATGATGTCTATTCGCCATCGGGAACGGTTAATGAGAATATCTTCGCCTATTCCAATCGACTTGGCAACGAAACCGCTCTTGTTATCTTCAACAACTGCTTTGAGCAGGCGACTGGCTGGATTAAAATATCCGTCGGCTATCGTCAGAACGGCGAAATCCGTCAGAGCTCGCTCTCTGAAGGGCTGAACCTGAGCCACAATCAGAACAGCTATGTCGTCTTCAGGGATCACGCCAGTGGCCTGGAGTTTATCCGCTCCTGCCAGGATATCGGCTACAATGGGATGCATGTTGCAATTGATGGCTACAAATACAATGTTTTCCTTGATTTCAGGGAGGTTTACCCCTCAAAACTAAGACCATATTACCGGCTTGCTGCGGAACTCAACGGGCGCGGCGTACCGTCAATCGAGCTGGCAGCCCTCACCATGAGCCTCTCGCCACTCCACCGTATTATTACCACTGCACTTGCTCCAACAGAGCCTGTACTTGTGGAAGAGATGTTTGAAACAACCTTGGCCACACTGCTCCACGAAGTTGCGCTGCAATTCAGCGAGCTCATGGAAAAACCGCTCGAGGTACCAGAAGAGCTTGCGGCCGAGGCAACGGAACTCTACAGCCAGGCGCTCCAGCTTCCTGAGTTGCTGAAAAAAAACAAAGAGGCTCGCAAGCTTCAAACTGCTCTCGGTTTGAGCAGCCAGGGGGGGGCGGAGTACGAGACTCTTGCACGGCATTGGGTTACCCTCAATGCGTTGCAACAGATGTTGACCGCAACTGACTCGCTGCATCAGAACGTCATCGACGACTGGCTTATGAGCGACGCACTGCGGACAATCTATCCAGAATCAGGCATGATAGGCATTCCAGGCGAAAACCTGCCAGACCTGCTCGCCTGCCTGCTCACTCCACAACCGGAAACAGAGGCTGATGAAACTCCGGAAGAGCGTCTGCTGGCTTTTATCAAAAGGCTGAATAGCGTCAGTCGCCCCCATCTTGGCCGTCTGCTGCAATTTGACGAACGTCACTATAAAACCTGGTTCCGCGAACAACGCTTCAGCGTGCTCGTGGCTTGGTTTATCATGCAGGAGTTGCTGAGAGATCAGGCAACCACACTGGACGAATGGCTGGAAGCATCAGAACAGCTTGACATGCACACCTTCCTTGCCGGGTATGAGATGGTGGAGTTGCTCAGGGAAAAAGCGTAAGGAAAAGGGGTAACAGATTCAAATCACTGTTACCCCGTCTCCATTTACAGCAGCTCTCTCTTCGGGGACTTCAAAAGATTGAAGAGCCAGGTTATGGCATCGCCCAGAAGATGGAACCAGTGACTGAAAAACTGCTCAATACTCCGAAAGAGTTCAGGAACATGGCCCCCGCTGAGGTAGAGATACGCAGCATAGAGCACAACAAGAGCTGCAACCATAAGCAGAAGCTCCACAATTTTTTTGAGCGAAGAGAAGAGAATCATGACAGAAATGATCACGGCGATAACAAAAAACACCGGATGACTGGTGAGATATTCTACCGTTTTTTCCATAAGCGCCTCTTGTTCTGTTAAAGATATTCCTGCAAAATAGCAGCAACTCTTGGCGAAGGGGAAATTTCGGCAAGTTTAGCCCGTGCTGCAAGCAGTTCGCTGCGCATGGCACTGGCAACGGAGGGATCATCAAGAATCATCCGTGCCTGCCGGAATATCTCTGCACCATTCGCCTCCTGCTGAATCAGCTCGGGCACTGCCCTGTCACTGCTCAGGAGTCCTTTCGCCACAATATTAGCCAATGAGATACTTTTCAGCTTGACCAACTGACGGGCAATCAGGTAATTGAGCTGCCCTGTCCTGTACACAACAATCATCGGCACACCAAAACATAGTGATTCGAATGTGGCGGTTCCGGAGGTGACCAAAACAAGCTCACTGTACTGCATCACCTCATAGGCTGAACACTCAATAATGGAGAGCTCTTGATAGTCCGACAAAATCTGGAATAGCTCTTTGTCAAGATGTGCTGCTCGTCCTAAAAGAACAACTACACGATACTCCTTGCTCAGCAGACGTGCCGCTTGCAACATATCTGGCAGAATGTGCGCAATCTCCTGCTTGCGACTTCCTGGAAGCAGACCGAGAAGGTGAGTTTCAGAAGCAAGAGTATGTTTCTTCAGGAACAACTCCTGAGGCGGAAAGCTGAGTTCGGCAAGCTCTTCAATAACGGGATGACCGACAAATTCCGCATGGATGCCATGACGCTGAAAAAATTCAACTTCAAAATCGAAAATCACCAGTAACCGGTCAACATCACGCTTGATCGCCTTTACCCTCCCCTCTTTCCAGGCCCAAACCTGGGGAGAGATATAGTAGATAACGGGAATACCAAGCTCGCGCAAAAAACGAGCCATAATAAGGTTCATTCCCGGATAATCCACAAGAAGCGCGACTGAAGGTTTTTCTCGAAGCACGGCCGCCTTTAGCTCACGAATAACCCGCCGAAGAAAGCTGGCATGTTTTATCACTTCGACCATGCCCATAATGCTCATCTGCGCGGTATCATAGAGAAGTTCCGCACCAAGTGCCCTTATTTTAGGACCACCAACACCAAATACCTTAACATCAGGGCGTGCTTGCAACAGTTCAGCAATGGCTCCGGCGGCATGCATGTCTCCGGAAACTTCACCGGCTAAAACAAAAAGCTTCTTTGCCATCAAAAAAGATGATAATTGGATGAACGACCGAAAATCTGTATCTTTGTTTGGTTTATTTATCTTTTATTGCTATGCCAGAGTTGTTCCCTCGCTTAATTATATCAAAATCAATAAAGAATGCAAGTTAAATTCGGTACTGACGGATGGCGCGCAATTATCGCAAAGGACTACACCTTTGATAATCTGAAGCTTGCTGCGCTGGCATCTGCACGCTACTTTCTTGGTCACCCAAACCGGGCGAAAGGAGTATGCGTCGGATACGATACACGCTTCATGTCAAAGGATTTTGCTGAATATACCGCTGAGGTCTTCTCTTCACAAGGGCTGAAGGTTTTTCTGTCGAACAGCTTTGCATCAACTCCTGCCGTCTCTCTTTTCACAAAAGCGAAGCAGCTTGCGGGAGGTATTGTCATTACCGCTTCCCATAACCCTTCAATCTATAATGGATTCAAGGTCAAGGCATCGTATGGCGGCCCCGCACATCCAGAGGTGATTGCTGAAATAGAAAAAAACCTTGGCCTGATTGATACTGAAACAGAAATCAAGGGTGACAAAAAGCTGGTTGAGCTGGTCGATATGAAGGGTTTCTATCTCACCTATCTGAAAAGCTGCATTGATCTGCCGTTGATCCGCGAATCAAGAATAAAGATAGCACACAATGCCATGTATGGCGCCGGGCAAGATCTGCTAACCAGCCTGTTTGATGAGTCGATGCTCAGTTGTTATCACTGTAGTGTTAATCCCGGTTTTGGAGGAATCAATCCAGAGCCGATGCCTCAGTATATTGGAGAGTTTATCGAATTCTTCAAGGAGGTTGAACCTGATGTTGCCATTATCAATGATGGTGACGCCGACAGGATCGGTATGCTCGATGAAAATGGTGCATTTGTTGATTCACACAAACTTTTTGCCATTATTCTCAAAGATCTCGTTGAGGAAAAACACAAAACTGGTGAGGTTGCAAAGACGTTTGCCCTGACCGACGTGATCGACAAAATATGCCACAAGCATAATCTTGTCATGCATGAGCTGCAAGTCGGCTTCAAGTATGTGAGCAAACTCATGACCACCAACGATATTCTTATGGGTGGTGAAGAGTCTGGCGGCATTGGCATTACAGCCTTTCTGCCTGAACGCGACGGAGTTTATACCGGACTGTTGATTCTTGAAATGATGACTCGCCGGGATAAAACCCTTTCACAGCTTGTTGAAGAGCTTTATGATGAGTATGGCTTTTTCTGTTATAATCGCCTCGATCTGCATGTAAGTGATGCAAAAAAACAGGCAATTATCGACCGTGCAGCAGGCGGAAATCTGGATTCGATTGCTGGCTACAAAGTACTGAAGTTCAGTAATCTTGATGGCTATAAATATCATTTCGAGGGTGGATGGATGCTGATACGGCCATCAGGTACTGAACCGATATTACGCATCTATTGCGAAGCGGACTCTCAAGAGAAAGTTGACAAAGTACTTGCTTTTGCTGCAAAGCTTGCCTGATGAGAGTGTGGGGCTTAAGACAAGTATGACCTCCAGAGATGAGTTGTTCAAAGCCCTTGTTACTGAACATCAGGAGATGGTGATCAATACATGCTATCGATTCGTCTTCAACCGTGAAGATGCCGAGGATCTTGCGCAGGATGTATTTGTCGAGGTTTTCCGTTCTCTTGAACAGTTCCGTGAAGAGTCAAAACTTTCAACATGGATATACCGGATTGCTGTCACGAAATCCCTTGATCATCTGCGGCGACTGAACCGAAAAAAAAGGTTCAGTTCGCTGAAAAGGATGATTGGCCTCACTGATCCAGCCGATGATATTGCCGCTCCCTCTCGTGATAATCCCGCTGAAGCATTCGCAGGTAATGAGCGAGCCAGAATATTGCAGGATGCTCTTGATTCCCTCCCTGAAAGCCAGAAAGCAGCATTCATCCTCAGCAAACAGGAGGGATACAGTAATAAGGAAATTGCTGATATCCTCAAAACATCAATTCCAGCCGTCGAGTCTCTGGTCCACAGGGCAAAAAAAAAGCTTCATGACAAGCTCTATGCTTATTATGCTGGACATTGATTTTTTTCAGCACCCGCAAGTTTTTAAGAAACCTGTCGTCCCATGTAATGAAACAGGAGAAAATGATGAAAAAGTATAATGAAAACATAGCGGCTGAAGTGAGGCGAACTATGCAGTTGCTTGATGAGGTAAAGCCTCTTGAGGTTCATCATCTTTTCAGGGTGCGGCTTATGCGGAGAATAGAAGATGAGCTGGAGAGGAGGGTGAAGGGCCGGGGCAACACGCGTAGCGAGTATAAGCTGGCGTTTCTTGTCATGCTTCTTGTCGTCAATCTTGCGTCCGCACTTCTTCTTGTAAAACCTGATAAAGACCAGGCAATGGTGGAAGCTGGTCAACTTGCAGAGAGTCAGAGTGATGATTATTCGAGTCAGGAGTTTGCCTACTATGACCGGACTACCTCTTATGAACGCACGACACCTTGACTCCTGTTTTATTATCTAAAAACCATGAGACGACAACACACACGACAAAAAGGAGAGATGATGAAAAAAACATTGGTGGTATTGGCAGCGTCGGCATTGCTGCTTGGATTCAACAGCGCTTCAGCAGCACCAGGCTGCACATCTATGGGGGGGTTCGGTGGCAGAGGGGCAGGATGCGGGGTAACCATGATGGAGGAGCGTCTGGGACTGAACGAGAAACAAAGTGAGAAGATGGATGAGCTCCGGTCAATTCATTTCCGTAAGGTATCATCCGAAAGAAGAAAGCTTGCAGCAATGGAGCGTGAGTTGCAAACAGAGTCTTTGAAAGCTAAACCGGATAACAAAAAAATTTATCAGCTCTCAGAACAGATTGGAAAACAGCATACTGCGCTAGCCCGCCTGAGTAGTACTCAAATGGCCGAAGTTGCTGCAATATTGACCCCTGCTCAACTCGATTCCATGCGCACTATGACGGCTGGATGGCCGAGGCCAGGTGGTTATGGTGGGATGATGCTGAAATAAGTAATTAACCCCGAAAGCATGAAAAAGCAGGTTGACAACTTCGAAGCCTGCTTTTTTGTGCAGAGGAAAACACGTACCCTGATAAAATACTATGAATGTTCTCGCTTCAAAGCGCCTTGTTACAGTAGCTCTTGTTCTTCTCGCTGTGTTTAACATGACGCTGCTCGGTGTGCTTTTCTGGCAAAACACGTGCAGAGTACGGACGATACCTGGAGGAGATCGATTTGGATCACATACTGCATTTGTTGAGTCTCTGGCCCTCAGCAAGTCCCAGGCTCTCTCTTTCCGTCAACTGCGTCAACAGCATTTTATCAAAGTCAGACCTGAGATGGAGAGCATCGCTCTGCTGAAACAACAACTGGTAGAAGAATCACTCAAAGCAAACCCTGATAATAAAATACTTGGGACTATAGCCTTAAGTATCGGCAATCATCAGGTTACCATAGAGCGTGAACTAGCTTTGCATTTTCATGCACTGGCAAAGGTATGCACACCTGCCCAACGTGATTCGCTCAAACAGGTGCTCAACCAGATTACTGCACACAAACACGCCATGAGGATGAATAGATGGATTGAACAGCGGCAGTAACAAAAACTCCGCACTCTATGGTATCCTCTTCCCGAATTTCTTGCCAACTTTCACAACAACAAGCGCGGTCTCCTTATGAAACAGCACGACCACAATCCCGAAATAGAGCAACAGTAACCCCACTTTCACAGTAACCACAGCTCCTGTTCGTGGAAGCTCTGCGCCAATGGAGAATTGAATTGAGGCCAAAGCAATGCCTGCAACAAGAATGAGAAAAAGCTTGAGCCAGTCGTGGGGAATCGGAAAAAATCTCAGAGAGTACCATGCCATCACCAGGCACATGACGGCTGTGCCAGCAACAATGGCGTAAGCCGCTCCATCCATACCACTCAAGGGAATAAACCACCAGCAGAAGATGGCGGTCACTGCGGCGCCCGAAAAGGTGACTATGGGCAGGTAACGGGTATTGCCGGTGATGAGAAGTCCAGCAGAAAGGTTGGTTGAAATCATGTCAAAGACATAACTCAGAAAAATCCATGGCAGAATTGAAAGCCCTATCCAGTAACGGGGTGGAAGCAGGTAAAAGCTTCCTGCATAGTGGTAGCGAACAAGATCCGGAATAAAAAAGGTGGCTGCAAGTGCAAGAAACATGGTAACAAGAGTTGAAATGCTGAGCACGTGCTGAAAAAGCCTTTTAGCATCGGGATCTTTGGAGTGTTGCAAAAAAAAAGGCTGCCATGCAAAGCGGAAGACCTGGATAACAAGTTGCAGGACAACACCGAAAGCAGCGATCCTTCCATAAATCCCAACAATGTCAGATGCCTGATAGCCTGGGCCGTAAATGCGCTCAATGTCGGAGGCTGGTATACGAATTAATATGTTCCGGTCTATAAGATGAATCAACAGACCGGCGATACCGGTTGGAACATAGGGCAAGCCAATGCGCAACATGTCGCGCAACTGTATCGATGAATAGAACAGCCTGAACTGACGGAACACAGGAATAACCAGAAGAAGACTCACTAATGAGCCAAATGCCTCGGCAATAAAGACACCCGACAATCCAAAATGGAAGGGAACAATCAGAATAATCGCGCATGCAACCACAGCAATCACTCCAACCACTCTGGCAATCGCAAACTGAAAGGCTTTTCTTTTAAGACGCAATTCCGCAAAGGGTATAACCAGCAAAGTATCAAGCCATAAAATCAGGGCTGCGAACCGGACAAAGAGGTAGTCTCCAGAAGAGAGCCCGATAAGTTGGGCGAGATCCGGGGCAAAGATGGCAATCAGAAACGCAAAAAGCGTTGATGTCACAAAAAGCGTGATAAAGGCCGTGGAAAAAAGCTGCGTTTCGTCTCTCTCTTTCTGTGCAGAGTCTGATACCACTTTGAGGTAGGAGGTCTCAAGGCCATAAGAAAAAAGAACATTTGCCAGAGCTATATTGGCGTAGATGATAGTCTGTATGCCATTATCAAACGTGGAGAGTTTGTTGGCATAGAGAGGAACCAGCAGATAATTGAGGCTACGGGCAAGAATAGTACTCGATCCGTAGATAACTGTATCTTTGAAAAGAAGCTTTAATTTTGAGAGCATGCAGAAGAAAAATCAGAGAGCCTTATACATTATCATTCGTTACCGTCTCGGACGTTCCGTTGCTTTGAGCCTCAGCTCGTCTCTGCCTGATGGCCTCTTCATCAATCTGAAATCTGCCATCTTTCTGAATCACAGGGATTCTTGATATGACATCGCGGAGGTGGCGCTGTGCCTCCTCTTGCTGCTGCTTGAGTTTATCCAGCTCTTCCTTGTTCAGGCCAACAGGATTATCTTTGTCGATAAGCGCGTCATGGAATGACTCAATGACCAGATTCTGCTCTTTTTTCATATAGCCCACAAACTTGCGAAACAAGATAACAAAGATAAAAAATACGAACAGGGATAAACCCAGAAGAACGAGCCAACTCATGAGAAAATTGTTATGATTAGCAAAGAAAATGGTATTTCATCAATTTAGCCGATATTACCTTTTATAAAAATAGTAACCAACCATCTTTTCTTCACTGAAGCATCTATTCTGCCAGAAGAGTATGAGCGAACCATTCCAAACCATGACTATTACCGCAAGCGGAAAAACAATCCTTGAACAGGAGGCACAAGCCATTCTCCTCATCGCACAACGGCTTGATGAAAACTTTGCATCTGCTGTAGAACTTTTAGTATCCTGTAAAGGAAAAATTATTATCTCCGGTATGGGTAAATCGGGTATTATTGGCCAGAAAATAGCGGCAACGATGTCATCAACGGGCTCAACTGCCCTTTTCCTTCACCCCGCAGATGCTGCGCACGGCGATCTTGGCATTGTTGGGCCACACGATGTTGTTGTCTGTCTGTCGAAAAGTGGCACAACGGAGGAGCTGAATTTTATCCTCCCCGCGCTCAGGCAGATCGGTGCCAGGATTATTGCCATGACTGGCAACCTTCGCTCATTTCTTGCTCTGAATGCGGATATCACTCTGGATACTGGTATAGAAAAAGAGGCCTGTCCTTACGATCTGGCACCGACAACCTCAACGACAGCAATGTTGGCGATGGGGGATGCTCTTGCTGTTTGTTTGATGCAACAGAAAAAGTTCACACAGAGAGATTTTGCGCTGACACATCCTAAAGGTTCCCTTGGTCGACGATTGACAGTTAAAGTCAGTGATATCATGGCCAAGGGTAACGCTGTGCCTGTTGTGGCTGAACAAGCCTCCGTGACTGATCTTATCCTTGAAATGACCTCAAAACGATACGGTGTCAGCGCTGTTGTAAATGCAGAAGGGGTTCTCCGTGGAATATTTACTGATGGTGACCTTCGCCGCATGGTTCAGAGTGGCAAAGAGTTTTTAAGCCTCAGTGCCGGAGAGGTTATGACACCTCATCCCAAAACCGTCTCTACAGAAACAATGGCCAAGGAGTGTCTTGATATTCTTGAAACCTGGCGTATAACGCAGTTGCTGGTGTGTGACCGTGAAGAACGACCGGTGGGAATGGTGCATATCCATGATTTGATTACGCTGGGGCTCTAAAGAGTTACAAGAGTGAGTGGACTCATAGAAGGTATGAGTCCACTCAAAACCTTATATCATCTTACCGACCCAAAGCTTTAATCATGGCTTCGCCGATATCGGCCGGACTGTCAACGACGTGAATGCCAGCTGCTTCCATTGCTTTTATCTTGTCTTCTGCTGTCCCTTTGCCTCCTGATACAATTGCGCCAGCATGCCCCATTCTGCGACCTGGAGGCGCTGTTCGACCAGCGATAAATCCTATCACAGGTTTTTTGAAATACTTCTGAATATATGCGGCAGCCTCTTCTTCGGCACTGCCACCTATTTCACCGATCATGACCAGCCCTTCCGTCTCATCATCAGCGGCAAAGAGCTTGACTGCATCGATGAACTGCGTACCAATAATCGGGTCACCACCAATGCCAATACAGGTTGACTGGCCCAGACCTACCTGGGTAAGCTGATGTACCGCTTCATAAGTCAGGGTTCCACTGCGGGAAACAACACCAATCGTCCCTTTTTTATGGATAAAGCCTGGCATAATGCCAACTTTAGCCTCTCCTGGAGTAATAACACCTGGACAATTTGGCCCAATAAGAACAGCTCCCTTCTGCTTGACGAATGCAAAGGCTTTCATCATGTCGTTAACTGGAATACCTTCAGTAATACAGATGATCACTTTCAACCCGGCATCCGCAGCCTCCATGATTGCATCAGCAGCAAATGGTGCAGGTACAAAAATAACTGTTACGTTGGCTTCCGCTTTCTCTACAGCTTCCCGTACTGTATTGAAAACCGGCACTGGACGACAGAACTTGTCTTTTTCGTTTCCATGATAGAGAAGATCACCTTTTCCAGGAGTAACCCCGGCAACCACATTGGTTCCATATTCAAGAATCTGGGAGGTATGAAAAGTACCTTCCGTACCGGTTATCCCCTGCACGAGCAGGCGGGTATCCTTGTTCACTAATACGCTCATAGTACAGATTTATTAAGATTAATAGTTATTAGGAGGTTACCAGAGATTATAGAGAGCACTGCATCTGTTTCGCAATACCAAGCAGCTTTCCCTCCTCGAAAAAGTTGCAGATAAGGTGCATTCCCACGGGAAGATTCAAACTGTCAAATCCAAGCGGAACACTGACTGCCGGCATACCAACAATACTTGCAGGAACAGTGAAAACATCGGCAAGATACATCTCAAGAGGATCACCGGTTTTATCTCCTATGCCAAAAGGGGGAAATGGTGATGTCGGACCAGCAATAACATCAACCTTCTCAAGTGCTTCGCGGTATCGCTCCTGAAACACCCGACGAACCTGCTGCGCCTTTTTATAGTAGGTATCATAATAACCCGCAGAGAGCACATAAGTTCCAAGCATAATCCTGCGCTTGACCTCCCTGCCGAACGCTTCCGTCCTCGAATTCACATACATGGCAGCAAGATCTGTAGAATGCCCGGAACGATACCCATACCGGGCACCATCAAAACGGGCAAGATTAGATGAGGCTTCGGCAGTCACAAGAATATAGTAGGCCGCGATAGCATACTCACTATCCGGAAGTGTAATGTCAACAAGTTCAGCTCCCTGATCACGAAGTTCAGAAAGCTTTCCTTTGACCATACGAGCAACATCAGGATTAAGGCTATCAGGGAAATACTCTTTCGGAACACCAATCTTCAATCCTGCAACCGAAACAGCAGCCATCTCTGAAGAGTAAGGCGGCACAGCATGAGATGAAGAGGTGGCATCCCGATCGTCCCTTCCAGCCATAACCTCAAGCACAAGGGCTGCATCATCACAGTTCCTGGCTAATACTCCTATCTGATCGAATGAAGAGGCAAAAGCCACAAGTCCATAGCGGGAGATCCTTCCGTAAGTTGGTTTTAACCCGACAATATCACAAAAACCGGCTGGCTGACGAACAGAGCCGCCTGTATCAGAACCGAGTGCTACCATGGCAAGTCCATTGGCAACTGCTGCCGCCGAACCACCAGAGCTGCCGCCAGGTACTCTTTTTTTATCAAACGGATTGGGGACATTGCCAAACGCTGAATTTTCATTTGAGCTGCCCATGGCAAACTCATCCATGTTGGTTTTCCCCAGAAATATTGCATCTTCTGCCTCAAGCCGAAGAACTGAGGTTGCATCATAGACACTTTTGTACTGTTCAAGAATTTTGGATGCACAGGTAAGCCTACTTCCTTTTATCGCAATATTGTCTTTGATAGCCATCGGCATACCGAACAACTTGCCCGGAACCCCTCCATCCCTGAGTTTCCGATCAAGAGTTCTTGCCCGTTCAAGCGCCTGCTCATGAAAAACTGTTATGTAGATGTTGTCATTGCAATGTCTGTCAATACGTTCAAGATAAAAACGCACAACCTCTTCACAGGTTACCATACGCGAGACAATCTTTGAACGAAGATCTTCGTAACTACTTAATTGCACGTCTTTTGTGAATTATTTTAAGAGAAGAGAGTCTGTAACTGATTTTTACGTACCTTGCGACAGTTTCCAATTATTGTATAGTTTGCATTATAAGAAATAACTGCATATTTTTCAATTCGGGTTGATTTAGTTATAGAGAAGTTTATTCATGGATTCTAACCGTGAATACCGATCCTGCGATAAGGTAGTAACGTGAATATATGGAACTCATACATGTAAAGGATTTTTCATCCGCACTTAAAACCCGTTGGTTGTCTACGGGCTCTGACGATGAAGACAAACAGGTACAGGCTGAGCTTCAATCATCATGCGAACTTCCCAGTCATATTGCCATCATTATGGATGGGAATGGGCGTTGGGCAAGATTGAAGGGTAAAACAAGAATTGATGGTCATGTCGCTGGTGTGGAATCAGTCCGGGATATCGTTGAAGCCTGCACCCAACTTGGGATCAAATATCTTACGCTGTTCACCTTTTCCACTGAAAACTGGAAGCGACCGGAAAAAGAGGTATCGGCGCTGATGCAACTCCTTGTAAGAGTGATCGGCAGAGAAAGTCGTAAACTGCACGACAGCAATATCCGGCTCAATATGATTGGAGAGATGGTGCTTTTGCCTAAAAAAGTCCGTTCCGTCCTTGAAAATACCATGGAGCTCACCAAAAACAACAATAAACTGGTGTTGAACATTGCACTCAGTTACAGTGGCCAATGGGATATTACTCAAGCATGCAAAGCCATTGCCTTTGATGTGAAGGCTGGGCTGCTCAAACCTGAGACGGTTACCGAGCAGACAGTCGCATCGTACCTTGCAACAGCTTCGCTGCCAGATCCAGAACTGCTTATCCGTACAAGCGGAGAATTCAGAATCAGCAACTTTATGCTTTGGCAAAGCGCTTACTCTGAAATCTATTTTACAAACACCTACTGGCCTGACTTCCGTCGTTCACAACTGTATGATGCCATTCGTGAATTTCAGAGCAGGGAACGAAGGTTTGGACAGACCAGTGAACAAATTCAGACAAAAAATATTCCTGCCAACAAGCTTTAACCAGATTGACCCGCCACATTTCATGAAACAAACACGAAAACTGATAACCATAAGTTTGCTGGCTCTTGCCTTTAATGCGACAGGAAAGGACGTAGAGGCAAAAAATCGACTGACCAAACAGCCCAGTGCTGCAGAGCAACCGGAAGTAAGTGTTGCGAAAAAAGATATCTACACTGTAGCCTCGATATCCTTTAGCGGCCTTGAATCGCTCAACGATGAAGAGTTAAAATACAGCCTTCCGCTTAAAGTCAAGGACAAGATTTCAATCCCGGGAACAGAGCTCTCTGGAGCACTGCAATACCTTTGGAAACTCCAGCTTTTCAGCGATATCAATTTGAGTAAAAACGATCTTGGCCAGAACAATATCGCGCTCCACTTCGTCCTTACGGAATTACCAATGCTTGATGAGGTCGTCTTTAGTGGAAATAAAAAGATTGACAGTGATGAATTAACAAAGACAGCAGCACTTGTAACTGGAAAAAAAATCTCGGAACAATCGTTACTTACAGCCGCCAATAAAATTGAAAAACTTTATGCGTCAAAAGGTTATTTGACAGCTAAAGCCGAATTCCAGCAACAGGGACTTGCCAAAAATCATACAAAAATTCTTTTCAACATTATCGAAGGCTCAAAGGTATCAATTGAAAAAATAACGTTTCACGGCAACACTGCTTTTGATCAGAAAAAACTCAGAGGGGTTTTTAAAGAGACGACTCAAAATTCCTGGTGGCGAAAAATCTTTGGGTCGCCAAAACTGGATACCGATAAATTCAGCGAAGACAAAAACCTGCTGGTTGAGTTCTATCGAGGCAATGGCTACCGCGATGCTCGTGTTTTAAAAGACTCAATCAGTTATGCCAAGAATAACAAAGGACTTTTTCTTGATATTTATCTTGAGGAAGGCAACAAATATCATGTAAGAAATATTACATGGTCAGGCAACACCATGGAATTTGCCACAACGGATATTCTTGAAAAAACATTCCGGATAAAAAAAGGTGATACCTACAATTCAAAATTGATCCAGGAAAGATTGAACTATTCGCAAGACAATTCAGATGTCAGCTCACTCTATCTCGATCGTGGCTACCTCTCCTTCAAGGCAAATCTTGAGGAACAGGTTATCAAACCTGATATTGTCGATCTGGTTATCACTCTCAGGGAGGGGGAACCGTTCCAGCTTAACACGGTTAATATCAGTGGAAATAACAAAACAAAGGATCATGTCATTCGACGTGAGCTGTACACTGTTCCTGGAGATATGTTCAGCCGCAAAAACGTTGTGCGCAGCATCAGGGAGCTCAGTATGCTCAACTACTTTGACCCCGAACAAATTACACCGGATATAGATCCGCATCCCGAAAACAATACGGTAGACCTGACCTACAATGTTACTGAAAAACAGACTGATACCTTTAACGCATCTGTCGGCTACAGCGGCAGCGGATTTACTGGTGCGTTTGGAGTCACCTTCAATAATTTTTCACTGAAAGATATTTTCAATGCAGAGGCTTACCGACCATTACCACATGGTGACGGCCAGCAACTTGGCTTCCAGTGGCAATTTGGAAGTTATAATTACCGAACACTCAGCCTCAACTTTACTGAGCCATGGGCATTTGGCACACCAACTGCAGTAGGCTTTTCAGCGTTCAAGACCCATAGCGCTTACGACTATACGAATGATACCACTGACAACCCTACAGTCATTGACCAGTATGGAACAACTCTGTCCGTCGGAAGACGACTCACCTGGCCCGACGATTACAGCTCAATCAACTTGAAGCTGAAATACCTGCATAGTTCTGGCGGCTTCCTGAGTTTTATAAACTATAGTGATCTCAATGCTCCTGACAACGCTGAAGAGTTTTCCATTACCCTCACGACAACACGGAACAGCATCGACAACCCCATCTATCCAAGACGGGGCAGCAAAAACTCGATTAAAGGGCAACTTGCTGGTGGCCCACTGCCAGGTTCAGTCGATTTTTATAAATTGACCGGATCATCAAGCTTTTACCTCCCGATAACAAAAAAAGTCGTCTGGAACCTTTCGACACAACACGGCTATCTGGCCACTTTCAATGATAGTGATTATATCCCCTACACAGAGTACTTCTATATGGGTGGCAGCGGGATGTCGAGTCTCCCAACCATTCCTCTTCGAGGGTATGATGACCGCAGCCTCGGTCGAAAGCTTGGTGATAGTTCAGGTACCTCCACCCTGTATGCTGGCAAGGTTTACTCCAAGTTCACCTCTGAAGTTCGCTATCCGCTCTCCATGTCCCAGGCGGTAAGTATTTATGCCCTGACATTTGTTGAAGCTGCAAATCTCTGGGAAAACAGCAGCGCAGTCAATTTTTCAGACCTTAAAAAATCGGCTGGCATTGGCCTTCGCCTCTATCTGCCGATTATAGGGCAAATTGGTCTCGATTACGGTTATGGGTTTGATGCTGTCGAGAGTATTCCTGATCAGTCAAAACAGGGATGGAACTTTTTATTCAGTTTCGGCACAACAACGGAGTAGTGTGAAAAAAGCGAAGAGGTATCTGATGGCAGTACCTCTTCAGCTTCCTTTTTTCATGCGCGAAATTTGATCACGAAGCTTTGCAGCCTCTTCATAGTTTTCATTGTTCACCGCCTCATTGAGAGATATCTGAAGTTCTTTGAGTAGAGTATCAGGAGTAACAGCAGTGCTCACAATCTCATCAGGTTCAGGAACTGCCTCCTCCTCACCCTCCTCCTTCTGCTCTTCCTTGATACCGGCCTCGTCCATAATCTCTTCGGTCACAAAAAGAGGGGCATTAAAACGCACTGCGATGGCAATAGCATCACTGGGGCGCGCATCAATCTCATGCACTTCACCATTTACTTCGCAGATCACTTTGGCATAGAAAGTCTCATTGTGCAGCTCATCAATAATGATTTCATTGACCTGCAGATGAAATGCATCGGCAATATTCTTGAAAAGGTCGTGGGTGAAGGGACGCGGCGGCTTTATATTTTCAAGTTTAAGGGCAATTGCCTGGGCTTCAAACCCGCCTATTATAATCGGAAGTTTTCGCTTCCCCTCCAGCTCATAGAGGATAAGAGCATAAGCCCCGTTGGTATGCGGGCTTGTTGAAAGTCCGAGAATATCTACCTGAAGTTTACGCATGAACAATAAATTAACATTACATCAAAGGTCATAAAATAACCAACTATGGTATACCATAACGCTAAAGTAGTACTAATCATTTCTTCTTCAAAAAATCCTGTACGGCATCTATCAGTTTGCGCAATACAAGAGGGGCATCACCAACAATCCCATAATCAGCGACATCAAAAATCGGGGCATGGCAATCACTGTTGATGGCAACCACCAGACCGGCTGAACCAATCCCCGCAAGATGCTGGACCGAGCCGGATATCCCACAGGCAAGGTAGAGCGCTGGCGCCACCGTTCTGCCAGTCTGCCCTATCTGTTCGCTATGGGGCCGCCACCCTTCATCCACGGCTGGTCGACTCGCGCCAACAACTCCTCCAAGAAGCAACGCAAGCTGCTCAAGCAATGCAAATCCATCGGCTCCACCAACACCTCTCCCGCCAGCTATAATAATGCCTGCTTCGGTAACATCCTGTATACCGTCACGCATCGTCATCATGCGAATCAGCGGAAAAAGCTCCTCCCCACTGACGGAGCATCGCTGCTGAAGAGGAATAAAATCAATATGAACTCTGGAAGGAGTGGGTGTGATTATCGGAAATGATGATATGGTATAGATCCTGAGTGAACGGTCGGAGTGAAACGATGCCAAGGCAGAACCAGAATAGACTGGCCGAACAGAGCCACTATCTACCCCCGCAGCATCAAACACTGGAGAGCCAGACAGCAATGCAGCCTTTAGACGTACAGAAAGTTTTGGGGCAAGCTCGCGGCTGAGTATCGTATCGGCAAAAAAAAGGGCACTGCAGGCCTCCCGCTTGAATGTATCAGCAACAAGATTGGCATAGCACTCCGGATTGTACAGACTGAACCCATGGTCACTAGCGCAATAGACAGCGCCCTCGCCGACAAGAGTGGCTTGGAGCAGTTGAAGATCAGCAGCTCCGGCAAGAAGAGCGCACACTGCAATATCTTCATGTACAGCGACCAGCTTCTGAAGAGTGTTCCAGAGCTCAATGGAAGCCTTTTTTACAATACCTTCCCTCTGTTCCAGAAATACAAGATATTTGTTCATCGCCATAATGACGTTTTTCTTTTTTTCCACCTGCTCAGAAAAGGTTGCGCTCCTCACGGAGAAGCCTGATCAGCTCTTTTTCATCAGAGAGAAATTGGCATCTTTTTTTTCTGTCAAGAGGCTTCATGCCTGTCATGACCACATAAGATGCCTCATCAAGAGAGGGAGAGAATAAATCAATCGTTTTTTTTCTCGCCTCCATAACCGATTTGATACTGGTTTTTCGGGGTATATTCAACCCTTTTTCAGTGCTGAAGAGCGCTGGATAGTGAACATCAAAAGACTCAACACCACCTTCTGTTTCACGTTCAACCTGAAGGCCTTCGCTTGATGCGTGCAGAGAGCAAATACCAGTAACAGCTCCCATACCAAGAAGCTCTGCAAGCATCGCTGGTACCTGTGCACTCTGAAAATCAGTTGATTGCTTACCACAAAAAACAAGATCAGGAAGGGTATCCGCGTAAAAAGCTACAAGGGCACGACTCAAGGCAACGGCAGTTTGATATGGATCAGAGAGCACGGCATCATTCAAAAGAATGGCACGATCCGCCCCCATGGCAAGGGCTTTGCGAAGCATCTCTTTTGCTGAGGCTGGAGCAATACTAAAAACAGTGACGACACTGCCTGTGAAAAGCTCTTTGAGACGTACAGCCTCTTCCAGAGCATATTCATCATAAGGGTTCATCACCTCATTGACTCTGGAAAGATCTATGAGGCCGTCAACAAATCCGATAACCGATGCGGTATCGGGTACCTGGCAGACACATACAGCAATATTCATCGATGATTCTCCTTAGTGCCATAGCCAAAGCAGAATTAAAAAAGCCGCAAAAAGCGGCTTTTTTATGAGTTAACAAGTGCCCGAGAGGAGATTCGAACTCCTACACCTTTCGGCGCTACCCCCTCAAGATAGTGTGTCTACCAATTTCACCACTCGGGCTTGTCAAATTGCTGAATGCTTCAATACACTCAGTGAGAATAGAAGGACTCGAACCTTCGACCCTCTGCTTAAAAGGCAGATGCTCTACCGACTGAGCTATATTCTCAACCTAAAAATAGGTACAGGAGTACCGGAACTTACTTATTCTGGTATCTCTGGCGCTTCTTGTGCCTGTTCTTACGACGCATTTTCTTACGCTTGTGTACAGCCATTTTATGGCGTTTTCTCTTTTTTCCGCAGGGCATATAGTAAGTGTCTTTCCTCTTGTTTTAAAGGCAGATAATATAGGAATTTTTTTTAAACATACAAACTTTCTATCGTAGATCAGGCATTCATGTATTTAAAAAACTCCTTGTTATCCTTCGTATCAGCCATTTTCTCGCGCATGAACTCCATACATTCAATCGGGTTCTTGTCGGCAAGATACTTTCTCAGAAGCCATGTTCTTGAGAGCTCTTCCTGTGAGAACAGTAGCTCCTCTTTACGAGTGCTGGAGCGAAGAATATCAATAGAGGGAAACACACGACGCTCGGAAAGCCTGCGATCAAGCAGAAGCTCCATATTGCCTGTTCCCTTAAACTCTTCAAAAATAACGTCATCCATACGTGATCCAGTATCGATAAGCGCAGTGGCAATAATGGTAAGACTACCTCCTTCCTCAATATTACGGGCTGCACCAAAAAAACGTTTCGGCTTGGTTAACGCATTGGCATCAATACCACCCGAAAGAATCTTCCCGGAATGGGGA
The DNA here is from genome assembly GCA_903915955.1 of uncultured Chlorobiaceae bacterium. GTDB lineage: Bacteria > Bacteroidota > Chlorobiia > Chlorobiales > Chlorobiaceae > Chlorobium. Next base: position 35,522 of record CAIWUU010000174.1, on the reverse strand, counting down.
ATAATGGTGTTATGGGCTCTTGCAAGGCGGGTAATAGAGTCGAGCAGGACGACCACATCCCTGCCAACCTCTACAAGCCGCTTCGCCTTTTCAAGCACCATATCAGCCACAAGGACGTGACGCTCAGGATCCTCGTCAAAGGTTGAACTAACCACCTCTGCTGGCACACTGCGGGCCATATCAGTCACCTCTTCAGGTCGTTCATCAATCAAAAGAACTATAAGGTAGACCTCCGGGTGATTTTTGATGATCGCATTGGCAATCATCTGGAGAAGCATGGTTTTACCGGTCTTCGGCTGTGCCACAATCAAACCTCTCTGCCCTTTGCCTATCGGTGTGAAAATATCCATGATGCGACCACATGCTTCGGTCTGCTTGGTTTCAAGCTTGAGACGTTCACGGGGAAAAAGCGGGGTGAGATTTTCGAAATAGGGCCTCTCTCTTGTAATTTCCGGATCGTTGCCGTCAATCGTATTGATCTTCAGCAGAGCAAAAAAACGCTCGCCCTCCTTTGGTGCCCTTACCTGCCCGGAAACCGTATCACCTGTGCGCATATTGAAGCGCTTGATCTGTGAGGGAGAGACATAGATATCGTCCGGAGATGAGAGGTAGTTGTAATTAGCAGATCGTAAAAAACCGTAGCCTTCAGGGATAACTTGCAGAACACCGGTATTGACCATGACATTTCCGCTTTCAGAGTCGGTATTCTTCTGTGACTGGGCTTCAATAATCTTGAAAATAAGCTCTTCCTTGCGCAAGCCAGCAGCCATTACCCCAAGCTCTTTAGCTAAAACATGCAACTCAGAAACCTTCTTTTTCTGGAGCATATTGATGTCCAGACCTTTAAAACTCGAATTGTTCGACATTGTAAGTTGTATTCAACGCTTGTTTGTAAAAAAGCTATAGAAAAAAGGACGAAAAACACGCCACCCCTCCGATGTGCATCAATACGGTGTCCAATGACACGAATCATGAACGGAAATTACCTTTAGCGCTTTGTCTGTATGACATAAAAGCAGGAAATGAATATAAAAGGGGAAGAATATCTATAATTGAAAAGGGATAAAAACAACAAGGAATTACAGAGAAGAATTTTTGTAGCTCCGTAAATATAAATAAAAAAATCCATAAAAAAGGTGGTTCATATACTATCCTGCAAGAATATCACCGGCAAGATAAAAAGAGCCTGTCACAAGAATCAGGTCATCTACACCTGCCATTGCCCTCAAAGAGGCAAGCGCCTCTCTCCCGTTACCTAAGACCATTGCCTCAGCACCCTCATGTTTGCACAAAGAGCAGAGTAATTCGGCAGGCACACTGCGTTCAGATGGAATAGCGACGGTAACAAAAAAGATGTTGAGACGGAGAAGCTCACGAATCATTGCCTTGACATCTTTATCCGAAGCAAAACCAAGCACAACATAGGCCCGATTATAACGATGGCGGAATAAACAGAGCGTATTAACTGTCTCCCTCATACCATCAGGATTATGTGACACATCAAGAAATACGGTCGGAGAGTTGCCAATCAATTCAAGCCTTGCCCTGTAGCCACCCTCTGATAAACGGGTTAACCCCACTCGGATATGTTCTGGAGCGATACCAGCAGCTTCGGCTACCATAACGGCGAGAGAGAGATTTTTTGCATGAAATGAGCCGGTCAGTGGTACTTTCAATGCTGAATAATGCCACGATGCCGTTCTGATGTCTAATTCAATCATTCCCGGCTCCTGGGCAGTTATGCGGCACGCCACATCTTTTTCTGCAGAAAAGAGAGGAGCGTCGCACAATTCGGCACTCTTCTTTATAGACTGTAACGCTTCCAGATCAGAGACTGCGGTGAATACCTGGCACCCGTTATTGATGATAGCCGCTTTTTCCGCTGCAATGAGGGCAAGAGTTCCACCAAGCCACTCGGTATGATCGAATCCAATACTTGGAATAACGACGTAATCAGAATCAACAACATTGGTCGCATCAAGCCGCCCCCCCATACCTGTCTCAATAATGGAGACATCTACCCCTTCATCCGCAAACCAGGCAAAAGCTATCGCTGTCGTCGCTTCAAAAAAGGTCGAATGATTATCAATAACCGCACTCTGTAACAATGAGCAGTAGTGAACAACCTTTTCACGAGGAATCTGCCCGCCATTGATACGAATTCGTTCTGTAAAATCAACAAGATGAGGTGAGGTATAGAGCGCAGTTTTCCTGCCACTCGCCTGAAAAATCGATGCGAGAGATGCCGCTACAGTTCCCTTGCCGTTTGTCCCTGCAATATGAACAACCTGCCCCAGACGCTTATGTGGTGCACCAAGAAGATCAAGCAGTCTCAGTACCCGGTGCAGACCAGGCTTTATACCAAAGCGGTGTAGTGGATAAAGAAAATCAAGTGCGTCCTGGTAGGTCACCGTTTGCTGCTAACTGTTATGGATGGAAACAAGTGCTGATTTAACTACCTCTTCAACAGTAAGGGAGGTACCTTGTTCAAGAATAGTAACTACAGCTTTTTGAACAGCAGGCCTGGAAAAACCAAGCGTTACCAGAGCATTGATGGCATCATCCCGTAACCGACTGGGCTGAAGCGAAGCCGATGAAACCATGGTACCAACGGGAGCAAGTTTCAGAATTTTATCCCTTAATTCGAGAATAATCCTTGCTGCGGTTTTCTTGCCGACACCGGAAATACCATAAAGCCGCTCAGGCGAATTGGCCAGAATAGCCTCATGCACTTCCTGTACCTGTAATCCAGAGAGAACCGCAAGCGCAAGTTTTGGCCCCACCCCGGAGGCAAGTAAAAGCAAGCGGAAGAGTTGCCGCTCATCTTCCCCCGAAAAGCCATAGAGCTGGAGGGCATCTTCCCTGACATAAAGATGTGAAAAAAGAAGGACATCGGACCCCTGTTCCGGCAAGCGTCGGCTTGTCGTTGCAGAAATCAAAAACTGGTAAGCAATACCAGCAACTTCAACAACCGCCTCCTCAGGCAAAACTGAAACCAGCTTGCCACGAAAATATGCAAACATGAATCGAAGGATATGGAAACCCGGACTGAAAAGAACATCCAGCCCGGATGTCAGACAACGAAAATCAGTTATGGCAGCGCCATAACTTTCTTCTACATCTTAATCAGCTTTTACATAGCTGTTTAAAAGCCGTGTCAACTGTGATTTCTTGCGAGACGCTTTATTGGCGTGAATGTATTTCTTTACCCCAAGACGGTCAAGTTTCTGAACAGCCGAACGGTAAGCAACCTCGACTACAGCCTTGTCCGCGCTGGTATCAATCAGTTTCTGCATGGTTTTAACAAGAACTTTCAGCTCTTTTTTCCGTGCTCTGTTCCTGGCATTTCTTCTCTCTGACTGCCGCAGTCTTTTTTCAGCCGATTTGTGTAAAGGCATATACGCTTACTCTTAGATAAAATATTATTAGAATAATAAAGGACTCACAATATAGAAGAAACGAATCAAAACGACAAACGACAAACGAGAAAGATTGATAAAGTTCAATAAAGATTTCGCCTATACCCTCTATTCAGTGCCCTACCTCTCCTCTTATCACCTACTTGCAACGCCATACCGATACACACCCTACCCATTTTTTTTTATATTACGCAAAATTTTAATCATGAGACCCAGCCGTTTATGAGCTTGATGATCAGCGTTTCCGGAATAAGGGGTGTTGTTGGCGAAAGCCTGACCCCAAAAAATCTGACCGCATTTGCAATGGCTTTTGCTTCGTGGACGCTTCGGCGGAATCTTGAAAAAAAAGCTCGTATTGTTATCGGCAGGGATACCAGGCCTACAGGCAAAGCTATCAGTGATCTGGTCAGCAATACGCTGCTCCTCTGCGGGTGTGATGTGATTGATCTGGGTATCGCCACCACTCCAACCGTTGAAATTGCTGTGGCCGCTGAACAGGCTGATGCTGGACTTATCATTACAGCTTCTCACAACCCTGTTCCATGGAATGCACTGAAAATGCTCAACCACCTTGGGGAATTTTTAAACGCCGAAGAGGTGTCTGAACTTCTTGATATTGCGGAAAAAGAGCAATTTTTTCCGGCACGCTGGGATGCCATCGGAGCAATCAGCCATAAGAACGGGTATGACGAATATCATATTGACAAAGTCCTTCAGTTACCCTGTATCGATCCAGCTTTAATAGCCAGAGAGAAGTTCAAGGTACTGGTTGACTGTGTTGAAGGGGCTGGTTTTTCGATTGTTCCCAGGCTTTGTGAAAGACTTGGAATTGAGAGCGTTGTGCAGGTTGCTTGTGGTGGCACTGGCCTCTTTCCCCGAAATCCTGAACCAATTGAAGAAAATTTGTCAGAAACCATCACCGCACTGCAGAAGAGTGGATGCGACTTTGCTCTTGTTGTCGATCCGGATGTTGACCGGCTTGCTCTTCTCTGCGAAGATGGCACGCTCTTCGGAGAGGAGTATACCCTGGTTGCCTGTGCGGATTTTTACCTCAAGCACAAACTTGGAGCTGTGGCAAATAATCTTTCGAGCAGTCGAGCACTTCGTGATGTTGCCCACCGATATGGGGTGGCTTGTTACAGCGCCAAAGTTGGAGAAGCCAACGTCAGTGAGGTAATGAAAGAAAAACATGTTGTCATTGGTGGTGAAGGAAACGGTGGAGTCATTCTGCCTGAGTTACACTATGGGCGTGATGCGTTGGTCGGTATAGCGCTGATTGTTCAAGCATTCACCTTCTGGCGTAGCGAAAACAACCGTGGAACACTGTCACAATTCAGGCGTCAGTTCCCTGATTATTTTATGTCCAAGCAGAAAATTGTACTCAACCATGCAGATCGTGAAGCACTTGATTCCATATTTACTGATATCGAAAGGCTTTACCATACCGCTGAAGCTAACCGGCTTGATGGACTGAAGCTTGATTTTTCCAACAGTTGGGTTCACCTGCGCCCATCAAACACCGAACCTATTGTGAGAATCTATGCCGAGGCCCCCTCTAAAGAAGAAGCTGAAGCGCTGGCAAGTGAGCTGAAGCATGAAATCGAAAAAAGAGGCTCGGGCATAAAAAAGCATGACTAACGACTCGACAAAAAAAAGCTTCAGGCCACAACAGGATGATACGCTCCAAAAAGAGAAAAAAAGTTCAGTTGACCGCTATATCATCTCCAGGCTTTTCAGGTATATCAAACCATACAACAAGCTGGTAGCAATTGCGGTTGTCATTACAATTGCTGGCTCTTTTCTCGGTCCACTGAGACCATATTTGACAAAAGTTGCTATTGACGATTACATCGCCAATGGCAATTTCAAAGGGCTGACGATGGTCAGTATATTGCTTGCTGGCGCTATTCTGCTTGACGGCGTGAAGCAATATATCACCACATGGCTAACGCAGATTATCGGCCAAAAAGCAGTGCTCGACATCCGGATGGATATTTTTACCCATCTGCAGAAGCTACCAGCAAGATTTTATGACCGAAACCCTATTGGAAGACTGATCACCCGTACAACAAGTGATGTAGAGTCACTCAATGAGATGCTTTCCAGCGGAATCATCACGATTCTGGGCGACCTGTTGCAACTCCTCTTTATCGTGGTAATGATGCTCTGGATTGACTGGCAACTGACCCTCATTGTCCTCGGAATTCTCCCTTTGATGATTTATGCAACCATGTCCTTCAAAAAACGGGTCAGGATTGCTTTTCAGGATGTGCTCACCCATAACGCAAGACTCAACACCTTTTTTCAGGAGCACCTTACCGGCATGACCATTGTCCAGCTCTTTAACCGTGAAGGGCGCGAAGCAGGCAAATATGCCGCTATCAATGCAGATCATCGGGATGCCAATATCCGGACAGTATTTTACTTCTCTATCTACTTTCCACTGATTGAGGTGCTGAGTTCGGCTGCTGCTGGCCTTGTACTATGGTACAGCGGTGTAAGGCTACTCAAGGCTGATCTCTCTATCGGTGTTGTAGTCTCGTTTGTTCAGTATATCTGGTTATTTTTCAGGCCGTTACAACATCTCTCTGACAGATTCAATGTTATTCAGACAGCCATTGCAAGCTCTGACCGCATTATCCGACTCCTTGACGAGAAAGAGGGAATAGAAGAGCAGTCTGATCTGAACAATATCGCCTCGTTCAAGGATTGCATTGCGTTCAAAAATGTTTGGTTTGCTTATGAGAGTGAACACTGGGTGCTGAAAGACATCTCGATGACCATCCGGCATGGAGAGAAAATTGCCATTGTCGGTGCCACGGGAAGCGGAAAAACAACCCTGATCAACATCATCTCAAAACTCTACCCCTTCGCAAAAGGATCGGTGACCATTGACGGCATCCCATTGCAGCAGATAACGGAACTTTCGGTAAGGAGGCTCGTAGGTATCGTCATGCAGGATGTGTTTCTTTTTTCCGGCACAATAAGGGAGAACCTTGCATTTGGCAATCCTGATGTGACGGATGAGGAGTTGCGTGAAGCAGCACGAGTAGTCGGAGCTGACCGCTTTATTCAACAGCTTCCCGGCGCTTACGAGTACAGGGTTCTTGAAAACGGCACCGGCCTCTCCTCCGGACAGAAACAGTTAATCGCCTTCGTCCGGGCGCTCCTCTACAATCCTGAAATTCTTGTGCTTGATGAGGCCACCAGCTCGGTTGATACTGAAACGGAATCCCTTATTGATGCAGCAACCACCAGCCTCGTGAGCAACCGTACATCGATTATTATTGCCCACAGACTATCAACAGTTCAAAAAGCAGATAAAATTATTGTCCTGCATAAAGGGGTAATAAGGGAGTGTGGAAACCACCAGGAGCTTCTCGCAAAAAGAGGACTTTACTACAAACTCTACTTGCTGCAACACCCGGAACAGACTCCGCCCGGAGAGCTGTGAACCTACAAGCTGCTGTCCCTGAGTACGGTGATCGGTTCAAGTTTAGCAGCCCGCGCTGACGGAAGAATTGCAGCGATCGTGCTGATCAAAACAGTTATACCGATAATGAGCAGAAAATAGAGAGGATTGTAAGACATACTGAAGCCCGTTTTAGTCAGTGGCCCCTGAGAACTCTCTATGGGAAGGCTGGCAAGGAGATTTATTGATCCGATGGCCAGCACTCCTCCAGCAAGTGCACCAGCCAATCCCACCATAAAACCCTCAAAAATAAACATGCTAACCATTTCAAGAGCAGAAAATCCGAGCGACTTCATAATGGCAATGTCCCGACTCTTTTCAAAAACGGTGGTCACAAGAATATTTGCCACTCCAAATCCGGAGACAATACCAACAAAGCCAACCAGAGAGAAAACGATATAACCGATACGGGTAAAGAGTGAGAGAAGACTTGCATTTTCCTTCTGCCAGGTCAGGCACTGATAACCGGTAACCCGCTCAAGATCTCTGGCAAGTAAAGCATTGGCAAATGGATCAGCCACTTTAAGCGCAATACCAGAAACCTTGTTTGCTGGCAATCCCTCAATAATCTGGGCAAACTTGAGGGAGACAAGAACACTATTATCAACCGCATTGACCCCGGAAAAAAAAATGCCCGCCACCTTGCACTGCCGACTTTTTCCAGAAGCTGGAATAATAACGACCTGATCATTCAGCTTGAGATTCATATCCTTTGCAACTGTTCTCCCCACAAGTAGCGCATTGGTTGTTTTTTCAAACAGGGCAATATCGCCATTGACAAGTTTTTTTCGGATACCACTTACAGCATCCTCCTTGTCAATCAAAACACCTTTGAGGAGAATTGGCTGATTACGACTACCCTTTACCGCCATAACCTGTGCATTGACATAAGGTGACGCGACCGTAACTTGTTGTTGATACTCTGGACTGCTCAGCAGAGCGAGAATCTGGCGATAGTTTCGCACCTCTTCCGGTTCAAGCTTCTGGATGTTATCATCGACATAGGCAACCACTGAAGAGTTCTCTTTGTCAAAGAGATTCAAAGGCATTGGGTTCATTTTATCCCCTTTAAGCGTGATGTGGGGAGCAACATTGACGATTGTTTCTACAAAGGAGTCAAGCAATCCGCGCATCAGGGAATTTGTGGTAATCAGCACCATCGTGCTTATTGCAACACCAAATATGGTGGTGAGCGTCTGCCGGCGGCGCCCAATCAGGTGACGGACGGCTATATCAAACAATGTCTTCAGCATGATAAATCCACTCAATATGGAGGTGAGAAGTTATTGAATATTTTTGTTATGTTGTATCATTTTTTATTGAGGTATTACTAACCCTTCGAGGAGCCTTTCCCCACAACATGAGCAACACAGCAGACAATATAACAATTGAGCGGAAGCACAGTCACGTCGAGATATGTCTGCAGGGGGATGTTGCGTTCAAAAGCAAAACGACAGGGTTTGAGCAATTTGAATTTATCCATAATGCGTTACCAGAGCTGTCGCTTTGTGACATTGATCTCTCCACAACATTTCTTGGAAGGAGAATAGGGGCGCCTCTGATGATCTCCTCCATGACGGGAGGCTATAGTGAAGCGGCAACGCTCAACCAGCATCTTGCAGAAGCTGCGGAACGGTTTAAGATTCCGCTTGGCGTTGGCAGTATGCGACAGGCACTTGAAAACCCGTTATATCGCGACAGTTTTGCCATTACAAGAAAATTCGCGCCATCAATCCAGATCTTTGCCAATATTGGAGCTCCCGAGATTGCCAAAGGGTTACGCAAAAGCGACATCAGTATTATGCTTGAACTGCTGGAAGCCGATGGGTTGATTGTACATCTCAATGCTGCGCAAGAGCTCTTTCAGCCTGAAGGAAACACAAATTTCCGGCATGTTCTTGAGCAACTTGAAATACTCACCGACACAATAACCGTACCGGTTATTGTTAAAGAGGTTGGATGCGGCATTTCGGCAACCGTCGCACAACAACTTCTTGAAGCAGGTGTGAGCGTCATTGATGTGGCAGGTGCCGGAGGCATCAGTTGGCAGAAAGTAGAAGAAATCCGATATAACCGACAATTCGGGCAGGATGACCGTTTCAGTCTGCCCGCTCTTGACCTCCTGCTGAACTGGGGAATTCCTACGGCTCAATGCCTGATTGACATCAGGGAGCTAAAAAAGGAGCATTCTGAATTTATTGACATTGAAATCATTGCGTCAGGAGGAATAAAGTGCGGTACCGATATCGCCACATCACTTGCGCTTGGAGCTCAGCTTGCCGCTTCTGCAAGATCTCTCCTCAAAGCCCTTTATGAAGGAACCCTTGAAAAAACCATTGATACCTGGCTGAACGATCTCAGGGCCGTGATGTTCCTGACCGGAGCTGCGACCATTGAGGAGCTCAGAAACAAAAGACTTACCATCAAACAATGACCGATTTCATCATGACTATGCCGATTACGCAGGAACTTGTCGAAAAAAAGTACAACCTTTACTTCTCCAAAATCAACACTGCGCTTGGGAAATGTTTCGAAAGTGAGAGTCCTGTCACCCTCTATGCGCCAGCCAGATATATTCTTGAAGGCAAAGGCAAGAGAATACGTCCGTTTCTGACGCTGCTTGCATCGGAAGCGGTATGCGGCTTTTCGGAAGATGCGCTCAATGTCGCCTTGGCGGTTGAAATCTTGCATAATTTCACTCTGATCCACGACGATATCATGGACCAGGCTGAGCTGCGCCATGGCCGACCTACCGTTCACAAGCATTGGAACACCAATGCTGCTATACTGACGGGAGATATGATGATTGCCTACGCTTATGAACTTGCCCTGCAGGCCAAGAGTAACCGACATGCTGAACTGGTTCATATTCTCAACCACGCCAATATGACTATCTGTGAAGGGCAGGCGCTCGACATGGAACTTGAAGAGAAAAAAGATGCCACGATCGCTGACTATCTCGACATGATTGACAAGAAAACCGGTAGTCTCATTGCAGCCGCACTTGAAGCCGGCGGGGTTGCTGCTGATGGGACTAAAGAGCAACTTCAAAGTCTGGTGCAGTTCGGTGAAAGAATAGGTCGAGCTTTTCAGATACAGGATGACTATCTCGATATTATGGCTCAAGATGGAAAGTCCGGAAAGATGGCTGGTGGAGATATCATCAACGGCAAAAAAACCTACCTTTTGCTTCGTTCTCTTGAGCTGAGTTCAGGTGCAGACCGCGAACTTCTTAACTCCATCATCATCAATAAAGGCATTGCCGCTGAGAGGGTACCTGAAGTGAAAGCGCTCTTTGAGCGGTGTGGGGTCCTTGAAGAGACTGCGGCACTGATTAACAGAGATACAATAGAGGCGCTGAGCGCTTTGGAAAGTCTGCCTCATGCAGAAGGAAAAGAGTACCTGAAAGGATTTGCAAATATGCTCATGAAGAGAGATTTCTAACCACTGTTTGTTATGAAACCTCCAGATACCATGGAACAGAGGCTTCTTCTCCTTCTCCTGACGCTTGTTCCGGGTATTGGCCCAGCAAGAATCAAGGCAATGGCTGGCTATTTTCCTGACCTGACCGATGTTTTGCATGCTGATATCAATGAGCTTGTGCAGGTATCGGGAATTGGTGAATCTCTTGCCCGACAAATTCACCATTTTCTTCACCATGCACCAACGAGAGAAGTAGCCAGACGAGCTGCCGAAGAGCAGTTTGCGGCACTTCCCCGCTACAATGCAAATATCATTACCATCCTTGATCATGATTATCCTCCACTGTTGAAAGAAATCTATGATCCCCCACCCTGCCTCTTTGTACGGGGAAAACTTCCTGACGCAGAGTCTTATGGCCTTGCCGTGGTAGGAACGAGGTATGCCTCTCAATATGGCAAACAAGCTACGGCTCTGGTATGCAAGGATCTGGTCAATTGCGGCATTATAATCTTCAGCGGCCTGGCTTATGGCATTGATATGGCCGCACACACGGCAACACTTGAGAACGGAGGTATTACTGTTGCCGTTCTTGCAAGTGGCATTGACACCATCTATACCGATCCGAAGGGAAAAGTGTGGCCAAAAATCGTTGAACAGGGCGCTATTATTTCAGAAGAGTGGATTGGTTCTGAACTCTCCCCTGGAAAATTTCCTAAGAGAAACCGCATTATTTCAGGCATCTCTTCAGGTACCATCGTCATTGAGTCAGATCTGAAAGGGGGATCGCTGATTACGGCAGCATCTGCGCTTGAGCAAAACAGGGAGGTTTTTGCTATTCCAGGCAGTATCTTTTCAAGAACATCGAAAGGCACGAACAAGCTCATCCAGCAAGGTCAAGCAAAGGCGATCATGAGCGTTGACGACATCATCAGCGAACTTGAAGGACAATTTGCAAAAAACTGTTCAGGGATCTCTCCATTACAGAAAAACAGCACCGACGACAATCTTACTCCTCCCGAAAAAAGCATCATCCATTGTATGGGCACAGCGCCCATTCATATAGATGCACTTGCCACCGCTTCAAACATTGATATTCCCGCTCTTCTTGTACATCTGTTTGAGCTCGAACTAAAAGAGGCAATCTTGCAACAACCAGGACAGTTTTTCCAGAAAATAATGCCCTAATCAACAACAGGATACTCTCATTCAGATTTGTTGCAAATACTTTTTATAGGTATCAACATGAATAAACGAGTACTCCCTGGCTTTTTCAGTGATATAGAAAATCCTGTATCCAGCTTTATACAATTTATCAAGGGCATCTCTGGTTTTCTGCACTGGAACCGATGTAAATCGGTGATGAAACTCTACCAAAAGCTGATAAACTGGCAGATCAGCCGCAAGGAAATCATCAATGACTTGATATTCCGCCGCCTCAATATCCATTTTAAGAATATCAATGTGAGAGACACAAAGCTCTGTCATAAGAGTTGAAAGTCTTTTAACATTGACAGTTATACCTTCAACGGCATCATTAACTCCTTCGTTCATCACCGTAAGCATCGTTGAGAAAGGCTTTCCATTCGGCATACGAGGAAAAAGTTTCATGGTGCCATCCGTTCCTCCAATTGCATACGGATAAAACCAAAATTGCTGAGGAAGATTCTGGGATTTGATCCACTCAATCCATCGTGGTGTCGGATCAAACGCTTGAACATTGCAATTGTATGTTGTAATCATCCCTTTATCAAAACCAATATCATCTCCCACACCCAAGGAAAACACGACGCTATTACTGTCAATACCGACAGGACAAATTCGCCAGTCATGGATATTACGACATGCACATGTAAACTCAACCCGAGCAATCACCTCTTGGCCAGCAAGCTGCCTGAGACTCCTTTTGACTTTGTTGTAATAACCCATTAATAAGCTCAATATTATTTAGTAGTACAATAGATTGTACTTTAATTACTATAGTGATAAATTCTTTCAAAAAAAAGAAAATGCCAGTAAACCATATTATACAAATCGGTTAATATCTTTTGCTTCTGCGATGGATATCCCTTCTCGTCTTATCTGTCTGTTAAAACTCGAACTTAAAACCACAATTGTAAAACAAACATGGCAATTTTTCCAGAAAAAAACGTTATCAACCTCCTCTTCACTCAAAAGAACAGGTTATTCAGCTTTGTGTAGTTTTTTGTCAAGGAATTATTACCTTTGACATTATATATGGATAAATTACATATTGGACAGGTATTGAAGCATTAATCACGCTAACCTAAACGATAACATTAATGATTCTTTCAAAAGAATTTATAAACATGTCTCGCCGTATCTTCATGACTGCGGCATTGAGCTTGGTACTGGTTCCACCACAAACATTTGCGATAACACAAGCTGGAACAAAAGTCAGTGTCGTGGATTCAGGAAAAATCCTGCAACAGTTGCCCGAAACAAAACAAGCAGAAGAGAGCTTGCAGGCAATAGCGGCTCCTCTGCAAAAAGAGCTGAATCGCATGAACGTCGATTATCAGCAATCAGTCGCAGCTTACCAACAAAAAGCGGCATCTTTGACAAGAACAGTGCGAGACCAGAAAGAGAAGGAGTTGAAACTGAAAGCTCAGACTCTTGAAAAATATCAGCAGGAGCATTTTGGGCGAAGCGGGACTATCGAAACGAAACAGCAGGAACTCTTCCTGCCAATTCGGAAGAAGGTTTTGGCTGCCGTTGAGTCGATTGCAATACAAGAAGAAGTTACTTTGGTGCTTGAAAAGAATAGCTCTATCTATGTAACTACGGAAAATGACCTTACCTTCAAAGTTCTGGACAAGTTGAATATCAAGTAACGATCTCCTGATTTGAGAAGAGTCATTGTTCTTATTCTGCTTGTTCATCTGATCGTAATGCCAGGATGCAGCGGGAATGTAAAAGATAGGCGTCCCGCTGCAAAGAGGGCTGTTTTTCGGGAGAATCTCGTACAAGAGAGTTGGGTTGTCAAGGTTGCTCTTACCGAATCAGGTATACCCCGAGGAGTCGTGGAGGCTGCTCATGAAGCGGAGTACAGAACAAAGAGAGGCAGTGAACATCATCTTGATGGAGGGATAAAGGTAACTCTCTTTGACGTCAACGGCAATTCCACAACAACCATAACAGCACAAAAGGCTGTTATTCAGGATAATCAGGATGTTGAGGCAATGGGGCGCGTCATCATGACCTCAAATGAAGGAACCGTAATAACAACAGAGTACGTAAAGCGAAGCGCTAAAGATAAAATGATACGTTCGGACAGAGCTGTTACTATTACCATGCAAGAAAAGATTATTCGAGGAGAGGGTTTTGAGAGTGATCAAGCCTTGAAAAAGTACCGGATTTTCCGGGGAAGTGGAGAGGCATTTATAAAACAATAATGAAGTTCGTTTGTTCATGAAATTACACGTCCTTAAGTCAAAAATACACAACGCTATAGTTACCAGCGGAGATCTCGAATATGAAGGCAGCATCACGATTGATAATGAGCTGCTGGAAATGGCAAATATGATACCCAACGAAAAAGTGCTTGTTGTCAATAATAATAATGGTGAGCGCTTTGAAACTTACATCATCAAGGGAGCCCAGGGCTCCAGGGAGATTCAACTCAACGGCGCTGCTGCCCGATGCGCTCTGGTTGGAGACGAGATAATCATCATGACTTTTGCTGTTATGGAAGAGGCTGACGCACGCCATTTCAAACCAATGGTTCTTATCGTCGATAAGAAGAACAACCCGAAGAGTCGGCACTATGTAGGTGAAGAAACACAACTGTTATCATGATTCTCTCCGATGCTTTTCATACTCATTACTGATCAATGGCACTTGCAGTAATCATCATGGCCGCCGGAAAAGGCACCAGAATGCAGTCAGAGCTTCCAAAGGTACTGCATCAGGCAAATGACCGCCCTCTTATCGACTATGTTCTTGGGACAGCTCAATCTCTTGACCCCGAAAAAATAGTACTTGTTGTTGGACACCAGGCTGAACTGGTCATAAAAGCTACAGCCAGATTCAAGGCGACTGTTGCGCTTCAGGAGCCTCAATTGGGAACTGGTCATGCCGTCATGCAAACAGAGGCACAGCTCCACGATTTTGATGGCGAGGTGCTTATCCTTTCAGGGGACGCCCCACTCGTTAATGCAGGAACCCTGCAGAAGTTGATAGCATTTCACCGTTCAACATACGCAGTGGCAACAGTGCTGACTGCAGAGCTTGATGACCCCACAGGGTATGGCAGAGTTATTCGGGAAAGAAAAAATGACAGCGTCCTGAAAATCGTTGAACAAAAGGACGCGTCTGAAGAGGAACGTGCCGTGAAAGAGATCAATTCCGGAGTTTACGTTTTCAATACCAGTCTGCTTTTTGAAGCTCTCGGGCAGATTAACACCAACAATGCCCAGAAAGAGTACTATCTGACTGATGTTTTTGCGGTCTGCTTCAGGAAAGGAACAAGGGTTTGTGCTTTCAAAACAGATAATGCCAACGAAATTCTTGGCATCAATACCCCCGCGCAGCTTCTTGATGCTGAACGGATGCTTCTCCAAAATCCCGGCTTATTTTCTTGATCGCCGAGTCTTTGTTGACTCTCTCTCCTCGACAATCTCCTTGCGACTTGCCTTAGCATGAGAGTTTGGTGTGGAAAAATCTACATCAGAACTACTATCCCGTATGCCATTGTCATGCATCGAGTAAAACTCAACCAGATTACCATCAGGATCCATAACAAAAAAAGCCTTACCCTCACGGCGGTGGGCTGGACGAGTTACCATATGAACTCCCTTGTCGTCAAGATAACGTGCTGCAGAGTCTACTTCCGCATCAGAAGCAAGTCTGAAGCCAAAATGGTCTACCCTTATATCCCGCGCTTCAGGTGAGCCAACTGTTTCTGCCTTCACCAGCACAAGCAGATCTGATTGAAGACGAAGAAATGAAATATTGGCACCAACCCTCTGATCGAGTTTTATACCAAGAATGCCGCAATAAAAATCTTCCGCCTGACGCAGGTCATTAACGCGAAGGGTAATCTGGTTAATCCCCGTCAGTTTCATCATTATCTTCGTTTTGAACAACCTTCTTCTCTACCGGCTTTTCCAGTATATAGTCATATTTCCGTTCAAAGTACTGTGCGACAGCCTTGTGTGATGACTTTTCACGAATTTCAAACTCCAAACTGATTGCGATCTGTTCTGGATAAATCTTGTCAGACTCAGATTCGCTGGTCGGATTGCGAATCATCTCTTTATAAGGAAGAAGCTTGTCTTCAAGTTCCGCGCGCTCGTCATCATGTAACCTTTTCGCTTTTTTTGAAATTGCGACCACAGTTTCATAAAGATTTAGGTGCGAACTTCTTAATTTATTCAGGTCAACTGGTTTAACCGACATTGTACTATGTTTTACGTTTTAGAAAGAAATTTGCTGATTATGGCTGTCACGGTATCGGCTGCAGAATCAAGAGTATCGTTAACAACAACCTCATCAAACTGATCCGCATATCCCAGCTCTAACTGAGCCCGCTGAAGGCGCATCTTTAAACTATTTTCATCTTCACTCTCACGTCGTTCAAGTCTCTCTTTTAAAACATCCATACTCGGAGGCTTTATAAACAGCAACAAAGAATTATCAGGAAAACACTTTTTCAGATTCAGGGCACCTTTCACATCAAGATCCAGCAGAATATTTGATCCAGAATTAATGACTTGATCTGTTTTATCAATCAGTGTGCCGTAATAATTACCAAAAAAGAATTCATATTCAATAAACCCACCGCATTGTATCGTTGTCTCAAAATCCTCTTTGGTGAGAAAATAGTAGTTGACCGCATCTTGCTCACCCTCCCGCTTCGGCCGGGTTGTCGCTGAAACTGAAAACTGAATATTCGGCAGACGCTCAAGCACCATCTTGGCAATGGTCGACTTTCCTGTACCCGAAGGGGCTGAAAAAACAATCAGTTTTCCCTGCTGATGATGCTTTTCGCCCATAAAACTACTCTATATTTTGGAGTTGTTCCCTTATCTTCTCGAGATCTTCCTTGATCTGGACAATTTTCTGGGAAATTTCTGCATTCTGGGATTTTGATGCAATCGTATTGGCTTCGCGTAACTGCTCCTGAAGCAGAAAATTCAGCTTTCTGCCAGTACCACTTTCATCGTTATCCAACTCTTCAAGAAAAAATTTATTATGACTAGCAAATCTTGTCAGCTCCTCAGTGATGTCAAGTTTATCGGCAGCAAGAACAAGCTCCATTTCAAGGCGATCTCTGCTATAGGCTAAATCTTTTCCAGCAACAGCCTCAACTTTAGCGGCAAGTCTTTTTCGCACCGCCTCAAGATTATCGCAGGCAAGGGTTGTAATGATCTGAAGAGTCCCTTCAATTTCAGCTATTCTTCCTCTAAAATCTATAGATAGCTCCTCACCTTCTCTTCGGCGCATGGCTTTGAGACGAAGAACAGCATCAAGCAAAAGCCTTTTGACATAAGGCCAACACTCCCCAACACTGTCGAGAGCGGTCGTCCCATTATCAAATATTTCCGGAAATCTCAGAATATGCTCAAGCTGAAGAGGAGTATCAAGAGCAGCCTCCCTCTTGAGGGCTTCAAGAAGCTCTTTGTATGCCTTTACTTTTGGGACATTAACACTTATCGAGATAGCCTGATCCTCATCAATCTGAATCTGAACAAAAGCAGATATCTTCCCCCTTTGAAAATGCTCACGGATCAGCTCCCTGACTTCAAGTTCATAAGAGAGTAATTGACGAGGAAGCTTAACACTGATTTCAGCAAACCGGTTATTCACTGAGCGCAACTCTACGAGTGTCCGGATACCATCTTCAACGGCTTCAGCGCTGCCATATCCGGTCATACTTTCCAACATAGCTTTCCCTCTCGCGGTTTGTGTTAACAAGATAACCTACAGGGGGAGACCCTGCAGAGATCAGACAACAAACACTATTACTTGCGAAGGTCAAGCTCACCGATCACCTTACGGTAGCGGTCAATATTAACATTTTTCACATAATTCAGCATTTTCTTGCGCTTGGCCACAAGCATAAGCAATCCACGACGGGAGTGCTTATCCTTCGGATGCTGTTGCAAATGACCAGTAAGGTCACTGATTCTGCGGGTGTAGAGCGCCACCTGAACCTCTGACTTCCCGGTATCCTTACCAGAAGCACCAAACTGCTTGATAACCTCAGCTTTATACTCTTTTGTCAAACTCATATCTCTTCAGTTGTTATATGATAAATCGATTAGCCTTCAATATAATATTATTAACAATACAACTCTACCGTTTTCTTATCTTTTTCAATCTGGAACTTCAACTCGTCAACATTCAGAAATTTCCTCTCCTCTCTGATAAACTTGAGCAGATTGAACCTGATAATGGTGCCATAAAGATTTCCGCTATATCCTAAAATATGGGCTTCAAGAGATAAAAGAGCTGCCGAAGATACCGTTGGCCGAACACCAATATTCATCAAAGCCTTATAGGGTAAATCGTAGATCACCGTTTCCGCAAGATAGACTCCAGAATGTGGCAACAGCTTGTTCGAATCGATCAACTTGAGATTGACGGTCGGAAACCCGATTTCCCTCCCCCGTTTATCACCTTCAATCACCCTTCCCGTAATCATATAGGGTGAGCCAAGAAATTCATTAGCCTTTTCAACCATACCAGTTTCAAGCAGTATTCTTATCTTTGTACTGGAAAAGTGTTCATTTCCGATCAACACTTCGTCAACCACCTCAACGGCAACATTAAGTTCATTCCCTAAACGTTCAAGAGTTTCGCGACTCCCACTCCTGTCACGACCAAATGCGTGATCATATCCCACAATAATGCTTTTTGCTCCGAGAAGGCCGACAAGAAAATTTCTGATAAAATCATCGGAACTTCGCAAAGCGAAGTCATGAGTAAAACGAACAAGAACCAGAAGATCAACACATTCAGCCTCAAGCAGTGCAACTTTTTCATCAAGCGTGGTCAATAAACCCAGTGGACCAGAGACGTCGCCTTCGAGCACTCTTCTCGGGTGCGGCTCAAAAGTCACAACAACACTTCGTAAACTGCGGGATTGTGCAACATCAGCCATCCGGGCAATAATTTTCCGGTGCCCTCTATGCACGCCATCATAAGAGCCTACAGTTACAACTGATGGTACAGGCAATAAATTGACAGGGATACTTGAGCCATAGTTATAAACATGATTATCATTGTAGTCAATAATACGCATACGTCCTGCTATCTCCCTTCACCCTCACTGGTGTTTGATGACTTCTGAAGAATATCGTCTATAGTCTCTGAAACTGTTCTGGCTGAGTTCAGATGCCATGAGCCAATAGATACCCGTCTGAGTGAAGCAAGATAACCACCAACACCAAGCAATAAACCGAACTCATGCGCAATAGACCTGATATAGGTACCTTTGGATACATGCAGAATAAAATTCACTACCGGAAGTTCTATGCTTGTAATTTCAAAGCGGTGGATAACAATCTCTTTTGCTTTGCGCTCTTTGATCACAACTCCCTTGCGTGCATGTTCGTAGAGTCGTTTTCCATTATGCCAAGCTGCGGAGTGCATCGGTGGCTGCTGCTGGTGCGTACCAACAAAACCGCAAGCTGCAGCCCTAACCTCCTCTTCCGTCAGGTGCAATGTACCGCAGTGGCCATATTCGGCCGTCTCAATGTCGTGACTTTCAGTCATGGCCCCGAGCTTTATGGCACCATCATATACCTTATCAAGCACTTCAAGTGCAGAGATCTCTTTAGTTTTTCGCCCAGTAGCAAGTATAAGCAGCCCAGTTGCTTTGGGGTCAAGCGTCCCGCAATGACCCACTTTGCGTTTCAACCCGCACTGCTTATAGGTATTTCTGATTTTAGCCACAACATCAAATGACGTCCAGTCGAGAGGCTTGTCAATCAGGAGAAAATCGCCCTGTTCAGGGAGAGATTCGCGCCCGGGCTGTTCTTCCATACACACTGTTATAACAAGTCTTTCGGTTCGTCTGTTGCAACGGGCGCTTTCCTCACTCCATTCAAAAGCTGCTCAATCCTGTTTGCGCGTTCATACAGGTGATCTTCATGGAATTCGAGTTCAGGAATACGCCTGAAATGGTGGCGAATTTTCGAGGACAGAATCTTTCGGATACTTTTGGTTTTTTCCTTCAAGGCTGCCATCGCTGCTGCCCTCTCTTCATCCGTACCTATAATGGAGACATAAAACCTTGCGATGCTCAGATCCGGCGTGATCTTTACATCGACCACGGTAACAAGCGGACCGCTTCGGGGAAGCTCTTTCTGAAAAATTGCTCCAAGCTCATGTTGCAGCAGCGATGCAACCCGGTCAGTACGTATCGACATGTATCAACAATAAACTGTTTAAAGTTTTCTTTTCTTTTCGACAATTTTATAGGCCTCAACAACGTCGCCCACCTTAAAATCATCATAATTTTTAAGACTCATGCCGCACTCGTAGCCAGCATCCACCTCTTTTACATCGTCTTTGAAACGCCTGAGCGCAGCAAGCTGGCCCTCGTAAATCTGTACACCATCACGCAGAAGACGAACTTTGGAGTCCCTGAAAACCTTCCCTTCCAGCACATAACATCCACCGACATTACCAATCTTGGGTACCTTAAAGATCTGACGGATCTCAAGTGAACCAAGACTCTCTTCATGAAGTTCAGGAGAGAGCATCCCTTCGAGTGCCTTCTCAACATCTTCCAAAACATGGTAAATGACACTGTAGAAGCGAACATCAAGATCTTCCTTCTCAGCCAGCTTTTTGGCATTGACGTTAGGCCTGACTCTGAAACCAATAATGATGGCATCTGAAGCCGCTGCAAGCAGCACATCGGTTTCCGTAATCTGCCCGACACCCTGGTGAATGATCTGTACCTTGACCTCTTCGTTCTGAATTTTCATAAGCCCATCTGCCAGTGCCTGGATGGAACCATCAGTATCAGCCTTGATAATAACGCTCAGCTCTTTCATCAGCCCTTCCTTGATCTGACGGGCAATACTGTCGAGCTTGACACGAGTACTCCGGCGGAAATCATGTTCACGACGGATCACCTGCCTTTTTTGTGCAAGATCGCGCGCCTCTCTGTCGGTTACCATAACCGTCATGGCATCGCCTGATTGCGGAAGCTCCTCAAAACCAAGCACCCTGACCGGCTGCGATGGGTTAGCAAAAAGAATTCTCTTGCCTCTCTCATCCATAAGAGCACGAACCTTCCCCATCGTATTTCCAGCAACAAAAGGATCACCAACCTTGAGAATTCCTCGCTGCACAAGAACGGTGGAGATAACACCCTTGCCCTTGTCAAGCTCGGACTCAACAATAATACCGCTCGCCTGTATATCTGGAGAATAGTTGCCCTTCAACTCACGCATTTCAGCTTCGGTCAACACCTTTTCCATAAGCTCAGCAATACCAATACCCTTCTTGGCAGAAATCTCCTGGCATTGATAGGTGCCGCCCCACTCCTCAACAAGCACACCTGCTTCTGACAACTGGGTTTTGATCTTCTCTGGATTGGCTTCCACCTTGTCTATTTTGTTGAGAGCAACAACAATCGGCACACCTGCCGCTTTGGCATGGTTAATCGCCTCTATCGTCTGAGGCATAACACTGTCATCAGCCGCAACAACGAGAATAACAATATCAGTCACCTGTGCACCCCTTGCCCGCATCGCAGTAAATGCTTCATGGCCAGGCGTATCAAGAAAGGTGATTTTGCGATTGCCATCCACAGTCACTTCATAAGCACCGATATGCTGGGTAATACCACCAGATTCACCGGCAACAACTTTACTGTTTCGAATATGATCGAGCAAAGAGGTCTTTCCATGATCGACATGACCCATAATCGTGACCACTGGCGGACGAGTCTGTAAATCCTCTTCTGCATCCTCTTCAACAATAACGGCAGTTGCCTCGACCTCTGAAATAAACTCTGCCTCAAAACCAAATTCAAGGGCTATCAGTTCTATCGACTCCTTGTCAAGCCGTTGATTGATGGTAACAAATTTGCCAAGGGCAAAACACTTCTGGATAATATCCTTTGCTGTAATACCCATAAGCTCAGCCAATTCATGCGGTGAAGCATACTCGGTAACCCGGACGATCAGCCGCTGTGACTCACGAAAGGCCTCATCCTCTTCGTGTTCGCGCTCACGCTCATTTCGGCGTAATTTTCTGAATTTCTGTCGTGAACCTGTACTGCTGCGATCCTCAATCCCGCTGATTGTTTTCTGGATATTGGCTGAAATTACCTTGTCATCAACCTCTATTTTCTTTTTCTTCTTCCCTTTTTTCTTTTTTATGGAAGAACTGTCAGCCACCACAACTTTTGGCTTGACTTCGACGACGGCTTTCAGCGGTTTCTTTGCAAGAGCAACTTTCTCCTCTTCACGAAGCTCTACTGCGACCTTGGGCACAAACTCATCTTTCAGAGCATCAGCCTGCTCCTTGAAATTCTTTTTACGATTTTTCTTGTTCCTGCCTGCCTGCATGTCAAGAGTGCCAAGAACAGTAAGTCCTCCCATCATCTGCGGAGCATCAAAAGAGATAAGATGCTCATTGACCGACGGCTCCTCTTTTTGTAGTTCAGGCTCTGGAACTTCAGGAATTTCTTGCGTTGGCAGTGGAATTTCAATGGATTCGATGAGCTCTATGTGCGTCGTTGGTTCAGGTTCAGTGTACTCATTAGCATCAAAAAGCTCCAGCACCTCAGGCAAAATAACTGGCGCAGAGAGCTCAGCAACAGGAACGTCATGTTCTGTAAGCAATTCCGCGATTTCTGACGCAACAACAGCGTCAACAACCTCGCTCTTGATGTTGTGAGCAACTGGTACCGGGGCAGGAGGAACCACCGTAACTGGATGTGCAACCTGAAGCGGCTGAGGACTAAGAGTTTCACTCAGATGCTGCTCTTTTTCATAAGTTTTTCTGGACTGCTCCTCAAGCCTCGATAAACGTTTTTCCTTCTCAGCTCTTATTTTTTTGGTATCATCAACCATCTTTTTCTCGACGCTGAAATGCCCAAATATCAGTCCGTGTATCTCTTCACTTACCATAGAGGATGTCGATGCCACCTTGACACCTTCCTGCTTGACAAAAAGTAATACTTCCTGCGGACTCACCTGCAGTTCTCTCGCTATATCACTTATACGATATCTCTTCTCCATGTCCTCAAGGGCCATTACATCCTCCTCTGGATTTATAAACTCTTTACCACTTCAGCCACAATTTTACTGTCTATAACAACATTCATGAGTTGTCAATCGTCGATTCATCGGATTCCGGATAGATATCGTCATCAAAAAGAGCCTCCAGATCCGCCTCAGTAAACTGTTCCTTCACGGTTTTATAAATATTTTCAGCAATCTTTTTCCAATAGCGCTTTTCATCATCGGTCACTTTTCGTTCTCTTGGCTTGACGCTACTCTTGTAACTTTTACCAAAAACCGTCTGCTCTTCTGTTTTTGGAGATCCCAGAAGAGAGAGTTCTATTTGATCAATTCCAGCTTTTAAAACTTTTTTGGCCGTATCGAGACCACCATCAAGAAGCTGATAAATCATATCATCGCCAAACTCTTCACGGAATTCAATGATATCGATATCCGTAGGGTCTTCGGTTGATTTGTCGATGACATCCCGATACACATCAATCTCATAACCGGTCAGTTTTTCTGCCAGATGAATATTGTTTCCATTCTTTCCAATGGCATATTTGATCTGATCGGGCTTGAGCATAACTCTCGCTTTGCGAGTCTTCATATCCGCATGAATCGTGAGCGGATCAATCTTTGCTGGCTGCATAGCCCTCGATATGTATATCTGTGGCTCATCAGCATAATAAATAACATCAATATTCTCGTTGTTCAGCTCTTTGACAATGCTCTGGATGCGTTTGCCGCGATAGCCAACTGTTGCTCCGACAGGATCAATCCTTGCGCTAGTTGACTCAACCGCAACCTTGGCCCGTTCACCCGGCACCCGCGCAATAGCCTTGATCACAATCAAACCATCAAGAATTTCCGGCACCTCATGCTCAAACAACTTGTACAGAAACCTGTCATCAACTCTCGATACAATGACCTTCATTCCTCCGTCAGCTTTTTCCCGTTCAACCATACTCCCGTCATCAAGCCGCACTTTAGCCTTCTCACGCTCGATACGCTTGACATAGAGTTTCATCCTTGGAGTGCGACGAGGATTATCTTTTTTCATCATCTCTGACTTCGGCAGCACCAGTTCAACACGATGATCTTTCGAGGTATTGTAGGTAAAAATAACCTCATTTGCACGAATCTGGTAGACCTCACCGGCAACAATTTCTCCAACCTTTTCAAGACACTCTTCATAAACAACCATGCGTTCGAGATCCCTGACTTTTTTCTGCACGGACTGTTTTATAATCTGAATAGATTTACGACTCAGATAGTCCTCAAGCCTGATAGGCCCCTCCTCATAATAGTCTCCAATTTCAAGGGAATCATCAATTTTTCTTACCTCGTTCAGGGAAATCTCAATGCTCTCTATATCGACCTCATCAACAATCTTTTTCAGAATGTAAACCTCAAAATCGCCACGTTCGGGGTTGATAAAAATGTTGGATTCAACTTCAGGATCATAATCTTTTCTTAGCTGCTTCTGGATAATATCCTTGAGAAGATCGGCAATATCCATCTTCACAGCCGCAACTTCGGTGCGTTTATCCAGAAAGATCCTTGATTGCTCAATTTCACCAAAAGCACCGGCAATCAGCAACCTTCTGTCCTGCCCCTCATCCTTTATCTTCTTTCTGACCATCTCTCTCTATAGACTTGTGCATTTATAAAAGAAAACCTCTGCCCTTCAGTAAAAACATGCTATAATTCCGCTTCAGGCACCGCAGAAATTACCTGATCAAGGTAAAGTGTTATACCTTCCATTGTCGACTGAGTGCCTTTTTTCTTGTTTTTTTCCGGCATGATGATAATCCACGATCTGCCATCTTCCAGCAGTGAAACATCCTGAAGGTGGCCACGCAGCTCAGTCTGTGCTCCAGCCAGGTCAATATACTTGGCGCTCAAAAGCTTTCCGATATGCCTGATGTACTGGCGTGGAAGGACGATTGGCTCGCCAAGACCGGGAGAGGAGACCATCACGTCAAAATTCTCACCGAACAGCTCCAAAAGTTCATCATCACCCTCAATTTTTTCCCTGATCCTTCTACTGAACCATGCGCACTGATGAATACGAATACCAATATCCGCGTCCATGAGTACCTCTATCTTCCGACCATTCCCCTTACCCGTTACTTTAACAGCAATAAGATAGGCCCCTTCGCCCCGCGTTCCGGCAGATTCTGCAATAATCTGGAGAACACAATTGCTTATGCGTTCTTGCATGGACACCTCATACGAACTTTTACAGAAAACAAAAAAGTGGGGATCCCCCACTTCAGATAAGATAACTTCACCCGTCCAAAATCAAGCATCGCAATGTAATAAAAAACCTGTCAACAGCAAAACACCTTACATGGCACTACGTCCGTTATCTTTATTATCGTTAAGGTGGCTTTCTATAACTTCATAGTCTGCTTCATCAAGATGATCTCCTGGCGAACGATGAACTGATGAGTTGCCTGTATCGTCAAAACCCCGCCGGTTAATCAAAAAAATCACACCCCGCAAGAGACGCACAACCAAGCGAATCGCCAGTCGAACGCAAAAAAAAAGGACGAGAGCAAAAAGAATAAATTTCAGCATCAGCTCAACAATGCCCTGAGGCGGTTTTCGTTTATCCGATATTTGAACGCCTGAATACCATCGACAATAATAACCGGAATTTTAAGGCCGAACTCAGCAAGCAATTCAGGGTTATCGGAAATATCTATCTTTTCAAGTTCGAATGGCATCAAAACATTAACTTTTTCAAGCAGATCCATAGCTTGGTCACACAGACAGCACTCTTTTTTTCCATAAATCGTCACCTTATGACAATATATGCCATCATTTTTATCTACGCCCATGTATTAGATATTTTATGCTGGAAATTAGGTGTCAAATACCTGTTAAATCTTTTGAAAAAAGTTATCAACGTAAAAAAAATAAACGTTTTACGACATCAACCAGCACTATTTATTCTTTACCATTTCACACTAAAGCTGGGAGATAATCAACGAAAAGGTTTTTGATTGTATGGATATTTTTCCTCTTCTGGAAAGGAACATCTCCTAACGGACCTGCGCAAAAAGGTCGTTCACACACTTCGTTGAAATATCTTTTTAGAGCGCGACCCCAATCATGAGCAAACAAGTATAATCAGTTTTTTACCGATGAAATTTTCAGATTCAACTCACTCATCCGGCACGCTTCCACCTGTTGTGCAACCAGAACCACTCTTCGGGATACTGGTAAATATAGCGTTCAAGTACTTTGGTATAGCGGCGGGCAAGCTCTTCGGCATCTGTTTTGGCTGTTCCGAGACCTGTCATGTCAATCTCTTCACACTCAACAATGTAGCGGCCATCACCGATTCGGCGGCACATACCGACGAAAAGTGGAACTCCCGCTTTAAGGGCAAGATAAGCCGGGCCAAGAAACACTGAGGTTCGACGGCCAAGAAATTCAGTATAAAAAGAGCCTCCAGGGTCAGACTGATCACCAAGAACAGATAAAATACCACCATTTTTAAGCGTTCTCATGCCCTCACGAAGAGCCTGCCCTTTATAGACAATCCTGTTCCCATGCATAGTTCTCCAAGTGTTGATCTGCTGGTCTATTTCAGGATTTTTCAGTCTTTTTACAACAATTGTTACAGGAGTGACAAGTAAGCCAGCACAGAGCGCAAACAGTTCCCAGTTACCGAAATGTGCAGAGAGAAGTACTCCCCCCTTTTTTTTAACAATTGTTTTTGCTAAAAACTCACTGGCATCAATATCTAACAACAGCGCAGCATCTGCTGTGGTTTTTATCATGGGCAGACGAAGCATTTCAATCACATTCTCAGCCTGGTTGCGGTAAACGTGACGAGCAATGGTACTAATTTCAGAGAGGCTTTTTTCAGGAAAAGTGAGCGCAAGGTTCTGATTAACAAGCTCCCTTCTTATTTTAAGAAAATCATAACCAACATCCCCAAAAAAACGGGCGATGGCTGTTGATGTTTCGCGACTGATGCTCCTGACCAAAACGCCAAGCGTCATGATAAGGGTATAAAACACCTTTTGCAGAAACTTCTTATTTTTCCCCCACCTACGCGCCATAAGAGCAAGTCGTTTATCATGCGGACAATAGAAGAGTATACACTAAATTAGATAGCAATATTGTGCAATTTATCTTTTTTGAACACTATGATCGCTTCCAAAAAGCTGATAACCCAACATGAAGCTCTTGAAAAAGTTCGTGCATGGCAATCTTCAGGAAAAAAAGTTGTCTTTTCGAATGGCTGTTTTGATATACTTCATGCTGGACATGTCGAATATCTGACAGAAGCAAGAAAGCTTGGGGATGTACTGCTGATCGGGTTGAACAGTGACGCTTCAGTCCGACGTTTAAAAGGCCAGAACAGGCCTGTCTGCGCTGAAACAGACCGGGCTTTTGTGCTCTCTGCTCTCCGTATGATTGATGCTGTAACACTCTTTGATGAAGAGACCCCCGAAGAGTTGATCGGCATGCTGTTACCAGACATTCTTGTCAAAGGAGCTGACTGGGATATTGAGCGTATTGCCGGGGCCAGAACAATCCTTGCAAATGGCGGGAAAGTATTGACATTACCCTTGCTTGAAGGCCGTTCAACAAGTGGTATTATAGAAAAAATTCTTCAGCGTTACTCTTAATCAGCGGTGGAACGAATTAAACACTACATCCTCAGACTACTCACCGTAGTTTCGGCAGTCACACTGCTGTTGTCACTCTCGGTGATGATTGTGCTGAACAGCGGACTGCTTGACCTGCTTGTCAAAGATCGGATTATCAAGCTTTTTGGGGAGAAATTTTTTGGTCGAGTTGAATTGCAGGAGCTGCACCTGAAGTTTCCGAACAATGTTCTTCTGATCCACCCCCGTATTTATGGTATCGGGGAAAAAACACCGGCCCTTGAAGCTCGCTCCATCTCCATAAAAATCAATATTTTTTCGCTTCTGCGGCCTGATTTCAGATCCCTGTATTTGCCACTGCTCAAAGCCGATTACCTCAACACCAGAATTATTCAACAGAAAAACGGCAAGCTTAACCTGGAGCGTATTTTTAACCGCCGAGATGCCGATTCGACGAAGACATTGCTGGATCATTTTTTCTGCAAATCAATGCAGATCAACAACAGTACAATCTCATATTCCGGAAACAGCACTCATCCGGATAGCGGGCAATTCAGCATAAAGAATATCAAGCTTGAGCTGTCAGAATTCACCTTCAAGAAAAAGCTTGTTAAAGGAAAACTTGCCAGGTTACAGCTCACCATTCCTCAGCGCAACATCTCATTACAAGAGGCTTCAGGACAATTTCTCTTTTCTGAAACCCGATCAGAGGTACTATCCCTTAAAGTCAAAAGCAATAAAAGCCACGCCGAACTGTCGGCAACACTTGACCACTTCAACATCTTTTCCCGTGAACGGCAAAAAGAGCTCAACCTCAGTAATTCATTTCTGAACATTCAGGAGATCTCCCTTGATACCGACGACATGAAGCGTTTCTACCCCAAACTTGAAATACCCGCAGGGCTCTATACCCTCAAGGGTAACGTCAGGGGCAAAATGGACGATATTGAAATTATTGATGCACTGCTGACCCATGCCGAGAGTAAAATAGCAATAAAAGGAAACCTGCTTAACCCGCAAAGCAGCAATGCCTTTGCTTATGATCTGAAATGCGACAGTTCAAAAATCGCTCTTCCTTTTATTGAATCATATCTGAAAGAGAGAACACAAACAGAGGTTGCCAGAAAAACAGGAGACATCACATTTTTGGGCACGGCAAAGGGAACACTGGAGGCAGTTAAAACAGATGTAACGATACTCTCTGCTGTTGGCGATGTGTCACTAAGCGGAGAAATTTCGAGGAAAGAAGCGGGACAATTCGGCAGCAATGGTACAATCGAACTTAAAAATGTAAAGCCTCACACATTTATTGACGCTGGCAACAAAAAAAGTCTTATCAACGCTTCCGGCAGTTTTGAGGCGAGAGCAAGCAACAATGAGCTCAGTCAATTAAAATTGGACATGAAGCTTAAAGATTCTTTCTGGCATAATCAGCAGCTTCAGGAAGGCACGGTATCAGCATTATATAGCAACAAACTACTGAAGAGTGCTCTGTTTCTTAAAAACAACCAGACAAGCTTTGCGCTTGACTCCGAGATAGACTGGGCGAATGAATTACCCCGGTACCGAGCTTCCGGCAAAGCAGTAAAACTCAATCTTTTAACCATTATTGATTCAAAAGATCTCACAACCGACCTCAACGGAGTTTTTAGCCTTCAAGGTTCGGGTTTTAATCCAAAAATGCTCAATATTGCTGCCTCCATACAGTTTTCACCCTCTTTGATCAACGGGTTTGAGCTGACGGAGCAATCCAAAGCCTCGCTCGAAATTGTACAGAATGCAACATCTTCACTTGCAAAAATAAGCAGCGATTTTATTGATGTTATTGCTGAGGGAGATTACTCGTTTGAAGAGCTGATCCATGCGGGCCAATTTGCCAGTTCAGGTGTTATGCGAGAAATAAGCGCACAAAATATCTGGCCCACAACAGTTGCGGCTCCGCTCACGTCGGAAAATACACTCAAAAGACCAATCACCATCAATTACCGAATCAACGTCAAAGATATTTCACCTTTGGTACTTCTGTGGCCTGTACAAAAATTCGCTCTTCAAGGCAGGGCAGAAGGAAGGGTTGCATACAAAAACGGACAATGTTCGATAAACACTCTTATTGACCTTTCAAGCTTGCACGCCCATAATGATTTTTTTCTAAAAAAACTCTCCATGGAGCTCGGATTGGATTGCAACAGCCTTGGAATACCACAAGCATCGGTATCAGGCAAGGTTGAATCAATTACTGTTGCAGGCAAAAACATTGGTAATGCTCTTTTTTCAGGCATCTATTCTACAGCTCATCTTGAAGCTGCTGTTGACCTTGCAATACCCGATCCAGCCCAGAGCTTGTCTGTAAAATTTACCGCAACAAAAAATAATAACAACTATGAGATCCTCTTTAAACACCTCTCGTTGAAAGACGCTTCCGGAATATGGCTGACAGCAGATAACTCGAATGTTATGGTGGGAAAAACATCGGCAAAGTTTAACAATTTCACGATAACAAAGGGATTACAACAGGCGATATTTGACGGAGAACTCAGCAATTCCCTCCCCGGCAATTTTTTGTGCACCTTGAACAATTTTGATATCAACGAGCTGAATCGGTTTGCTCCAAATCCCTCTCTCGAAAAAATTTCAGGACGCATCAATGCCTCTTTGATGGTCAGTGGCGAGCCAGGCTCAAAAAAGAGCTCGTTCAACATCACCGGAGAGAAGATCCGTTATGACAAGTTGACTATTGGAGAAGTAAAAGGAAGCGGAATTCACAACGGTAATCAACTTCGTTTTGACATACACAGCAGTGGCCCACTATCGGAAACAAGTTCAGAAAAAAGCGTAACAGCAATCAGTACTATCGATGGAGAAGGAACAATTCCGGTTGTTATCAGCTACTTTCCCCTGCAACTCAATGTAACGGAACAACTACCCATAAACGCATCGTTCCGTTCTGATAACCTTTCTGCCAAGTTTATTGAGCTTCTGTTTCCGATAGTTACCTCCGTTGAAGGCATTATACCGACAACACTTCAAATCCAGGGGAGAATGTCAAAACCAGACATCTCCATGACCAGTCGTCTGCGTAATACAAAAATTAAAATTGAACCGACTCAAGTATCTTACCTGCTCAACGGAGACGCCCTTGTCACACCAAATGGTATCGAACTGCGGGAGATAACCATCAGCGATAACGTGCAGGGCAGTGGTGTCATCAATGGAGTTGTGATGCTTGAAAAACTGAAACCCAGTGCGCTATCCCTTACAGCAAAGACTGAAAAATTGCTGTTATTTAATAAAAAAGACAACCAGGATGAAACCTCGTTTGGAAGTATTACCGGGACAACAAACAACATTCGTGTTCACGGCAAACTCTCAGCACCTGTTGTTGAGGGAGAGATGAGAATTGATGCTGCAGATTTTTCTCTTTACCGATCGGGAGCAAACGAGAGTGCAAAATATGTCGGCGCCGACAAGTTTATTGAAATTATGCCCCGTTACAATAAGGTTGTGACTGCTCAAAATTCCGGGAACAATATAACGCAGGCAAAACCTGCGGAGTTTTATCACTCACTTATCGATATTCTGCAGATTCAAGAATTGAAGCTGAGCAGTGTTGAACCGCTCAAGTATACCATGATTTTTGATAGCAACAGAGGAGAACAACTTGAAACTTCAATCAACAATCTCTCTCTGATAGTTAACAAGAACAATCAGCAATATCGCCTTTTTGGATCGGTCAATATTATTGATGGGAAATATAAATTTTCCAACTCCAACTTTGACTTGCAGGATGGAGGAACAATCACCTGGAACAATGTTGACATTCGTAGTGGCATCATGGATAACCTTTACGGAAGCAAGTACGTGAATGCTTCAAACCAGCAGAACGGCGACCGGGATCAGGTAAATATGCTCCTTGCCATCACAGGCTCCCTTAATAACCCTCAGGTTACCATGGGTTATTACCTTAATGAACAGACCCAGCCTTACGCATCAGTGAATATGATCGGGAAATATGCAAGCCAGATTGACCCCAATGCGGAGCTGAACGTTATCTCCATGCTCCTTGCAAAACAGTGGTATGCCCGACCTGGAACCAGCGGCCAGCTCACCAATATTGCAGTATCAAGCGCAGGATTTTCTGCTGGTACAGGTATTCTCTCTTCCAGAATATCCAGAGTTATTCAGGATATCGGCGGACTTGAAAGCTTTAACGTCAATGTAGGTGTCAATAATAGCGGCACGCTGAGTGGGCTTGATCTTTATTTTGCACTCAGCGTGCCGGGGACCAAGGGTAAGGTCCGATTTATCGGCACCGGCAGCTCTACCGACCTGGGTGGAGCTGCCTTATCCGATTACTATGGTACCGCTCAAAAAATTGAATACCGGATTACTCCGAAAGTCTACTTTGAAGCATCACGCTCTTTTGGGCAAAACGGAATTACCACTTACAGCTCCAATCTTCAGAAACCTGCAGAAACCTTGGGCATCAGCCTCTCATACAAAGAACGATTCCACTCGTGGGAAGAGTTCTGGAAACGCATCATCCCTTCATCCGACAAGAAGAGATAAATCATTGTAGTTTTCGTAAATTGCCCCAGAACAACTCTTCAATAAATAAGGAAGTCACGTTTTGAGAGGAAAAAATATCATCGTCGGTATCAGCGGAGGCATTGCCGCCTATAAAACACCGCAATTGGTGCGGCTGTTAAAAAAAAGAGGTGCAAACGTCAGAGTTGCACTCAGTGAGGGAGGTACCCGATTTGTCAGTGAACTGGCACTGGCAACTGTTTCCGGTGAACCGGTATATCGAACAATATTTCCACCAACTGATACCAGAAACACAGACTATACAAGCCACATCTCCCTTGGCGAATGGGCTGATGCCCTTGTGATTGCACCAGCAACAGCACATACGTTGGCCAAGCTCTGTGCCGGGCTTTGTGACGACATGCTCACCACCTGCTTTATAACGCTGCGACCAGGTAAGCCGACGCTTATCTTTCCCTCAATGGACGGCCAGATGTTCCTGTCCCCTTCTGTTCAGAGAAATATCAAAACTCTCTCATCCCAGGGATGCAGTGTCATCAGTCCTGACAGCGGAGAACTTGCCTCTGGCCAATGCGGACTTGGCCGTATGCCCGAGCCGGAGTCTATCCTTACCTCTCTTGAGGAAGCTTTTCGGGCAATGTCACAAATCTCCCCACTATCGGGTAAATCGGTCGTGATAACGGCAGGTCCGACACGGGAAAAAATTGATGGTGTACGGTTCATCTCTAACTACTCTTCGGGTAAAATGGGTTTTGCCATCGCCCGCGCTGCTGCAAAACGCGGTGCAAAGGTCACGCTCATTACTGGCCCGGTTC
Source organism: uncultured Chlorobiaceae bacterium (assembly GCA_903915955.1). Lineage (GTDB taxonomy): Bacteria > Bacteroidota > Chlorobiia > Chlorobiales > Chlorobiaceae > Chlorobium. The sequence continues at coordinate 3,005 of CAIWUU010000174.1, read as the reverse complement.
ATCTGGAAACGCCACCCGGGATAGAACGACTCGATGTTGAAAGTGCAGCGGAAATGTATACGATAGCTCAGGGCTTTTTCCAGAGTTGCAGCCTCTTTATCAGCGCTGCCGCGGTTTCCGATTATCGTCCGGCGGCTCCTCATGAAGGGAAAATGAAAAAAGAAGCGGAGGAAATTGAGCTTGTTCTTGTTAAAAATCCAGATATCCTTGCGGAATTCGGTGTACAGAAAACTGACGAGCAGCTTGCCATAGGGTTTGCGCTTGAAACACAAAGCGGCCTGGAGAATGCCCGAAAAAAACTGGTCTCAAAAAATCTTGATCTTATTGCTTTTAATTTTTTTGATCGGAAAACCTCAGGTTTTGATGTTGACACAAATATTCTTACACTCATTCAACGCAATGGAATAACAACAGAACTCCCGCAATTGACCAAAGATGAAGCCGCAGGCAAGCTTCTTGATGCCATTGAAGGGCTCTTGCCCGAAAATCGGCAGTAACCCTTGAAAACCCACAATTTTCATGCAAGGTTTTTTATTCGATAAACCTGAACAGAGTACACCTTCAAAGGGTTCGGCCTCGAAATCTGAAGAACTGGCACTCCTGTTTGATACAGCAAAAACGTGCAGCAAATGTATGCTGGCCGGAAGCAGGCTTAATTTTGTGTTTGGTGAAGGCAACCCTTTGGCACATCTGGTAGTTATCGGAGAGGCTCCGGGAGCGGAAGAAGATGCTTCAGGGAGGCCTTTTGTGGGAAGATCTGGTCAACTCCTTGATAAAATTCTTCTGGCTGCCAGCTTCAGACGCGAAGAGGTCTATATCTGCAATATCCTGAAATGCCGTCCACCCGGCAACCGGAACCCTCTCAACGATGAAATCGCGAACTGTATGCCCTGGTTACTCCAGCAACTCAGGATTATCAAGCCAAAGGTTATCCTGATGCTTGGAAAAGTTGCTGCCAACACTATTCTTGGTAATACCCTTTCACTCGGAACCATGAGAGGGAAATTGATACAATGGAAAGGATACGACTGTTTTATTACCTATCATCCTGCGGCCCTGCTGCGAAACCCCAATTGGAAAAAAGGATGCTGGGAAGATATTCAGGTCATGATGCGTCACTACGCGACAATCTGCGACGAAGAGAAACTGACAGAAAAGAGAGTTAACGAATGATCAAAAAAGCACCCGTAGCCATAGATTTCAGCAAGGATATCGATTTCAGTCAAGAGAGCCGAGTCCCTCCCTATTCAACTGAAATTGAACAGGAGGTTCTCGCCTGTATTCTGCTTGAAGATGACCCTATTGAACAGGTCATTCAGATTTTTGGCGACAACGGCGAAGAGGTCTTTTATGAGCGGCGGCACCAGATCATTTTCAAGGCGATGATGCAGCTCTATCATAAACGGCAGGCTATTGACATTATCACCGTCAGCGAAGAGCTGCTGAAAATGAACGAGCTTGAGCCTGTCGGTGGAAGACATTACCTCGCTGAACTTTCCGGCAAAGTGATCAGCGCAGCCAATATCGAGTACTATGCACGCCTGGCAAAAGAGAAATACCTCTACCGGCGAATGATCTCCATATCGGCCAAAATTTCTGGCGCTGCCTACAGCTCCTCAATGGACATTTTTGATCTTGTAGAACACGCCTCCCAGCAGTTTTTCAATATCTCCCAGGCTGGCATCAAAAAGAAAGCTTCATTAATCAAAGAGCTTGTTAAAAACGGCATTCGGATGCTGGAAAGCCTGAGAGCATCGCAATCATCGGTGACCGGTGTCGGTTCTGGATTCTCCGAACTTGATCAGCTTACGGCCGGATTTCAACCCTCCGACATGATTATTATTGCAGCAAGGCCTTCCGCCGGTAAAACAGCACTGGCGCTTGCTGTTGCCCGCAATGCCGCTGTGGATTTCGATACTCCGGTTCTCTTTTTCAGCCTTGAAATGGCAGAGGTGCAGTTGGCCATAAGGCTCATGTGCGCTGAAGCTTACGTTGAGTCACAGCTTGTCCGAACTGGCCGTATAACTCCTGAAATGATGGGCAGGATTATCAACAGCATGGACAAGCTCAATGAAGCCAAGCTCTTTATTGACGATACACCAGGCATCTCCATTATGGAGCTTGCTGCCAAAACCCGGCGCATGAAGCAGGAGCACAACATTGGCATGCTTGTCGTCGATTACCTCCAGTTGGTGACACCAGTCAGGGATGGCAGAACAAACCGTGAGCAGGAGATCGCACAGATATCCCGATCACTGAAAGCTCTTGCAAAGGAGCTGAATATTCCGGTCATAGCCCTGGCTCAGCTTAACCGTTCGGTCGAACAGCGATCGGGAGACCGCAGGCCACAACTCAGTGACCTCAGGGAGTCTGGCTCAATAGAACAGGATGCCGATGTGGTCATGTTCCTCTCCAGGCCAGAGATGTACGGCAAAACAACATTCGAAGACGGTTCATCCACAAAAGATATTGTTGAAATTGTCATCGGAAAGCAGAGAAACGGCCCGATCGGAGATATACGACTACTCTTCCTTAAAAACTACGGACGTTTTCAGTCGACAGCAAATGCGTATATTACCAGCCATGAAGAGCCCGGATCCTCCCATGAACAAGAGCACCATTTTCCTGCCCTGGCGGATACAGAAAAACCAAAGAGCAGCACATTTCTTGCTCATGACGACGCACCATTTTAACCACAACCTGAATCGCCTTGCGGTTAATGCCGATATGGACGGTACTCCACTGAACGAGTTTATGAAAACTGTGCAGATATTTGGAGGCGTTTATGGCGTTGTGTGGGTGGTATTGGATAAGCCCTCTATCAGTGTTGCCACCAAAGCCGATGAGATCAGTAGGGTCTGCTGAAAAAGCGCTAAAGCTATATTTTATATTTGATTAAATCTATATTTTTCATATATTTGTGCAGGTAAAATGGAGGAAATAGCCCAAAACCCTTGCACCTGAAAAATAATGTATAAGCGCAAGTTCAAGCAGCTCACGTTAGT
>CAIWUU010000173.1 GCA_903915955.1 uncultured Chlorobiaceae bacterium | reverse complement strand
TTGAATACATTGAAGTATTTTATAACAGAAAACGGAAACACTCAACGTTAGGCTATAAATCGCCTGTTGAGTTTTTACGCAATAAACAACAAATAATAGTTATGGCTTCTTAATGTGTCCATTTTTCTGTTGCAAGTTCATATCACCTCTTCCTTTTACTCAAAGATCTGCGTCGGATTATAGCGATTTAGCCCCGCCCTCACATACCATAGTGCAGGTTCCGTTCTGTTTGAAGCGAATTCCATGCGCGGTTCGACTGCCATCCATCTTCAAAAATTGTCTCTGTAAATTTTTTTCCTACTGTTTTAATCACGTCTCTGTACATTACGATAATCTGCCGTACAACATAAAACATCCCCGCCAAAGCCTACGACTACACCGTTAACGGCAAAAGCGCCATCGAATGGAGTATGGACGACTATATTCCGTCAGGCCTGACATTTCCTTTGGCGGCACTGTTTGTTATTTTTAGCCAAATTATCTGTACCTTTTTTGTACTCTTCAGAGTCAGTCAACCTCGCAAGTGTTTCACAAAAAGAAGAACACCTTATCCAACATGAGCACAATTTCCATTGCCGACATTCTTGAGCTTCCAGTGCAGGAGCGCATTCGTCTCGTTGAGCTTATCTGGGATAGCGTTGCAGCAGTGCCTGAAGCCGTGGAGATTTCGCCTGCGCTCAAGGCTGAGCTTGAAACGCGCCTTGCGGAGTTCGAAGCAAACCCTGAAGCTGGCTATTCTTGGGATCAAGTGAAATCACACCTTAAAGAGGGCTCATGGCGTACCGTCTGAAATTTTCCGCACGAGCGGTACGTGAAACTGGTAAAGCTCAAGAGTGGTACGAATTACAGAGCCCCGGCCTTGGTGCCGAATTTATGGCCGCAATGGAATTACAGCTAAAACGGCTTGAGCAAGCTCCGTTACTTTATTCCGAAGTTATCCCAAATGTCCGCAGTGCTCTCCTTCCCCGCTTTCCTTACGGTTTATTTTATGTAGTGCGGAGTAATTTTGTGCATATCTTGGCGGTGTTACATGATGCTCGAAATCCGGATTATTGGCCAAAAAAGCGTTAACCATCATCCACGATTATCCTCAACACCTGTAACGGCATTCTGAGTATAGAAAAATAAAGATAAAAAAAACAAAAGGCTGTTCCGCGTTCTCACTGTCAGCCCAATACTGTCACTCCCTTACGGTCAATAACATCAAGAAGACGTTGCGCCGTACCACCCCGGTCTCTTTTGTCCTTGCTCCCACTGCAGCACCGTTGTTTTACCAACACCAAGCATCACGGCAAAAACGGTTTGACTCATGCGGTTCGCCATGCGAATGCGTTGAATATCCTCAGGTTGAAACATGCGTATTGTCGGCAAGCAAAGCGCATCAACCGCACGCATCGTAATTTCATCCATAGCGCCAACCTTAAACAGCTCTTTCGCCATTTCATTGGCAATATCCAAAATCTCACTCATAAGAGCTTACCTCCCATAATAAATTCGCCTCTAAAAGCTCTGCAACATGCTCTTCACTTGATGAAACAGAAGAATCTGCGACAATACTTAATGCCGCTTCCTCCCTGTCAGAAATAGTATCTGGCTTGCGTATTTGAGTGCAGCAAGAATATCATCTTTTTCCGGGGTCCGGCAGCGGCACATCGGCGACTTCACCCATTGAAAACAGCACGATGCCGAGCTGGAGCTCGGCGTTCCCAGGGTGTGCGTGATTTGAAAGCAGGATAGAAATTGAGTGGTATAAGTTTCCTGCGCCGGATGGGTGGCAGGCGTAGCCTGACGGAGTGGGTTGGCTATCTCATCCAGTGCATGAACTACCTGCATGTTGGCAGGAATATTTCTTATGTTTAACGACAGTATGACATCTGTTAACTTTTAAGCACATCCATCATGGAACTTACCGCAATCCTTACACCCGCAGTTGAAGGTGGATATGTTGCCTATAATCCTGAAACAGGCACAACCACACAAGGCAAAAACATTGAAGAAGCATTAACAAATTTACGAGAAGCAACCGAACTTTATTTAGAGGAATTTCCTTTAATACTTGCCGAAAAAAGACCATTACTTACAACTTTCCAGGTTGCAAGCCATGCCTAAACTACCAATTGTGTCTGGAAGCGAAGCAGTTAAAGCACTGCAGCGTCTTGGATTTACTGTGGTTAGGCAAAAAGGAAGCCATGTTATTCTTCAGCAAGACAGGTGCGGATGCGTTGTCCCCAACCATCGTGAAATCAAAACAGGTACGTTGGCAGGAATTTTAAAACAAGCTGGCGTTTCGGTTGATGATGCCATTGCTGAAATGTCCATGCAGAAATCGCTTCACATCCATTGACCCAAAATTGTCATCTGCAAAAAAATTTCCCGTTGCTCTCATCAACGCTATCTGTATATTACGGCAATCTGCCGTACAACATAATACAAGCTACCCATGGGTACAGATCTCAAGCAAAAAGGTGTGAAAGAGCCAGCAGAAACACACGACAAACTCAATCTGGCGACAAGAGTCTCTTCAAAACAGTTAACTGGGGGAAAGACGCGCCTGGAAGCACGGATAACCCGAAATGTTCACGCACAAATCAAACGAGCCGCCGAAATTCAAGGACGAACGGTGACTGATTTTGTTGTGTATGCGGCTCTTGAGGCTGCAACGAAAGCAATTGAGGAAAATTCCGTTATTCAGTTGTCACTCGAAGGCCAGCTTGCCTTTGCCGAGGCTTTGCTAAATCCGCCAGAGCCCAATGTCGCTTTGCGACGGGCTTTCGAAAGTCATGCAGAATTGTTTGGTCAGGTTCAATAGACCTTACGTTATGAAGCAGCCCCTGTTTTCAGTTGTACCACTGACCAAAAGCCATAGACGAGAGGGGTTTTACTCTGGCTCTGAAGCTCTGGATATCTACTTTTCAGCACAGGTCGGTCAGGATATCAAGAGGAATATCACCAAATGCTTTGTTGCTGTCGATAACACCAATCAAAAAATCGCTGGCTATTATACCCTTTCAGCCGCACAAATTCCGTTACCAGGTTTACCCAAAGAGATCGCAAGAAAAATGCCCCGCTATGATGCCGTTCCAGCCTCAAAAATAGGACGTCTCGCCGTAGACCGACACTATAAGGGAAAAGGGATCGGGAGTGCTCTTATCGCTGATGCCCTTCTCAGATCATCACATTCATCACTGGCAGTCTACGCTCTGCTCGTCGATGCAAAAGATGAACAGGCGGAGGCGTTTTATCTGCACCACGGCTTTATCCCCTGCATCGGTGCCCCTCACACTCTGTTTTTACCACTGAAAACCATAAGCAAAATTTGAGAGGGCCCGGCACTTTCCCAATATGATCACGGTGAAACCCGCCCGCTGGAACGATCAAGAAAGTTATTGAAATTATAGACCGATATCTGGATTTACTTGACGAGATACAAAAGCATATAACGGTGCATGCCATTCCTTCCAAATCGGAAAATAAACTGTAACTCAAAACCCACAGAAAAACAGTGAAAAAGCTTTAACTTCACCCCAAAAACCAGCCCGCTTCAGGCTGCACTTTTTCCACCACAATCAATGCTGCTCCTTTGGCTTTCAACTACTCCACCCTGAACCTGCTCCGTCAGAACCGCCCTGTCTGGCACTTCCTCTGCACCCGTCACACATTGCTGGTGGGAGGGGTTCTGCGCCCTCTCTTTATTGTCTCCAATGTTCGAATCCTCTCACAGGCCGATCTGATCAAGGCCTTTATCGATGCCCAATGGCTGGCCGATTTTGATACCCAGCTTGACGAATACCTTGCGCGACCGGTAAAACCGATGGAGAAAAATGATGAGTGAATCGCTTGAAATGGGTTTTATTGCCGATGACCGTCTGGCGGGTTTTCGGCTGCAACGGCTGGAGATATTCAACTGGGGCACCTTCGACGGCAGGGTCTGGACGCTCAAACTGGGCGGGAAAAACGCCCTCCTCACGGGAGATATCGGCTCCGGTAAATCGACGCTGGTCGATGCCGTGACTACCCTCCTGGTGCCAAGCCAGCGCATTGCCTACAACAAGGCGGCAGGTGCCGACAACCGTGAACGCACCCTGCGCTCCTACGTGTTGGGCTACTTCAAGTCGGAGCGGCAGGAGAACCTCGGAGGCGGTGCCAAACCGGTAGCTCTTCGCGAATCCAACAGTTATTCGGTCATCCTTGGTGTTTTTCATAACGAAGGGTACGACAAAACTGTGACCTTGGCACAAATTTTCTGGATGAAAGATGCCGCACAGCCTGCCCGCATTTATGCCGCTTATGAGGGCGACCTCTCCATCGCCACCGATTTCTCATCGTTCGGCACCGAAATTTCGACCCTGCGCAAACGTCTTCGCGGGGCTGGAGTTGAGCTGTTTGAGAGCTTTCCACCCTATGGAGCCTGGTTCCGGCGACGCTTCGGGATTGAGAACGAGCAGGCGCTGGAGCTGTTTCATCAAACCGTCTCGCTCAAGTCGGTGGGCAACCTGACCGATTTCGTTCGCCTCCACATGCTTGAGCCTTTCACGGTTGAACCGCGCATTGCCGCACTTATTCAGCATTTCGAAGATCTCAACCGGGCGCACGAAGCGGTTCTCAAGGCAAAGCGGCAGATAGAGATGCTGGGTCCACTGGTGGCAGATTGCGACAATCACCACGCTATGGCACTACGATCGGAAGAGCTGCGGGGCTCTCGCGACTGCCTTCGCCCTTGGTTCGCCTCCCTCAAACTTGAACTGCTCGACAAACGCCATGCCTCGCTGCATGAGGAGCTGAGCCGTCACCAGATCGTTATTGAGCGTCTCGACGGAGAGCGGCGCACCCTGCAGGGACGTGATCGTGAGCTGCGCCGAACCATCGCTGAAAACGGCGGCGACCGGATTGAGAGTATCGCCTTAGAGATTCGGCAGCATCAGCAAGAGCTTGAACGGCGCAACCAGAAGGCAACCCGATATGGCAAACTTGCATGCCAGCTTGGGGAGCATCCTGCAACCAGCGCCGAGGAGTTTTATCAGCAGCGTGCCGGACATGCAGCCATGCACGAGGCAACTGCTGAGGCTGAAGTGCGGGTGCAAAATGATCTCAATGAGGCGGGTGTCCTCTTTACCCAGGGGCGTCAGGAGCATGAGCAGTTGAGCGCCGAGATCAAGAGCCTGAAAGCCCGCATGAGCAATATTGATGAAAAACAGATTGCCATGCGCCGTTCGCTCTGCAAGGCGCTGAATCTCGCGGAGGTTGAGATGCCCTTTGCCGGCGAGTTGCTTCAGGTTCAGGAGGGAGAGCAGCTCTGGGAAGGAGCCATTGAACGGGTGCTCCGCAACTTCGGCCTCTCGCTGCTGGTGCCCGACCTTCACTACCCGAAGGTGGCCGAATGGGTTGAGCGAACCAATCTGAAAGGGCGTCTTGTCTATTTTCGGGTGCGCCAGCTCTCTCGCAGCGAACAGTTGCCCGACCATCCGGCCTCACTCAGCCGCAAGCTCGCCATCAAAGGCGATTCGCCCTATTATGACTGGCTCGAACGGGAGGTGGCCCATCGTTTCGATCTGGTCTGCTGCACAACACAGGAGGAGTTTCGGAGAGAGAAAAAAGCCATCACCCAAGCCGGACAGATCAAGTCGCCCGGTGAACGGCACGAAAAGGATGACCGCCACCGCCTCGACGACCGCAGCCGCTACGTGCTGGGGTGGAGCAATGCCGCCAAAATCGCCGTCCTTGAAGAGAAGGCCAAAAAGCAACAAAGCGAGCTGACCAAACTGGCAGGCAGAATCAGCAGCTTGCAGCAGGAGCAGAAAAAACTCAAGGATCGGCTGACCATCCTCTCCAAGCTTGACGAGTATCCCGATTTCAGCGATCTCGACTGGCAACCTCTCGCCGTTGCCATTGCCAGACTGGAGACGGAAAAGCGCGACCTTGAAGCCACTTCAAATATTCTGCAAACCCTGACTGAGCAGCTTGCTGTGCTGGAGCAGGAGCTGCATGAAACGGAGCGGCAGCTTGATGACCGGAAGGATAAACGGTCAAAAATCGAGCAGAAAATCAGTAGTATCATGGAGTTGCAGCAGCAGACAGCCGCACTGCTGGCTGAAGCGGGGGCGGAAGTTGCCACCCGCTTCCCCGCGCTCCAGCTCATGCTCAATGAGACTTTCGGTGATCAGTCGCTGACGGTTGAATCGTGCGACAATCGCGAACGGGAGATGCGTGACTGGCTGCAGGTAAAGATAGACGGCGAAGACAGGAAGCTCTCCCGACTGGGCGAAAAGATCATCAGGGCGATGACCGAATACAAGGAGGAGTGGAAACTGGAGACCCGCGAGGTGGATGTCAACATCGCCGCAGGAAAGGAGTATCGTTCAATGTTTGAGCAACTCCGGGCCGACGATCTGCCGCGCTTTGAGGGGAGGTTCAAGGATCTGCTCAACGAAAATACCATTCGCGAGGTGGCCAATTTTCAGTCGCAACTGGCCCGTGAACGGGAGACCATCAAGGAGCGCATTACCCGCCTCAATGAATCGCTCACGCAGATCGATTTCAATGCTGGCCGATACATCACCCTCGAAGCACAGACAAACCTCGATGCCGACATCCGTGACTTTCAGTCGGAGCTGCGTGCCTGCACCGAAGGCTCGCTGACCGGATCGGATGACGCGCAATATTCGGAAGCCAAATTCCTTCAGGTGCGGCGCATCATTGATCGCTTCCAGGGCCGTGAAGCGTATGCCGACCTCGACCGGCGCTGGACAGCCAAAGTGACCGACGTGCGCAACTGGTTTGTCTTTGCCGCCAGCGAGCGGTGGCGCGAAGATGACAGCGAACACGAACACTACGCCGATTCTGGTGGCAAATCTGGAGGGCAGAAGGAGAAGCTGGCCTACACCGTCCTTGCCGCCAGCCTTGCCTATCAGTTCGGTTTGGAATGGGGGGCCGTACGCTCACGCTCCTTCCGTTTTGTGGTTATTGACGAGGCTTTCGGACGCGGCTCTGACGAATCAGCGCAGTACGGCCTGCAACTCTTCGCCCAGCTCAACCTGCAACTGCTCATCGTTACACCGTTGCAGAAAATCCACATCATCGAACCCTTCGTGTCCAGCGTCGGCTTTGTCCACAATCAGGAGGGCCGATGCTCGGTGTTGCGCAACCTCACCATCGAAGAGTATCGCGCCGAAAAAGAGAAGGCGGTGGAATGAGCTGGACAACCCCCGCCGAACTGAAGGCCCAGGTGCAGAAACTTTGGGATCGGGGCATCATCCTCTCCTCCCTGATTGGTGGCGAATCGGTTTTTCCCCGTCGCCTGACGCTGAAAGGGCCTGATTCCAGAGAGTTAAGCGACTCTTTTACCGAAGTGCGCGACTGGATTGCGCGACTCTTCGGCGCAGCCAAACAGTACCGCATTGTATGGCGCAGCATCAACCACCGCATTCTGGGAGCCAATGAACTTCCGGCAGAAATCTGGATTGACACGCTGGACGATGCCCTCGGACTGATTGGCAAGCGGCAAGAGGCCCGGCAGTTTGCCGCCATGGTCAAGCTCACCCGCGACGGGCAACCAGCGCTACTCCCTTGGCTCGAAAAACGCCCCCTGCGCGCCCTCGAGCTGGCCGAAGAGTGGCCGCGCATCCTCTCCATTGTCGCCTGGAGTCTCACACATCCTCAACCGGCCATCTACCTGCGCCAGATCGACCTGCCCGGCGTGCACAGCAAATTCATCGAAGGGCACCGTGGCGTGCTTGGGGAACTCTTCGATCTCGTCCTTCCGCCGGAGGAGATTGACGCAACAGCCACAGGAGCCAGCGGGTTCTGCCGCCGTTACGGCTTTCAGGACAAACCCATGCGGGTGCGTTTCCGAATCCTCGACCCGGCACTGGCGGTGTTCATGACGGAGAGCGATCAGGATATCACCGTGACGCAGGCAACCTTTGCCCGCTTGGAGCTGCCTGTTACCAAGGTCTTCATCACCGAAAACGAAATCAACTTTCTCGCTTTTCCCGATGTTCCCGAGGCGATGGTGATTTTCGGAGCTGGCTATGGGTTCGAGAATTTGGCCGCAGTTGAGTGGCTCCGTAACCGCGTTATCCACTACTGGGGCGACATCGACACCCACGGCTTCGCCATCCTCAACCAATTGCGCAGGTTCTTTCCCCATGCGGCCTCCCTTCTGATGGATCGTGAGACGCTGATGGAGCATCAAGCGCTTTGGGGCACTGAACCGTCTCCCGAAACCGGAGCACTCACACGACTGACCGCTGATGAGAGTGCGCTTTATGATCAGTTGCGCCGGAATGAGCTGGGCGGTCACGTACGGCTGGAGCAGGAGAGGATCGGGTTTGAGTGGATAGTTGGGGCGCTGGCTTCGCATTCATCGGCAAGAAGATCTACACCATGACTATTTGTATTTTAATGGTTTTCAGCTTCCATTGAAAAGAAAACGCTGTCTCATAATTTGACTTATGAGACAGCCTCATTTTGACGGATAAATCAAGCTTTTGCAAATAATGCCAAATATAGACCTTTAAACCAGAATTTAACCCCTTCATCAGCTCGAACAGACAAAGTAATATCACCGTCTCCTATATATCCTCTGGATGTGTTTTCAGGCACAACATTCACCACATTATGATCTTTACCATCAGCTTCGATCATAAAATTAGCAATTAAAGCGGGATCATCTTTAGGAGTCTCCGATTTTGATCCTGGTTTATTCATGAATACTCTTATCGACACAGGTTTTCCTGTTTCAGTACCAACGACTCCGAGACTCTGAAATCGGACTACAGCCCTGCTTAAACGTTTTACATTAAAACGACGATCCGGTGTTCTAAACTCATCGAATGATTTTGTCGATTCTCCACTGTTGCCACATTCTCCATATCTCAGATCAAACAAGTTTTCAGTTTGTTCTCCACGTTGGCTAACCTGCATTTGCAATGCGCGTTGAATACCAATCTTATTTGCCAGAGTAACATACAATTTAGTTAATGCAGCTTCGGGAGTCATATCCAACCCTGAAATCACCCCTCGTTCCAACAATGCAGCACTTGATGCATATAATCCCATTTCAACCATACCTTGCTGACACTGAGTAATATTTACAATTGTTTTATCAGCATTAACAATATTTTCAATAACATCTAAGAACGGTTTTTTATCTGGTGCATTTCCCGCTCCAAATGTTCGCAAAATGATAGCATGAACCTCCTTTGGTTCCATAATTTTTTTGAGCTGAGATGCCTGCATACCAGGGTTTAATGTAATATCAATTACATTTGTATCAATATCTTTTATGACATGAAAGCTTTGCTTTTCATCAGGGATTGAACGAAGAAGATCCTCGTTAATTTTAATATGCTCTCCAATGGATCCTAGATGAGGAAAATTAGGTGAATCAAAACCGGCCCATGCTGTACTGCTCACCTTAGACGTCCTGCAACCTCGTAGTAATTTATCGGCAAAACAAACCACCACCTCAGGAATACAGGGTAATCCGGTTGACTTCCAGCCTGCAATATGTACTGCATTTACCAAATTCATGACACCGTCCGTTCTTTCGTGAGAAATCTGCAATTGGGAACCCGTAATGACTACTGGTTTTGCCAAATTTTCAAAAAGAAACGAAAGAGCCGAAGCCGTGTAGGCCATGGTATCGGTACCATGTAAAATAACAAATCCATCATACTCATTATAGACCTTTTCAATGCCAGCCGCCATTATCTGCCAATCTGCAGGTGTAATATTAGATGAGTCAAGGGGTTTTTCAAAATTATCAAAACCAAGAGAAATACCATTTTCTAATTTTATAGATTTAATCTTATTATTATCCTTTTCATCTTTTTCAACAACTCCATTTTTCCAACTTGGAACCCATTGGATTAAATCGTCCAATGGCTGTGGTGTTAAAGGACTTGCCAAGTTATTAGGATCCGATGGTGCCATACCTATAGTGCCACCAGTATAAAGAATAAATACTTTGGATGGTGTACTCATAATACAATCCTGTTAAAATTTAAATTAATCCATTTCTCGAACATAGACTTCGCCCATCAAGTCTTTAATTCTTGACAGCTTATTATTGGTCGATATAATATTTTCTTGAATCTCTTTTTCTACCCTGGCCAAAACCCATCTGAATTTGACGGTTGCTGCAGCACTTGTCATATTTCCAGTAGCTAAAGCACCAGCCTCAACGGCCGCAACCCCTGGAGCATAGTGTGTCTCAAGTGTTGAGTTTGCTGGAAACTGGCTGGTAATAACAACTGGCTTATTGTAGCTAACTGCCCGTCGAATAAAGTCACCAAAAGCATAAATCCCATCATCAGGGACATTTCCTGCGCCAAACGATTGCAGGACAACACCTTTACACTCAGGATTTTCAATAAGCGGAATCAACAGGTCCGGTTTCAAACCGGGAATTAGACCAACCTGTATAACACCATCAGCATAGTCCGGAATAAGATTTATTTCATTTGTAACATCACTGTCACTTCGGCTACGAGCAATTGGATATCGTAATATTTTTTCAGTAATATCAGCAATGGGATAAATTGCAGGACTTTCAAAGGCATCAAAACGCTTCTCATCCTTTTTCTGTGTTCTACAGCCACGAAAAACATAGTCACCAAAGCTGATAACAACTTCAGCAAAGTCCTCCTGAGCCACCTTGATAGCACGCACCAGATTTATTCTTGCATCTCCATGCGCTATAGCAGGGGTTGTCTGGGCGCCAGTAAAAACAACAGGAAAACTCAAGCCTGGTCCAAGAGCAAAGGCTAAAGCCGAAGAGGAAAAGTGCATTGTATCAGTTCCATGCGCAATAACGAAACCAGCATATCCATCATTACGCCTGTCATAAACAGCCTGTGCCATTGCCGTCCAATCACTCGGAACAATATTGGTACTGTCTTTGTTCATCAATGCAACAAAATCAACTTCAGCAATTTCATTTATTTCAGGAGCAATTTTTGTAAAATCTTCAGGATTATCAGGAGGTCGCAAAACTCCTTTACCATCCTTAGTCATACCAATTGTCCCACCCGTGTATATTAAGCAGATTTTTTTCAACCGATTATTTTTATATGATTCAAACATAAGCTAGCGTAACTTCCTTATTTTTATATGATTTAAATTCAATCGCAACAGGATCATCCTTACCTGGAATTAAATATGAGAGAACTCCCTTTATATAACCAAAAAGAAAATATTCACCATATTCAGTACCTGAAAGGAAGTGGTTTTGAAGGATAATGACGCAGATTTTCTTGTTTTCATCAAGCCTGCATGTCCAATTTCCAAAGCCTGCATCTCTGTCAAAAGCTAACCACCCCTCCAAGCGATCCTGCGTTTTGGTGGGAACATCAGGCCATACTTTGCCTGGAGTTATTGCTTCAATACCAAATCCTTCGCCCGCACGACACCCTGCATCGCAAAAAGAATTTTCAATCTTTGATTTAATTGTGTTCTTGTTGATACCCGCATGTTGCAAATGATCACTAATATCTTTCCCTAACCCATTAAGCATGTCCCTAAGTGTATCACACCTTATTGCCACATTTCGCACATTATCATCATTGAATAAATTTCCTTTCAACACTTGCAATGAAAAGAAGCGTTCTATAAATTCGACTTGATCAGCTAGACCTATCGCTGTTTTCCAATCAATAAATCCAAGCGAAGAAATTTTTTCTTTAATTTCTATATCATCACTTAAAATTTCCTCGAATAATTCTATATAATCATGAGAAAGTAGAAAATCTTTATTATCTTTATCCAATATCAACGACTCAGCAATTTCCAACCCCCGATGCTCATGTATTAATAAAAGATCTTTTGCAATACCATCTATCGAAATATCAAAATAATTGAGCATTTGTGATGCAAAATCTTTATATTCTTTTAGTGCATGTGCTACAGTAAATTTTGATGGGACTCTACTCATTGTAGATATTAATACAACGCCTTCCTTTTTTTCCCCATACCTCTTTTTTATATCATTTAATCTTTGAATTGCTGATCGAGTGAGAAGTTCACCAAAAACTCCCTCATTATTACAATTAAACAACTCAACAACCTTGTCAGCAAATAGCATAAGTGGTATAACCGCTCTTGCATCGCCTGCTTTACAATCGATTACCAAATAATCAACCTCTTTTTCATCAAGGCTGTTTTTTAATATTTCTATATCTTCTGTAAAGAAATTTGTATTTTTATTTGTTTCGCCTGAATCTGAATAATTAAAAAAACTTTGAAAGTTCAATGATGATGTATGTAACCAATAATTTTTATTCGATCTATTTCCAGCAGGAAGGATATAAATATTTTCATCTTTAATTCGAATAATACAATCTTTTAGATATTTTTCTCGCTCTTCAAGATTAGTATACTTTATATCTTGGCCATATTCATCTCTAACATCAAAAAGATAATCAACGTAGCCGTTTCTTACCTCATCTTGAACATCAAATTTTACTGGGACACCAGGGGCATCAAAATCCCAATCTAAAATTAACACGTTCTTACTTATTTTATTTAATGCAATTGCAAAATTTGCAAGTGCTAATGTCCTTCCAACTCCACCCTTATATGAATGAAATACAATAGTTTTCACTATTGACCTCCTTTTAAACTACTATAATAAATTCCCGCAATTTCAATATTCATCTGATTTATAATTGGTACGGAATCACTAATTACTATATCTTCTAAAAGATATGATGCTTCTTTTAATAAACGTTTTGAAATGTCATCTTCATTATTTTGAAGTTTATTTTGAAGCGAATGAGTTAGTTTGTATGCTTTTATTGAAATCTCATGCTTATACATAAGGATTTCATCATCAAAATTGCTATCATAGTTTCTAATTATAACAAAACGAACCAACACAATAATTGCTGTAAAAATATTAGCTTCAAAACTTACAAGTCCGTTAATACTATTAATTTCATCTTCATAAAGACTTATTATTGCATCGAATGCATTTTTAGGGTTATTAAGCTGAGGTATTAACCTAATAAAAATATCTTCGTTTTCTTCATCAATACGAATCTCTATTGGTGGCAGTTCATCTTCTAATCCTAGTAATCTTTTTCTAATCAATGTCTTCCATTCTGCACAACTCAAAGATTTTAGCGCCACATATAATTCTTTCTTTTTCTTCAATCTTTGCTTCATAGTTATTAATGTGATTGCAATAAATAAGTTGACTTTTCTGCATTAATTTACATTCAATTGTCATTTGTTTTTAATAATAGCTAAATTCGTCAATCCAGATAAATCAATTTTACCATGTACCCCTTCATTGCATGAAATAGCAGCTCTGCTTTTTCCACAATCGTCTGTAAATTTTTTTGGTTTAAAATTACAAAATCCCCACCGAGCATCTGCCACAGTAGGCACACAAATATTTAGATTTGGAGTCAATTTGTAGCACAAAATAATTATACATACTTTTTTATATTCTTCACTATCTAAACACAACGCATTAATAATAGTATCTCTATAGAACTGCAAATCTTTATTATTTTTCTTTTTTTGTTTTTTTGTTTTAGCACTGGTTATTTTATTATATATATCAATTACTCCACGACAAGGAAAGTCGGCAGTTTCCCATGTTACCCATATAGCTCTTTTCTCTTTGAGTCTCGGATCCGAATATTTTGATAATTTTTTAATTGTATTTATTAAATCATTTGGCCTCTGAATATTTATTTTTGATTCTTTTTCTGTAATTGTATCAAATTCAATTCTATGTCGGTCAATTGACCGCTGAAGACGAAGATCTGTCGTAATATGATAGACGTATTTATCTTGTAATTGATCGCAAATTTTTCCTTTCAGCATAACTTCAGTAGCCCACTCGTTAAATCTTTTTTCTTGCTCTTCTTCTCTTGGCAATGTTGAAATTTCCAATAAAACATATGCAAGCTTTTCTACATCATTACGCAATAATCCTTTGTCTTCAAGCAGATTGTCGATAAATTCTCTTTTGATTTTTCTATGCCCAGTCATCCATTTAACGATACAAATTCTGTCGTTTTCCTTATCAGTATCTTTCCATTCATCGAGAAGTTCTCCTAAGCTACACATAATAAGTAAATGTAATTGCTGGATAAGTATCTGTGATCTTCGCTTTTGTTTATAGCCTGTCCAACATGGGCTTTATCGTCGATTGAGCAAGTGGCATTAAATGTTTGAAGATACTGACTTGTTTCTGAATTGACCAAATGTCTTTGCATATTTTTACGGTACTAACATAATTTAATCAAAATCTCTTTCCCTTTGGTCTCGTTCCTACTTCAGTAAACCCCGATACAGGATGGTCACCTTGAATGTCATGCTGAGCCTCCTAAAAAAAACGCTCTTTTGAAGGACTTTCATGGGTGAAACTGAGCCGTCCTTCAGAGGTTTCGCCAGATGGAGGAGCTTTTTACCACTCCTTGAGAGACCTTTTGGTGAACCTCTCAACAACATCGTAACATATCGTCAGCCAATGAGCGACCAATCGCTATGGAAGCATCACCAGCCCTCTCTTTCTGCTTCTCAACAAGTTCCAGAAGACCATTTTCCTGCATCTCCTGATAAATCCGCTTCTCAAGATTCTGTATCTGCAGTTAAAGAAGCTGTATGCCGAGATTCTGGTGTGCTGAGTACACGTAGACAAGGTAATCCAAACCAACCTTTTTTCTTAACCTTATCGGAAACAATTTGCTGGATTTCTGCCTGTCAAACCAGACACTCCCCCCCCGAAAAGCAATGCTCAATGGCGCAGAAGGTTATGCCATCACGAGCACAAGTAAATACCCAATCTTTCTTCTCAACTGTTCTCGCGTACTGAACCCCTTGATACACTTCCGTGATGTCGGAGATTGCGCAACCCTTTTTCATGATACCTCCATAACAAGTCTTCCGGCAACTTTTCGAGCTGAAGAGCCTCTGAACTGGGAGGGAAAAACGCCCTCCTCACTGGTGATATCGGCTCCGGGAAATCGACACTGGTCGATGCCGTGACTACCCTGCTGGTGCCAAGCCAGCGCATTGCCTACAACAAAGCGGCAGGCGCCGACAACCGTGAACGCACCCTGCGCTCCTACGTATTGGGCTACTTCAAGTCGGAGCGGCAGGAAAACCTCGGAGGCGGTGCCAAACCGGTTGCCCTTCGCGAATCCAACAGTTATTCGGTCATCCTCGGTGTCTTTCATAACGAAGGGTACGACAAAACGGTGACCCTGGCACAAATTTTCTGGATGAAGGATGCCGCACAGCCTGCCCGCATTTATGCCGCCTATGAGGGC
>CAIWUU010000172.1 GCA_903915955.1 uncultured Chlorobiaceae bacterium | reverse complement strand
GCAGCTCTTTCTTCCATGTTCCGACCTGAACGGGGTGTACTCCAAATTCCTGACCGATTTCATTCAGCGTTTTGACCCCTCGAATCGCCTCAAGGGCCACCTTGGCCTTAAAGTCACTGCTGAAAATTTTTCGTGTCTTTTTTGTCATTACCTGCTCCTTTTGGGGCAAGTTAACAACTTAAACCACTGTCTAAAAACCGGGGTCCACTATAGTTTTCCCGATTGCCGGATAACGCGCAAATTGCTCATATCGCTGAAAGTTTTGGCAAGGCTATAGAGCAGGCGCAGCGCTCAAAAACCATTGAGCAACAGAAATCGCCGGAGCAGCTCGCCTCTGAAGTGGAGCAGACCTATCCGTTTCACCCTCAGATGAAACACATTTTTGCTCTCTTCAAGGAAAACAAGGAGTTTCAGCAGACGCGTGGCTTGCTGGAGCTTGCCTCAAGGCTTTTAAAGTCGGTCTGGGAACGGCAAGCAAATGATGTGATGCTTATCGGCCCGCAGCACTTTGATCTCTCCATTGATGAGGTGAGAGAGAAAATCATCTCCATATCACGACTCGACGATGCGGTCGCAAGGGATATCTACTCTTCCGATGGCAGCGCCCATGCTCAAACCATTGATGCAAATACAGGCAATACCGCTGCGGCCCAGGTCGCCAATCTGCTTCTTGTTTCAAGCCTCTCAACGGCGGTCAATCCGGTTAAAGGCCTTACCCTCTCGGAAACCCTCGAATGCCTCGCCACTCCGAATGCTGATCTGAGTTTTTACCAGCAAGCCTGTGACAACCTTACAAAATCAAGCTGGTACCTCCATAAATCAGCCGAAGGTCGAATCTATTTTGACAAGCTTGAAAACCTCACCAAGATGCTTACCGGTCTTGCTGCACGAGCCCCTGAACCCAAAGTTTCAGAGCTGATTGCACATCGTCTGCGAGAGGCATTCGAGCCAAGAAGCAAAAGAGCCTATCAAAAAGTACTGGCGTTGCCAAGTATTGATGAAATTGAAAAGGAGGTACAGGTAAACCGGGTACTGGCAATCATCTCACCAGATTCGAAATTGCCGCTGGAAGAGGTTGGGAAGTTTTTTTCAACGCTTGTCCGAAAAAACAATCTGCTGGTGCTCACTGGCGAAAAATCGTTTGAGGTTGGCAAATTGCATGAAGCTGCATGTCAGGTCTATGCTGTTGCTCAGGCGGATGCAACGGGGAAAGTAAAGAAAGGAGACCCGCAATGGGACGAATTTGAAGATCTTATAGAACTCTATGAACAACAGTTCAACGGTGTCCGGTGAAAGTGTACCACTTTTTCAGTTCAGCGCACCGCGAAACCCGGAAACACCCTGTTGTCTTGTGGCGCATGGGAGCGCTGGAATGTCAAGCATAAATTTACGAGATTGATGCGGTTCGCTCTCCACTGTTTCCAGCCCTGTAACGGGACAAGGTAGGCACTTCAGCATAGTTGAGAGTAAACCCGTATGTTTTCGCAGCCTTTTCGGCAGCAATGTGAGACTGCACAAAATAGTCATGGATAGATGTGCATTCTTCCGACAATCTTGCTTGAGTTTTATCTTTTTCCTGCAAAATCTCTGAGCGGATCATAAGTTATTCTCCTCTTTGAACAGTTCAAGCGGCGTAACAATTTCAGGTGTTGATAAGCCAAGGCGAGCGTTGACAACGCGAATATGCTTCCGTTTGTTGGCGTTCGCAAGGTGGTTGCAATTCCAGGTCAGGAGATATTGAATGTCGAAATAGCTGGCATAGGCAAGATGTAGAGCGTCGCCAACAAGAGACCTTGGCATCACATAGTTGGAAATATAAAACTCGACAACTTGTTCAAGATCGGGAGCCAGCGGTAGTAATGGGATTGCCGAAACCAATCGGATGATTTCATCTTTGCGTGGATAGTTACCATTGTTCAGTTCTTGAAGCACGGCATCCGAAATGTGTAACTCATAATAACCGGACATTTCCGACCACCACTTCCTTGTGATGTCGGTAAATGTTCTTAGGGCTTCGCGCTCGTCAAAGTAATAACTTGGAACCGTTGAATCCAAATAAACTTTTTCTTTCATCAGAAAGGCTTGAGTTTAGACCAAAATAAAAAATATAGATCCGAATTCGGTATTCCTGGATATCATGCTTGCCAGTGATTCGTAATCAGATCACAAGCCCAAGGAATAGCTTCCGGGTATTCCTTGCAATCAAGTATAAATTCCTGTCCTCTTGAGGCCGCCTTTAATTTTGTTCGATTACCATGCAAGCTCCAACTTCTCTGTAAATTTGGGTGGAATGTGAGGGGCTTACGAGATTTGCCAGGATAGAACCAACCAGGGAGTTCCCAATCTGTTACTTTATCTGCATCCTGTGCAGTCAATTGCAGTTCTGATGAGTACAGGGGTAGAACACCGGCTCCCGGAACGTCTTTCAATATTATGCCATCTATTTCCAATTGTGTTTTTGCAATGTAAGCCACATTATTCGGTTCATCACTACGGAAGTGGGGATGATATTCTGCCCATTTATAGCCATCAGGTTTATTGATTCCCAAATGTAAGACTTCATCGACCTGCATCCATCCCCAGATAACATGGCGCGGCTTTGATTTGGGAGCCCTTGCATAGACACCTTCCCGCTCTTCGATATCCTGGAACAGGCCAAAAAATAGAAAGAGATCACCCGTTGAAATATCATTGTTATGGAGATGTCCTTGAGCAGCCCCTGACTGACCGAAAATAGGACGCCATCCATCCTCACGTGATTGCAGGCTCTCCTTTACAAGATCAGGGTCAAGATGGGCATGGGACTTGACCTTGGACGCGAGTTGCTCAATAAGAGGCCCGAGTGATTTGCCATTATAGAAAATGTCCACATACTTTGTTCCAGACTTTATGTTATCAGGAATAGGCAGTGACAGCATACGACCATCAGGAAAGATTGGGCTTGGTACACCTCCAGCAGCAGAGTCAAATCCTTTTCTACTCAGAATCAATTTCATTCTTTCTCCTGTTTCCAAGAATTATCAGTAACTGGCCATTTTGTTGGATGGCAATTGACTCCCTGTGGTTTTGCGGCTATGAATTCCAGAAAGTAATTGATGGTTTCTGGTGAGAAGGCGTTTCTGTGTCCACGACCAACCTTTAAGCCACTCAAACTCTCCGGTAACTCCGGGCCGGATGCTCCGAAGTAGTGAAAGGTTCTTCCGACAAGAACACGAACTCCACCCAAGTCCCACTCTTTGACTCCCAAGTTCTCTTGTTCTCCATTAGAATGCTGCGACCGCAATTGTTGGTATTTTCCATCATCCAATGGCATGTAAATATTATCACCTCGTTCGTAGACTTTATCCTTCGTGTAATCTGGTCTCTTGTTTTCGAACCGCTTGTAGTATTCTGAGTAGCTCTTCAGAATCTCATCAACCTGCATCGCGTAAATGACCTTATTCCCTTTGGCTTTGGGACTCAACCCAACAATCCAGTCACCTTCATCTATTGTTCGCCGAATCGCTGGTTTGCAGCAAGCCAGTGTACAATATCCAAAAAATGGATTTGGCGCGAAGCCGGAATCAATGGCAACAATGTATGAATAAAGCTTCATGTGCTATCCGTGAATAGACTTTTTGAGAGCGGGATCGTTCTTTACGATGAATATAATAATTGTAATTCCAAAGAGGCTTGTTGAGAAAAAAAAGAAATGGCTTCTTTGATTTCATAGTGAGAGGGTTATAGTTGACCCCAACCGATAGACAAACTCATCGCTCTTGCTGATTATCTCTCAAAAAAAACAGCCGGTATCCGTGATGAGGAGAGCCGGTGTGCCATGATTTTGCGTGACTTGATTCGTAACGACGGAACCTGCTGAGCTATGGGCGATATCCGAAGATTTTCCTCATTGCGTGAACGGCTTGATCACGTTTTCCTGGCCGAAAAACTTCGTGACGCTCGCTCCTATAAACGAATTGCCGGGTACTTTCGCTCATCCATCTTTGAGCTGGTCGGCGAGGAGATTGAACAAATCCCTGATGTTCGCATTATCTGTAACAGCGAACTGGATCCCAATGATATCATGGTTTCCAAGGCAGCACGGGATGCGGCGCTGAAAGAGCGGTGGAATCAGATGCCGGTGGAAACAGAGGCGCTGATGCACCGGGAGCAGTACAAAAAGCTTTACGTGCTGCTTTTGTCGGGGCGGGTGCACATCAAGGTTGTTCCGAAAAACACCGTTTTTGTTCATGGCAAGGCTGGGCTCATTACACTGGCAAACGGGCAGCGAACCTGCTTTCTCGGGTCGGTCAACGATAGCCGGGCTGCCTTCTCAAAGAACCATGAAATTTTATGGGAAGACCAGTCGGCGGAAGGGTGCGACTGGGTGGAGCAGGAGTTCGATGCACTGTGGAAACTGGGGCATGACCTGCCGGATGCAATAATCACCGAGGTGAAACGCATCAGTGAGCGAGTTGAGGTGAGTTTTGCCGATCTGAAGCCGGAGGAGATACCGGCGGCGGCCATGATTGAATCGCCGATCTACCGTGGCGGTGAGCAATTGCAGCCCTGGCAGCGCTCCTTTGTCACCACCTTTCTTCAACATCGTAACGTGTTCGGAAAAACAAGGCTGCTTCTTGCTGACGAGGTTGGATTGGGCAAAACCCTCTCTATGGCCACTGCCGCTCTCGTTGCTGCACTGCTTGGTGATGGCCCGGTACTTGTTCTTTGCCCTGCAACGCTTACCCTGCAATGGCAGACAGAGATCAATGACCGGCTGGGTATTCCAAGTGCGGTCTGGGTTTCCAACGCAAAACACTGGTTGACACCGGATGGTCGGCCCGTCCCTTCACGAGGCGCAGAAGATATTGCCCACGCCCCCTGTCAAATTGCCATCGTCTCGACTGGCTTGATAGTGCAAGACTCTGAGGAGGCCGGTATTTTAAGAAATCTCAGATTTGGCACCCTGATTCTGGATGAAGCTCATAAAGCACGGGTCAGAGGCGGGCTGAGGCAAGAGCAGGAGCCAAACAATCTGCTGGCGTTCATGCGGGAAGCCGTGAAGAACTCGAAGCATCTCCTGCTTGGAACGGCAACCCCTATTCAGATTGCCGTTCGTGAATTATGGGATCTTGTGGCTCTTCTCAATCAAGGCGCGGAATTTGTGATGGGACGCGAGTATGTTTCCTCATGGCGAGACTGGGAAAAAACAGTGCCACTGGTGACCGGCGAAGAGGTTGTTTCGGATGAAATGACGGCATGGAACCTTCTTCGCGCACCGCTTCCTGCACGAGAACCCCCCATGATGGATCAGAGTGCTGCCCGTTTGGTCAGAATGATTCGCACCGATCTTGGTATTCCGGATTCCAGATTCTTCACCGATGCAGCGCCAGAATCGTTAGTCATCGTTAGAGAACAACTATAACAAAATACGCCAACACCATCAATAATGAGTTATCTGATAACTTATTATTAAAAAATCAATTTCAGGATAAACGGAGCTGTAGAATAGAGTCTAATCACAATTAAATTGTTACAG
>CAIWUU010000171.1 GCA_903915955.1 uncultured Chlorobiaceae bacterium | reverse complement strand
GCACTTGAAAGCGAACATCCTGAAGAATGAAAGGATGTTCATTCTATAAAATTTGGTAAATGCGATTCAACGAGTTAGCAGCTCCCCAAGCTCAGTGATTATGGGATTAACTCGATTTCATAACGAGGGATGAACGTCTTGCTCGTGACCCGTACACCTCCAATGCGGTCAATGTGCACAGTGTTGTCCACGTTCTTCTCAACATCGTAGACGTACAGAAGGATAGCGCCTGCAGTGGTTTGGCGCAATGAATACGGCTCGATAATTTTTGTGGTGCGCCGCCCATTTTCGTCACGATAATCCAGTTCTACAGAATGACGATTGAATGCCGCAAAGCGAATGACTTCAATACATGAACTGACGGAAGCGGTTACCGATAGTTTCAGGAATCGATCGCGCAGAACTGTTTCGTCCGAACCAACAGCGTAAGCGGGGGGCATGTTGGGATCAGCTCCGCCTTCCAGCCAGGCAAAGAAGGCTGGCAGTTCGTTCCAGAAAGATTCTACTGGCAGAAGTGCAGGCAATTGGTGAGCCAGCATGTTTTGCCAGCTTGCGTCGAGATTGGCACGATGCGGTGCCAGATCAGCAAGTGAGGGGATCGCAATATTTTTGAATGCGCA
Source organism: uncultured Chlorobiaceae bacterium (assembly GCA_903915955.1). GTDB lineage: Bacteria > Bacteroidota > Chlorobiia > Chlorobiales > Chlorobiaceae > Chlorobium. The sequence continues at coordinate 2,076 of CAIWUU010000171.1, read as the reverse complement.
TTTCTGGCAAAGAATATCCAGCAACAGAGAAGCCGCAGGTCGTGCGCTTGCATTTCGGAAGAGGTTGATTACGTCATATAAATCACGAGGTCTCGTCCGCTCAGCAAGTGCCCTGATTTTTTCGCCAAACGCCTCAGCATAGCTATAGGTCAGAGCCTGAATGCCATCGTGAGGAGCGTCACTGTAAGGATGAAAAACAGCCGTGCGGACAGGAGGCAGTACCAGTAGCTCATCACTGGTCAGATCGATTTTTATGCGCGGGATATTTTTACCCTGAGGTGAAATTGGGCCACGATACCCTATTTTCCCCTGGCAAGAAAGTCCTCCCCTCGGATTTTCATAAATGTCAAAGTTCTGGATGTTTGTTGGCGTGTCGATGCCGCTCTCTTCATAAACCCATTGCCCGATCTCCGAAAAAACGCGCTTCAAAAATTTTTCATCAATATGTGCGGGGTTTAAGAGCGTGAAATCGAGATCTTCGGAAAAGCGCCAGGTTTCAAAAAAGCATTTTTTCAAGCAGGTTCCTCCCTTGAACACCCAGGAGTCCCTTAATTCTGCATGGGCCGCTATGCCAGCAAGCATCCAGCCGAGCACATAATCTTTCTCTACGACATGCGCATTGAGCGACACGAGTGAAGCAGTGTCAAGAATTTCATGGCGGTCAATCATGACGACCTCGATCTACCCAAGCAGGCGGAATCCAGAGATGCCACCGCGAAACCAGCTTGCTGCATACAAACGTGGGATCGAGCTTGGCATTCCCTTTGGTGATGCGTTTCAAACACTCTGCCACCAATTGCCCTGCTTTTTTATTGCCATCAAGAAGAAATCCAAGTCTTTTGAAAATCGCCCCATTGCCGAGCCGCTCCGCGTATTCCATGAGTGTTGTGTCATGACGATCCGGTCGATCAAGATAAGCCGCAAGGCAGTCAGCAACGTGCTGAATACCGCCACCGAGAGCAGGATCATCCAGTAAATCGATAATTGTGCGGTGCACATCGGATATCATGATTTTTGTCTGATGCCGCCATACCGGTTTGAGGCCGAAAATCTTCTTCTCCTGAATATGCTTTACCGTAAAGCGGGCACCATGATGCTGCTGGTTTCTGGTACGAACAGGGCGTGCTGTGATGACGACAATATCCTTGAACAATTGCTCTGTCAAGTCCCAGTACTCGGTTGCTGTTCGTCCGCCAATATAGGCTGGAGAATAGAGTGGAGGCACCAGAATCCATGGATCGTCGAGAACAAGCGCGCTGGTAAGGGAGTCAAGAGGAACAGGCAGATAAGTCCCCTGACTGACCCGCCGAAGCCAGCCTTGTGTTGTCAATCGGGCAAGACGTTTTGACGCGTTTGTTCTCGATAATCCCAGAATTCGGGCAGCGTTCTCAATGTCTATAACGTCACCTGATTCACGGATGAGCTGCGACAGTTGAGATCGTCCTTCCGGGAGTTCGGTTTCTGCAAATTTCAATTTTGTCTGCATGAATTCTCAGTTTATGTGAATTTATGCGGTCATCGTAGAGGTAAACGTACCAAATTATTTGATGATTAACTACTATACTCTGTGTCAAATTCCTTTTTTATGGGAATTATTGCGCATATAGTATACTTATTCCGGGGCAGAGCCGGTAAGTTCACCGCCTTTTTCCAAAGTGCTGCTGACGTTATTTCCCCAGCCCTCTATTCAGTGTAAATCAAAAGAAATTCTCTATACTTCACTCAAGCATCCAAAACCGCTCCACCAACAATACAACCCGGACACCCAACAGCACCTTGAAGAGCCACCATACCATAATCCACGGCGACAGCCGACAGATGAACCTCTTCGCTGACAGGTAGGTGCATCTTGTTGTCACCTCACCACCCTATTGGCAGCTCAAGGACTAAGGGACGGAGAACCAGATCGGCTTTCACGAGAGTTACGAGAGCTCATACCCTCACGCCGTCCCAAACTGCCTCAACATCCTCAAATCATTCTCAAACAACAACCTGATTCTTCTGGGTCTATGCCCGCAGTTGTGCATGACGTTGGGGTGTCCCATACCGCAGCTTATGATTTCGAGCAAGCCTGAT
>CAIWUU010000170.1 GCA_903915955.1 uncultured Chlorobiaceae bacterium | reverse complement strand
TCAATAATGAGTTATCTGATAACTTATTATTAAAAAATCAATTTCAGGATAAACGGAGCTGTAGAATAGAGTCTAATCACAATTAAATTGTTACAGTTATTTTTTAACAGCTACTTAGTCTCTCTGGTTTTGGGGTTGCAAATACATTTTCATCATTGAAAATTTTTACTTCTTTTTTTGCGTCTTGATTATGACCAACTTCTTGGTATGTCCATAAAGTCTGAGCAGTGATACCATCTTTTACCTCTGAGAGAAATCTTTTGATACGTGGAACCCCATCACCTTTTGATCCAAACCATATTCTATGATCATCTATAAATTCTTGATACCTTTCTTTTGTAAGCAACCAACATCGCCCCTTTGGAGGTAAAACCTTTCTTCCGAAAGGAGTTATAATTTCATAAATCTTATTTTCAACCGCTGGACCAACCGAAAAATTGTCTGATTGCCAAAGTCCTCTTGGATCATGATCTGGATTTTTATATGCCGAATTAGCCTCTTCACTTCTTGGAAGTTTACCAAACTCCAAACCCATTGCATTTTTAGCATAGACCAAAATAGCATCGTGGCTTCGTGACAAGGTTTTCTTCAAATTGATCGGAGCATATGAACGCTGCCAAATCACTTCATCAACAAAATTTTTCCTTCCAAAAATCTCATCGCATAAAACTTTCAAATAATGACTTTCATCGGCATCAATGGAGATCCAGATTGAGCCATCTGTAGTCAAAAGATTTTTCAATATTTTCAAACGGGGATCAATCAGGTTCAGCCACTGGCTATGCTCTATTCCGTCATCATAATGCTCAAACGCATTGCCGGTATTATACGGAGGATCGATATAGATGCATTTAACCTTCCCTGCATACTCCTGCTCCAATGCTTTTAACGCAAGTAAATTATCACCCTGAATCAGTATGTTGCCGGTGTCTGGATCCCCGTAACTGTATTCTGGCTGCTCTATGAGAATCCTCGGTTCCAGCTTTGGTTCTTGCCCTTTGCCTATCCAGGTGAGTTCAAGTTTCTGGTTGTTGTTTTTTGCCATTGTTTCTACTTCTTTATCTCATTTCTGCATTCCTTGTGTTCTTTATGGTTAAGATTATTACCACAAGGTTCACTATGTGTATTCCATTCTGTAAATTCTGTTTCAGACAGTATTTATTTACTCACTCTCTGAATCTTTTTTTCCTTTGAGGTTTTTCTTGGCTATTTCCTTATCCAAGCTTTTTACCCTTCGTTCCAACTTTTTAATATCTTCTTCAGCAGGCAGCTCTTCCGGCTTAATACCACTTTTACCCAATAAAATTCTTACATCTTTATTGTTCTTTACATGTTCTGAAGTAATATTTCCTTCGCCTTTTAGTTCATTTTTTTTTACATTAAAATTTGTAATTTCAGTAGCCAATTGTTTGGCTGTAATAGTAATTGTAGGCAAAAAATCTGCCAATGGTCTGTTTTCTTTAATACCCAATTTGCGTTTCATATCGCTGGTATTATGCCCGCCAAACATGGCCCAATCTCCCTTGCTTCTAATTCTTGCAAAACCAGAAGTATCCACGCCTCTTTCATATATATTTTTAGACAGTTCCGTCTCAGTTGCTGCTAATTTCTCACGAGCCTGTAAACGCTCCAACAATTGGATGCGTTCCTCTAACAACTCCTGCTTACGGGTTTGAAGAGCAAAATAGCTTTGAGCAAAAGCTATTTGTTCTTTCTTTGGGTCTCCGTTTTGGGCTATAAGGTAACAGGCGTATCGGGTAAGCATCATATCTTCAACTTCCCGTTTCCCTCCTTTACCCAACTCTATCATTTTGCTGACATCAGCAAAATGATCAGCAATGGTATTGCCAGAATTCTCACAAGCTATTTTAGCTTTATCAATGACATTCAGAAAATTACGCCATTGGGTATATTCTAATAATTCTTGCAATTCACGAGCTAACCAATAGTCAATTCCGTCTTGCTCGCAGGCATATTCCTCAAAACGCTTGTTTAATTTTGCTATCGTATCTTTTTCCATCTTCAATGATTTTCGTTTTATGGCGAATAATTCAGTGGTGTTGACTTCTTCATTAAGTCGTCTTTATCATCCACACTCTCCTGCGCTTCAAATAAGCGGCACTGTTTGCCATTACTACATCTTGTTCATCCCCTGATTTATATTATTTTAGCATCCATCGTATGGTAAAGAGAGTTTTTTCCTCTCTCTGTTGCTTCATCCTTGCTTCGACCTCTTCGAGTAATGCATCTTTTTTGCCTTCAATTTGATCCTGTGCTTCAAAAAGGTGGTGCCGTTTATCGTCGCGCTGCTTTTCAAGTTCTTTGACATGGCGGCGCTCCTGTACCTTGCTTTCCAGATCGGAGAGTTTTCTTGCTTCTGCCTTGCGGAGCCTGATTTCGGCATCGAGGTCTTTAATCTCCCGCTCAAGGCTCAGCTTCATGTCTTCAGCCCAGTTGTCGAGTTTTTCGTATTCATCATCAAAGTAGCGGGCGTTGCGCTTCATGCAGTCATCAAGAATTGCTTCTCTCTGCCCTTTTCTGATGGTATTGAGGGCTGCCATGACCGATTCTTCGATCGTGACCGAATCCATCTCCCTGCCTGAAAGGTTAAAGAGCTTTTGGCAAAGTTCGCCTTCGAGTGGAGTTCCGGCATCAGTAATGGCGGAGAGAACCAGATACTCTTCCTCTTCGAATGAGCTGATGCGCAAGAGCGAAAGTGTTAACCAGCCGGACTGGCCAAGCAGTGGCTCAAGCACTGATATTTTAAGGGGCGTATTGGTATAGTCGAAAAGAATCTGCTTTACCCCGAGTAATTGGGATTTGCAGGCGTTCAGAACTGACTGGGCAAGGGGGTGGCCGATACGGTAGATGTTGGCGGTTGGAGCAAGGTTGATTTCTGATTTTTTGCGTTCGGTCGCTGATTTAAGGAGCTGGTAGATGCCGAGATGAATGGCGGGGTTCTGAAAGGGATTTGCTTTCAGGGTGAAGGAGAATGCTTCGGGATGGAAGTCGGCGTTGCCGTTGAGCGACCATTCTGTTATACCCCAAAGGCGTTGCTCGAACATATTGAGATATTCTTTGCCTTGCTGGAGGTTGACGCGGAGTTTCTGGTGAACTTCGTCGTCGAAGTTTTCAAGCAGTTGCAGTTTCGTGTTGTCGAGCTTCTGCTGTTTCTCTTCTTCAAAGGTTGCTTCGAGAGCGTCGAATGCTTCCTGAATTTCCTGTGCGGTTCGGCACTCTTTATAAATTCTGGCAATCCGTTTTTCAAAGTCCACTCCGCTTTCAATAGCTCCGAGCACCTCATCACTGGTGCCGAATACTCCGCTGAAGAGCTTGAATTTTTCATCGAGCAGTTGGTAGACCCTTTGATCGGCAGCGTTGGCTTTGTTGAGAAAGTTGATCACAACAACATCAAACTTTTGACCGTAGCGGTGGCAGCGGCCAATGCGCTGCTCTATCCGCTGGGGGTTCCAGGGGAGGTCGTAGTTGACCACAAGCGAGCAGAACTGAAGGTTGATGCCTTCGGCGGCGGCTTCGGTGGCGATCATGATGGTGGCCTGGTCACGGAAGCAGTCAACTATGGCCTGGCGTTTGTCGGCACTGTGTGAGCCGCTGATACGGTCGGTACCGGCATGGTGCTGAATCCATCTGGCATAAATAGTGCGAGAGTGATCATCGTTGTTGCTGCCATTGAAAAGGACAATCTGACCGGCATATCCCTGGGTTTCGAGGATCTCTTTGAGGTATTGCTGGGTTCGAGTTGATTCGGTGAAGATGATGGCTTTTTTTGCGGCCCCAATTTCCTGCAATTTTTCAAAACCTTTCGTGAGCGCCGTAACCAGTTTAACGCCTTTGGAGTTTTTCTGGATGGTGCTGGCAAGTGTAGCAAATCGTTGCAGTTTCTCTTTTTCTTCGAGAGCAAGAGCCCGCTCTTCTGCTGGAATTGGTTCTGGTTCTTTCCGCTGTGGTTCTTCACTCTCATTCCACTCCTCAGCAAGTTCATCGAAACTTTCATACTCTTCGGCAATGTCGTCAAGCTGGATGGCTTTTTGGCCATCAAGCAGCGATTCAAGCTTGATGGCTAATTTCTGGAGCGTTCCCTGTATGGCAAAGGTTGATGAGGAGAGCAGCTTCCTCAAAATCATGGTCATAAGGTGCCGCTGGCTTGCCGGGAGTGCATAGAGTTTTTCGCTTCTCAGGTAGTCTGAAACGTCGTCATAGAGTTTCTGCTCCTCCGGGTAGGGGTAAAACTCTTCGACAATTGCAAGCCGGTTGGTGAAGTTGATGTATTCGAGCACCTGACGGCGAAGGGTGCGTTTGCAGACCGGTTTGAGGCGCTCTTTGAGGTCGGCAAATTGTTCGCCGTCACCGATCCGCGCATAGTTTGATTTGAAGCTTTTGAGGTCACCGAAGGTGTAGTCATCAATAATGCTGACCAGCCCGTACAGTTCGAGCAGGGAGTTCTGCAACGGAGTGGCGGTGAGCAGCACTTTTTGTGTATGGGCAAGGGCCGACTTGATGGATTTGCCAATTTTGTTGTCGGGCCGATAGACGTTCCGCAAGCGGTGGGCTTCATCAATAATGACAAGATCCCATTGCACCTGGCGGAGGTATACTTCTTTAGAGCGTGCGAACTGGTAAGAGCAGATGAGGATTTCATTCTGATCGAAGGGGTTGAGGTTGCCGCTTTTGATAACTTGATTGAATGATTTTGCTTCAATGATGGTTGATGGCAGAAAAAACTTGTCGGCAAGTTCCTGATTCCACTGTTTCCGGAGGTTTGCCGGGGCGATGATGAGGAGCTTGCGTTTACGCTCTGCCCATTTTTGGGAGAGGATGATTCCGGCTTCGATGGTTTTGCCGAGCCCTACTTCGTCGGCAAGCAGTGCTCCTTTGGAGAGTGGCGACTTGAAGGCAAAGAGTGCGGCTTCGACCTGGTGGGGGTTCAGGTCAACAGTGGCGTCTTGCAGTGATGCGGTGAATTTACCCTGATCGTCAGCGGCACGGCTTCGTGTGAGCTCGTAGGCAAAGTATTGCGCGTGATAGCTGGTGAGGGATATGCTCATGGTTTCAGGACATGGATAAGAAGCCTACGTCTTTATTGTGTAAATAATAATAACCACAGTCAGGGATAACTGAGTATCAATATACACAAGAGCTATAATTTACAGCGCTTGAGGGGTTTATTTTCTTCAATAATCACACTTCTATGCTTGCTTTGCTTTTGCACTGAACCGTCTATGCCCCGAAGCTGTGCGGCTTGCCGTTAACCGGTTTTCGATTTCACTGAACTGCCCCAACGCCTTGCTTCCCCTTACCGATTGCTGTGGTGCGGCAGCAGGGAAAGCCGCATGGCTGGCAAGCGAAGCGCGCTTTTCATGCAGCTTGGCGCGGTAATCCGTGCCGGGCTGCCATGCTTTCATGCGGAGCGGCTTCCGGTACTCCGGAGGCGGCGGAGCTGCGTGCGGACGGCAACGGGCGGGCGGGGCTTTTGCCAAGGGTAAATCATTACCCATCAAAAAGTCAGTTGAGCCGCGTTTTAAAGCAAAGCCTCATCTCTTCCTGTGGAATTTCTTCAGCCACCTTCAAATCAACTCCATTGACTGTGGCAATTGCAATGTGGAGCGCATCTTCAGCCGCCTTGGCTGGAATAATCCCCTTCGCTATCAGCGAGTTGGCAATATCGAGTGCTTGCTCGGTTATCAAGATCAAGATCAAGGGCACATCATTCAATACAGTCAACCGATTTTTTGCGGCATCGGGGTCACCAGCACCGCACTCACGCAAAACTGACTCAGAAACTACCAAGTCGTACTGGCTGCGGGTTTCCCACCAGGCTACTGTAATTTATTGGTGAGCCGCTCCAAGAATGGTATTGCTGGGCCGAGCCGTCAGATAGCTGATGACGGATGTTTCGTTTTCTGCCAATAAGTTTTCTATTTTGCGGCGTAGTATAAAAAATGTGGAGTTATGTTGGTCTCTTAACGTACCAACGCCTCTGACAGGTATGACGAGTTACAAAGAGGTCGACGATGAAAAAGCTGCCAGCAGACCATACATACCTTTTTTCTGTCGCGGCCCCGGCGATTCGGGAAGATCCTGTTTCCCGACACGCTGAAAGATATTTTTGAGGGAAAACGAGAGCTGTTTCGGGGGCTGCTGATTGAGGATCAGTGGAACAGGGAGGTGAGTTATCCGATCATAAAAGCATCGGGATCGATATCATCGCCGAGGATGTAAGCAAGGCCCGAATTGACCTGACGCTGAAGGTCGAAGTGAGAGCCTTTCTTTTTGAAATAGTATTTCTGTCAGCTTATGAACCACACAAGAAAACTGATCACCTTCGACTGGGCCATAAAACGCCTTTTGCGGAGCAAAGCCAACTTCGGGATTCTGGAAGGCTTTTTAAGTGAGCTGCTTAAAGAGGAGATAACCATCCTTGATATCCTTGAAAGTGAGAGTAACAAAGATGATAAACTCGACAAATATAATCGGGTTGATCTCAGGGTACGCAACCAGAAACAAGAGATCATCATCATTGAAATACAGTATGATCGGGAGTATGACTACCTGCAGCGTATTTTTTATGGTGTTTCCAAAACAGTGATCGAAGGGATGAAAGAGTCGCAACCGTACAGCGGAATCACCAAAGTCATCTCGATAAACATCCTCTATTTTGATCTGGGAAGTGGCACTGACTACATCTACAAAGGCACTACCCGCTTTATAGGTCT
>CAIWUU010000169.1 GCA_903915955.1 uncultured Chlorobiaceae bacterium | reverse complement strand
TTGCTATCAGCAGAAAAATCGACAGCATCGACCGACCAAGTCAAGGGAAGACGTAAAAGGCTGTGGTAATGAGTGGTTAACTTCTGCATAAATTAAAATGCGTCATGATACGCTTTTATTCCACCTTTCCACTATAATATTTCAAGAGCCCTATGGATAAGTGTATAGCCTGATATTTTTTTGCTCCTCTTCCGAACGCCATTCACGGCAATTTATCATTTAATTTATTTCTGCTATTGCGGTTAGCCTACAAGCTCAGCCGCAATCATCTCCGCCTGTTTCAGCACCGTTTCGGTAGCCAGGAGTTGCATGTCTGGCGGATAGCCAAACTGGCGTAAGGTACGTTTTACAATTACTTTCAGTTTGGCTTTGACGCTCTCCTTGATGGTCCAGTCTATCGAGGCGTTTTCGCGCACGCGCTGGGTAAGGACGACGGCCAGTTCTCGCAGTTTGTCCTGCTGCATGAGTTCCCGTGCACTGTCATTGCTGGCAACAGCGGTGTAAAAGGCATATTCGAAGTCGCTGAGGCCCAGATGTTTGGCCTCCTGGTCTGAAGCAACAATCTCTTTGCTGATTTTGATCAGCTCATCCATGACTTCGGCGGCTGAGAGAATTTTGTTCTGATATTTCTTGATGGCTTTTTCAAGCATCTCCAGCAAGCTCTTGCTCTGAACGAGGTTCTTTTTGGCGCGTACTCTGAGTTCGTCATTGAGCAGTTTTTTCAGTACCTCAAGAGCAATGTTCTTGTGCTGAAACCCTTTCAGTTCGGCCAGAAACTCTTCGGATAGAATAGAGATATCCGGCTTTTTTATTCCTGCTGCGTCAAAAACATCAATCACTTTTTCGGAGACCAGCGCCTTGTCGATCACCTGGCGAATGGTGGTTTCGATATCTTCATTGCTGCAGCCGTTACCTGTGCCATCAAATTTGGCGAGACGCGCCTTGACTGCCTGAAAAAAGCCGACCTCATCTTTTACGCCCATCGCCTGCTCATGCGGAATTGCTATGGCAAAGCTTTGTGAGAGAAGGGTCACTTCGTTGCTATAGCGCTTCCGGCCATCATCAAGGCCGAGAATATGCTCTTCGGCAGCAAGGATCAGCGAGAGCTTTTTTGCGGTATCGGCATCGAAATACTCTTCGTACGCAAAGCCATGGTACATCGCCGATACCACTTCGATCTTTTCAAGCATCAACGTAACAGCCTGCTGCTGCAACAGTGTGGGATCGCCCCTCCCGCCGGAATCAGAATAGAAAGAGAGCGCTTCTTTAAGATCGGCAGCAATCCCCAGATAGTCTACAACCAGACCGCCGGGCTTGTCTCTGTAGACCCGGTTCACGCGAGCAATCGCCTGCATCAGGTTGTGCCCTTTCATTGGCTTGTCGATGTAGATGGTATGCAACGAAGGGGCATCAAAACCGGTAAGCCACATATCACAGACGATCACCAGTTTCAGCGAATCGTCATCATCTTTCATGCGCTCGGCCAGCAGTTTTCGCTGTTCTTTGGTTGTATTATGTTTGGACAACAATGGGCCATCACTCGAAGCGGAGGTCATCACCACCTTGATGACCCCTTTGTTTATCTCGTCGGAATGCCATGCAGAGCGGAGTTTGATGATTTCCGCATACAACCCGGCGGCAATGCGGCGCGACATGCAGACAATCATCCCCTTTCCGGCAAAAACCTCCTGCCGGGCTTCAAAGTGCGTAACAATATCCTTCGCAACATTCCGGGTGCGGTTGGCACTGCCGACCAGCGCCTCCATTCTGGTCCATCTGGACTTGCTTTTTTGTGTGTCGGTCAGTTGCTTCTGGTCAAGCTCTTCATCAAGCTCGGCAATCAGTTTTCTGCCTTCATTTCCGAGTTCAACCTTGGCCAACCGGCTTTCATAGAAAATCCGCACGGTGGCACCATCTTCAACAGCCTGGGCTATGTCGTAGATATCGACATAGTTGCCGAAAACCGCTGGAGTATTCACGTCGGTTTTTTCTATCGGCGTACCGGTAAAGCCGAGATAGGTGGCATTCGGCAAAGCATCACGCAGATACTTGGCAAAACCGTAGACTACCTTTTTGCCAATCACAACACCATCAGCGTTTTTCTCATCAATGGTTTTGGCACTGAATCCATACTGGGTACGGTGCGCTTCGTCGGCAATAACCACAATATTTCGGCGAGGAGATAACTGCTCGTAGAGATTCCCTTCTGAGGGCTGAAACTTCTGGATGGTTGAAAAGATCACCCCGCCGGAAGCGACTTTCAACAGCTCTTTCAACTGCTCCCTGCTCTCTGCCTGCACTGGCTCTTGCCGCAATAACTGTTTTGATGCTGCGAAGGTATCGAACAACTGGTCGTCAAGATCGTTGCGATCGGTTATGACAAGGATGGTAGGATTATCGAGTACAAGTACAATCTTGCCGGTATAAAAAACCATTGAGAGCGATTTACCCGAGCCTTGTGTATGCCAAACCACCCCCGCTTTCATGTCGCCCCTTGGCTGGCCTGCTACACCGGGAAGGCCATAACTCAATGGATTTTCACGAGCCTGCAGGTGAGCATCCAGGTCGACCGCCCGCAGGGTTGAAGCTACAGCGGCATTGACGGCATAGTACTGATGATAGGCAGCCAGTTTTTTCACTGACGTGATGGTGACGATACCGGTAGCGGGATCTTCCTTTTTACTTTTCTCAAAAACAATGAAGTGACGCACAAGGTCGAGAAGCGTTGCCTTGTTCAACATCCCTGTAATCAGCGTTTCAAGCTGACTGACCAGATGTGAGGCTTCAGCTTTGCCATCAGCGCTTTTCCATGCCATGAACCGGGAGAAACCGGCAGAAAGGGAGCCTGCCCGGGCCTCAAGGCCATCGGAGATGACGACAATAGCATTGGAAGTGAAAAGCGCTGGTATGGCCTGCTTGTAGGTTTCAATCTGCCGAAACGCTGACTTGATGGTTGCATTTTCGTCGGCAGCGTTTTTCAGTTCGAGCACCACTAGCGGAATGCCGTTGACAAAGAGCACGATGTCAGGGCGCTTTGTCTGGTGGTTCTCTATGACGGTAAACTGATTTGCCACAACAAACTCATTATTTGCGGGAGTGTCAAAATCAATGAGCTTCACCAGATCACCGCGCTCGTTGCCGTTTTGCTGGTAGCTGACTCCAACACCTTCAGTTATCAGGCGATGAAAAGCTTCATTATTGGCCAGAAGATCAGGCGAATGGATACGCTGTACCTCTTTGAGAGCGGTCTGCAAAACAGCAGGTGAATGCCGGAGATTAATACGGCGAAGCGCCTCTTCAAGCCGACCTGTCAGCAGCACATCATCGTAATGACTGCGTTCAGAAGCAACTCCGTCAGGAGCAATATCCGGCCCGTAGATGTAGCTATACCCCTGTCGCTCAAATAACTTGATAGCAAATTCTTCTATGGCGGATTCAGTTAAACGGCTCATTACTCTCTCCGGTTTCTTCCTCTATCTGAGATGCCTGAAATGCTTTGTATTCAGTCTCATACGCGTTGTAATCCACTCCGTACAAAATTTCACTTGCAGGATAGGAATAATCATTCATTATAAATTCTCCGAATGCTTCGTCCCAGTACTCATTGAAGTCTTCTAATTCATCATATTTCAATAGTTCAGCAGAAGGTTCTGGATCTTCAACCTGTACAGCCTCATCCCGACGCTCTTCAAAAGCTCGAATAAGAAAAACTGCCACAACCACGGTGCTATCAATTAAAAACTCACGCGTCAGCAGGTCAACTTTATTATTCCGTTCTCGAAGTTCATCAAGTGTTTTCCCGTGCGAAGTCGGGCTGATTTCGTTTCTAAGATTACCTATTTGCTCTCCGATACTTGCTAATGCGCCAGAAACCCTGTTGACAATATCTATACTTGAATAACCAAGTGCACAAAACGCTTTTTTCAACACTCCATTGATACTCGAAGCGGCAGAGAGATCGACTCCCTTGGCTTTACAAATTTCTTTACCAATACTTTCAAGAAGAGCTTTTGCATTTTCAAGTGAAGTGCTAAAGTCTGACTCGATATGCCCCTCCATTCTATCAAGATATAAACTCAGCACATCCCATTGACTGAAGTGCTCAATAGTCTCCCTAAGCTTTTGCATTACAATGCGACCCTCATTTCACCACTCATCAGCTTTGGCAAAAGTTCATCTCGAAACTTTTGAAGTAATTTTATTTGTTTGGCATTTGCAATCTGTTTTTCAAGTAACGGTGTCATTATCATAGACATTTCCTTGAGTTCACGTTCTGATGGAACAATAACCATTGCAGCATCCAAATCTCCTCTTTTGATATGCCCCATTGTTGTTGCGTGAGCAGAAGAGATTGATATAAATTCCGCCAAGTGATGCTTGCACCACATCAGATAAAACCATTTCGGAAAATCAGCAGATGTAACCTTGAATAAATGTTGATTCAATACGCACCTTTCGCCATCCCAAACCTTTACCATAAGGGATGCTGACCAAGCAAAAATTACATCGCCGAATTCAACAATGTACTCCGATTTAACCTTGCTCGTTGCCCAATCTGATAATTCAGTTATTCCGCTGCTTAATTCTTTGATTTTGAGAACTGGTAGCTTATCAAATCCATTCTGAGGAGGATATTTCTGACAAGCTAAACCATTCAAAAAATCGGCAATTGCACTCAATGGCCTTGCCTCCCAACTCTCCTGCACATCTTCTACAAACCACTGGCGAAAGAGGGTTTCGGCCATTGATTCAAGGGTTTTGTTCTGGCGATGCAGCAGATCTATTTTATTGCATAAACAGAAATAGATAGCTCCAATTATTTTTTGAATCGATTTTTCAGGATAAGGGAGTATTAATTTATCAAAATCTGATTTTTTAAAATGTGGTATTACGCCACTAACATCCATATTTTTAATTTGCTTTTGAACATCGCAAGTCCTAAGTGCCGCAAATAAAAACAAAGGATCGATTACATTTTCATCAGCACGAAGCGCAACCATATCTTGCGCAAACGCAAAATTTACAGGATTCGGCACCAAACATACAGCCCCATTTTGACTGCCTTTTAATGTTAGGATTATATCTCCTGGCTCAGCATGTGCCCTAAACCAATTGTCGTAGGTATCTTGTGAAATATACCTCACATTTAAAAAAACAGGGTATAACGCCCTGTTATTTATACAATTAGTTGCTATTAAAGGGATGCCAACAGTAACAGTAGGCGCTGTCATCCCTCGATTATCAACTATAAATTTCGTTGTTTTTGATAATGGTATTTCTTTCCACCCGCTCAAACCTTCACTCATCGCCACCTCCCAATTCCGCTTCAATCTGCTCAATACTCGGCAGGGATGACTGGAATTCTATGGGCAGGTTTTTGGTAATCAGGTATTCACTGACACCAATCGGGTTGTGAATGTCTTTGAGTGCGTATTCCACCACCACGTCATTTTTTGACTTGCATATAATGATGCCAATGGTGGGGTTGTCCTGTTCGGTTTTCAGGATGCCATCAACTGCCGAGACATAAAAATTCAGTTTTCCGGCAAACTCCGGCTTGAACTTTACCGCCTTGAGCTCAATAACCACAAAACAGTGCAAGCGGGTGTGGTAGAACAAGAGGTCGATAAAAAATTCGTCGCCACCGACTTCCAGCTTGTACTGCCGCCCGATGTATGAAAAGCCTGCGCCGAGTTCCAGTAAAAATCGGGTGACATGCTCTATCAATGCCTCTTCAAGCTCTTTTTCGTT
>CAIWUU010000168.1 GCA_903915955.1 uncultured Chlorobiaceae bacterium | reverse complement strand
CTGTTTTTGAGGATCGTTCAGGCGCTGGTATTGCCCCGTTTCGGGCGGAACTGACCAAAGCTCTTGTCAATAGAGTAGAGTCGCAGAGTGCCCTCCGTGTTACCCCTTCCATTGCTCGAGCTGATGCGTTGCTCGAAGGTGTCATTATTTCATTTTCAGATGCACCAAGTCAGCTTTCCAGTACTACTGAGCGCGCCTTGAAAAACCGCATTACCATTGTTGTTCAGGTGACGTTGGCAGATCGTGCCAATAAGGAATCGATATTTTCTCAATATTGTGTCGGCTTTGCTGATTATCCGGTAGGGAACTCTGCTGCACAGCAGGAGGCGATTCGTTTTTCTCTTAACCAGATTAGTGATGATATTTTTGACAGGATTGTTTCCGGATGGCAGGAATAACGATATTGGAGGGATTCTGATTTTTTTGTTACCATTTACAATGAAAAGAATGCGGGTATCGATTAAAGGAGGGTTTTATGGAACTGCACAAGGATATTGAGTATCGTCTTGAGTTGGCCAAAGGTTTTTTACAAGAGGCTGAACAGGATTATTCGTTCCAGCGGTGGCGGGCCTGTATTTCCAGCTCAATACTGGTTGTTGAGAATGCCGGTCTGGCGGTGCTTATGCTTTTCGGTGTTTCACCCTTTACCCATAAACCGGGCATGCATTTATCGCAACTGATTTCAGAGGGAACTGTTACCAATGATGCTGCGGCACTGATAGAACAGCTTCTTCCTGAGTTGGAAACATACGATTCTCATGAGAAGATGCTGGTAAAATATGGTGATGAGTCGACATTCCGGCTCCCTTGGGAGCTTTTTGGCGCAGATGAGGGTGTTTTGGCTATTGAGGCAGCTCGCAAGTGCATGCGTGTGAGTATGGAGATGGCGGGGAAAAGGCAGTAATCACTATTATACAGCAGGACTATGAAAGGAATTATTTCACATGTAAACTTTTCTCTCGTTTTCCTGTCCTTTCAAAGATTTCCTGAAGATGACTATTTTAAAAGGAGTTAAGGGTTTTAATCTCTCTTGATTATTCCCGTTATTCCTTTGAGTGTTACCGTCTTTTCTGTAATATTCCCCTGAATTTGTAAAGTTTCTGTAAACGTAACAGGCAAAAACAGGGGTTTATATGGGCGTTTCTGTCCGGGAAATTCCACTGAAAGAGGGCGTTTTTTCATATCCGCCAAGAGCGCATCAAGTTTCTTGCCGTGGATCCCTGATTTCTCCCGCCGATAGTCACGCTTAAATCTACGGCTACGCTCAATCGTCCGCATTTAAATCCCGAAACAGATCAGCAACAGAGCCAATCTTTATGAGATCTCCGCGCCGCGCCTCCATAATAGCTTCAATGGTTTCAGCGTTGGGAATGAGTGGGTCGAAAGGCAATGCCTTTTCAGCGACGACCCTTCTCAGCATGAGCCTTACAGCGTCGGACACGGTGAGTCCTATTGAAGCCAGTACGATGGAAGCTTCGGCTTTGGTTTGTTCGTCAATTCGCGCCCTCACAACAGAGTTGGCAATCATGTCTTTTCCTTTACGTTTAGCGTTTAGCGTGTAGCTACAATGTAACTCAGTATCCGGATTGTTCAAGAATATTTTTGTAGTACGCAGTTTCGTCGCTTCGCCATAATCTTCTTCACCATCTCTTTTGAGAGTCAATGCCGGAATAGCACCTTGCTCGTTTCGTGTAGGCTGTGCAGCAAATGCACTCTTTTGAAAGAGAAAAAATATTGACACTTTCAAAGAAACTGTTACCCTCCTTTCCCTCTTTATCGTTAAATTGACAGAACATTTCCTGAGTATAAAAATGGTTCAAAAAACTGGAATCCTGAGGAATTTGTAAGGTTTTCGTAAAGTTTCGGCTGATTTTGACATTTTTATTTCTGTTTATGTCGTTTTAAAAAAGTTTGTTACTGTTTTTTCTCTAAAAAAGTGAATATGAAAGGAATTATTCTGGCCGGAGGTTCTGGTACCAGGCTTTATCCGGTTACAAAGGGCATATCAAAACAGCTTCTCCCTGTTTACGACAAGCCCATGATTTATTATCCATTGACAACGCTGATGCTTTCAGGGATACGGGATATTCTGGTGATTACCACTCCCGAAGATCAGCCGATGTTCATAAAACTGCTTGGGGATGGCAGTGACTGGGGTATTACACTTTCTTATGTTGTACAGCCATCTCCTGATGGACTGGCCCAGGCCTTCATTCTTGGTGAAACATTTATTGGCGGTGATGATGTTGCGCTTATTCTTGGCGACAATATCTTTTTTGGTTATGCGTTCAGTTCAATGCTGGAGGCGGCCGCCAGGTTGGTAGAGACGGAGCGCAAGGCGACAATATTCGGTTATTATGTCAGCGATCCTGAGCGCTATGGTGTTGCCGAGCTTGATGTGGAGGGAAATGTTCTTTCTCTTGAAGAAAAGCCTCGGAATCCGAAATCAAATTATGCGGTTGTCGGTCTCTATTTTTACCCGAATAGTGTCGTGGATATTGCAAAACAGGTGCGTCCATCTCCTCGTGGAGAGCTTGAAATCACTGCGGTTAATGAGGCCTATCTGCTCAAGGGGCAGCTCAAGTGTTCCATGCTGGGCCGTGGTTTTGCCTGGCTTGATACTGGTACGCATGAGTCGTTTCAGGAGGCAGGCAACTTTATACAGACTGTGGAAAAAAGGCAGGGGCTGAAAGTTGCCTGTCCCGAAGAGATTGCCTGGCGCAATGGCTGGATCAATGATGAAGAGTTGCTTCGCTTGTCTGAACCATTGATGAAGAGCCAGTACGGCCAGTACCTCAGGCAGTTGCTGGTTCAGAGGTGACGAGGCTGTTTTTTGTTGCTGGTTAATTGTTATTATTTCTTAAAAAAGGCCCCTTTTTCTGACGTGCCCTTTTGTCGTGATTGGTGATTCAATTTTTTGTTTTGCGTGTATGCGAGTGATTTCTACAGCGATATCTGATGTCCTGATTTTCGAGCCGCAAGTTTTCGGTGATGATCGGGGCTATTTTTTTGAATCGTTTCGCCAGGATATTGTTGATCAGCATATCGGGCATGTTGCGTTTGTGCAGGATAATGAATCGAAGTCGGCCTATGGCGTACTTCGCGGGCTCCATTTTCAGAAACCACCCTTTACGCAATCGAAGCTGGTTCGGGCTCTTTACGGCAGGGTGCTTGATGTTGCCGTTGATTTGCGTCTTGGCTCTCCCTGGTATGGTCGCCATGTCACCTGTGTGCTGGATGCTGAACGAAAGAATATGCTCTGGGTACCGAAAGGTTTTGCGCACGGCTTTGTCGTGCTCTCCCGGGAGGCCGTTTTTGCCTACAAGTGTGACAACTACTATGCACCTTCGCACGATGCTGGTATTCTCTGGAATGATCCAGCTCTTGGTATCGATTGGCAGCTTCCCGAAGAGGCGATCCGGGTTTCAGGCAAAGATGCTGTTCAGCCAGCACTTGATTCGGTTGATCTGTTTCAATACGACGATTTCAGGCAGGAAAAACTTTATCCGAGGGTCTCATAATTGAAATATTGTCATATTTCACACTATTGAGCCCAATGATTCCACGAAGGTCAACATTGGAAAAGATGGTACCTTAAACAGAAGCTTCAGTCATGTCAGTCTCAGAAAAAGCTGTGTTACTGAATATTGTTCGATCCAAATTAGCGTCACACAGTGAACTATTGGCGAAACTGATTTCACTGAAGGTAGACTCGCAAAGATTCGAGTCATGAAGCATGGCTTGGCTGATGTCTCCACTCCTCATAGACAATCCTGACAGATCGCATCCCACCATTTTGGCTGTGTAACGGAAGTTCCAGGCCATTTTTTCACTAACTCCTTATAAGCAGTATTTTTACAAGGAAAAGATGCGAAAAATGTAGTCACTAAAATATTAGGAATATTAACTTTTATATCATATTTTTAAAGAGGTAATAAAACTATGGTATAGTCACAATGTATATCGATACCAGCAAGACCACCATCAACGGCAAAACCTATCATCGGTACCTCTTTCGTGAATCGTACCGTGAAGATGGCAAGGT
>CAIWUU010000167.1 GCA_903915955.1 uncultured Chlorobiaceae bacterium | reverse complement strand
CTTACTAAACACTGCGCCTTTGATGGTGACTGATGGCAGCAGTGGTGAGCGTACAGGTTTTTTGGCGTTGATATACTCTGACAAAGGCTGCCATATTTCCTCAGATCCAACAGTTTCCAATAAATATCCCAGCCGCTGCACCCAGGTTATCGGCGACAGTTCAGCAACCGTCACCAACTTTTCGGGATCAATGACTTCGACCATTTCCGACAGCACGGTGGCAACATTATCCAGCCATCCACAGTGCCTGTAATATCCTGCAAGATCAAAGGCGGTCGCTTCTGGCGTTGAGAGCTTCAGAATACCGGATACCGTATTGCGTGGTTGCGTTGGAATAGCCTCAACATTACCTCTGACGATGAAGTTGACCTGAATTTTGCCGGAGATAATGGTTCTTCGCGGTTTGGCTACCATCACCTGAAAAACTTGGGGGCGATGATGAGCTGCACCGTGGTACTCCGCAGCACTCAAAAGCCCGACATAGTAATATTCCCCCAGGTAGTTCACCAAATCAGGGGTGAACTGCTCTGGCGGGCGGCATCTTATGTTGGTTAATTCTTCGACCAAGACGACTTAATGTGTGTGTAATTAGTGTATATTTGATCCTGAAATATGTGCTCTCGTTTGTTATCGACATTCTCGCTGCAAAATATGTTGATGGTAAAGAGTCGGTCAATGTATTTCGCATGATCATCAGTGTGCCGGAATTCAGCGCAAAACAAGAGGAGACGGCTCAAAGTTGCACAAGTCGTGGTGTATGGCTTGGTGCATGACACCAGATTGACTGAAACGATGAAAAAAATTATAGGGCTACTGATGAGCAATACCGTTTGACTGAGAAGGGTAAGCACTTGATGGATTGGATTTTAATTCTAAACTGTACAAGAAAGAGGCGGATCATGACAGAAGAACAAACGCTCATTGCTTTTGAAAATGCGCCAATTCGTCGTCACTTCGATGAGGCTACTGAAACCTGGTACTTCTCGATTGTTGATGTTATTGCCGTGTTGAGCGAAAGCGTCAACCCGCGTGATTATTGGTTCAGGATGAAGGTCAGGGTAAAGTCTGAAGACGGTCTTGAGTTGTCGACAATTTGTCGACAGTTGAAAATGTAGGCTCCTGATGGGAAAATGAGAACAACAGATTGCGCAAATGTGGAAGGACTGCTGAGAATTATTCAACCCATACCCTCGCCTAAAGCAGAGTTATTCAAGCAATGTCTGGCAAAAGTAGGCTATGAACGCATTCAGGATATGGCTGATCCAGCGCTATCTCTTGATCGTGCCCGCGAGTACTGGCAACAACATGGGAGAAGCGAAAAATGGATACCCTTCCAACGCAGTTTCTATAAAAAGCCATATAAATATATTGCCATTGGAGCCATATAATTGTAACTTAACCCTATGAAAAGCGCTCGTTTTGAATGGGATGAAGAGAAAGACAGGGAAAATCAGGATAAACACCATGTACCTTTTTCATTAGCCCAATGCATTTCTTGATACGAAGCGTCTTATTGTCGAAGATAGAGGCCACAGTAATGAAGAAAATCGATTTTATTGTATTGGGCGAGTGGATGAAGGAATAATGACTGTAAGGTTCACCTATCGAGGCAATATTATCAGAATATTCGGAGCTGGATATTGGAGAAAAGGGAGGAAAATATATGAAGACCAAGATTGAATATACCGATGAGCCATTAGGAGAATTAATGGTCATTAAAGACGGTCTGCCTTCGCCTGATCAATTAATCCTGAAGGACGATAACGTCAAAATTACTATTGCATTAAAAAAATCAAGTGTCGAATTTTTTAAGCATGAGGCAAAGAAACATCATACTTCTTACCAAAGAATGATAAGGCAACTCATAGACTGGTACGCAGTAACTAACCAAAAAAGCGCATAATGCGGCTGTGAGAACAGGTAAATGTCCCATGTTCAGGCCACAACAATATTTTGTGTGCCAATATATTCTGCTTCCAGCACGGGCTCTCCATCCTCAAGCAGCATTTCGATGACTTCTTGAAGGTTTTGATGCAGTTCATCCATGGTTTCCCCCTGTGTGTGTGCGCCCGGGAATCCAGGGATGAATCCTGTAAAAAGGCCAGTCTCCGTACAGCGTTCAACAATTGCCGTATAATTTCTCATTGCAAGCTTTCTCCTGTACTTGTAAATTCATGAGGTTTTTTCAAAAACGCATCGCTTCATTGTGTCGGGTTTTCTCAGAAGCAATAAATCATTTCATATCAGGGGCGAACTTGGTAAAATTATCTTTCCTCCAATGTAAGCCAAAAAGCCGACTGCAAAAATATCGCCTGTCCGAAAAAGGTCGAAAACTGCTGGAGAAAAGATGAAACAAGAAAGGAAACGTATTCTGATACCCGGAAACAAATTTGTGAAGGAAGAAGTGCTTTGTATTCGTGCGTGAAGATTTTAGGGATTTGAGTGACTACGATCAGGTTGGGCGTGCTTTGCGAAACATAGCCAAAAACGGGAGATTGATTCGGGTAGGCTATGG
>CAIWUU010000166.1 GCA_903915955.1 uncultured Chlorobiaceae bacterium | reverse complement strand
CGGGGATGAAACTCGCGGTTGAGGCCGAGGATGTCGTTGATGACCAGTACCTGGCCGTCGCATTCAACTCCTGCGCCGATGCCGATGGTGGGAATGGTGAGTGAGCGAGTCGCTTCGGCGGCCAGGGCAGAGGGGATTTTTTCGAGCACAATAGCAAATGCTCCTGCCTTTTCAAGAATAACGACATCTTCAAGAAGCTCTTCAGCCTCTTTCTCCTCCTGGGCCCTTACCCGGTAACTGCCGTATTTATAGATAGACTGTGGCATGAGGCCGAGATGGCCCATGACGGGAATGCCGACATCAGTAATTCTCTTGACGGTATCAGCAATAACTCTGCCACCCTCCAGCTTGACAGCATCACACTCGTGCTCTTTCATGATTTTGCCAGCATTGCGTAACGCCTCTTCGCTTGAGAGCTGATAGCTCATGAAGGGCATGTCGATAACCACCATCGCTCGACCGCTTTCATCATGCACGCCTTTTACAACCGCCTTGGCGTGATAGATCATCTCCTCAATCGTGATTGGCAACGTTGTGCTGTGACCGGCAAACACATTGCTGGCCGAGTCGCCGACCAGAAGCACGTCAATACCAGCACGGTCGAGAATTCTCGCCATGGTATAGTCGTATGCGGTCAGCATTGATATTTTTTCACCGTTCTGTTTCATATCAAGCAACCTTCTTGTGGTGACATGGGATGCTTTTTGCTGAACGCTTTTGTTCATGGCTTTACCGCTTAATTGATTGAAAATATACTGTTACCCTATAAAATTTCTGACAAGTCGTCTGGATGAAGCACGATCGCATCAACGCCTTGTATCTCCCCCGCTGCGCTTTGCATCAGCTCTGCAAGTCGTGCATATTCTGGCATGTAGCCAAGAATCTCTTCGAGTGAGGTGGTTTTTCGCTCCATCTCCTCTCGTATATCATCATTAAAAACTTCACCATCCGGCAGTGCAACAAAGGTACCAAGCTCCTTGTGGCGTGGAGAAAGTGGCAGCGAGCCATGCTGTAGAAGAACGTTATGGTTTCTGCGTTGCGCTGATCCGACCAGTTTCCGTCCCTCTACCTGAAGTTCATATTTTGCCGACGCGGTGAAACAACTCACAGAACCGGATGATGCCTCACCCTGGGGTCTGCTCAGTGTTGAACGGCAAAACTCGGCATGAATGCCGAGCCCTTCCAGTGCACGTTGAATCACCTCATGCACCATACGGTAAAGCGTTGCATTCTGCTCTGTGGATTCGGTAAAAAAGCTGTAGGTGAACTCTTCTGCATGAAAGACTGCCCTGCCGCCAGTGGGCCTTCTGACAATATCAATGCCTGCCGAGGCGCATTTAATACTGTCAAGAGCTGAAATATCCTGATTATACCCTACCGTGATGGCATAGGGGCACCAGCCATAAAATCTCCAGAGACAACAGTTGGTGCCAAACTGCTGCTGAAATCGACCATCAAGAAAGGAGGCCATCAAACGCCGGTCAAACTCCATATTTTCTTCTCCGGTATGCAACCCGGAATCCAGAGCGTAGACCTTTGAAAAGAGAGTGTTCATTGCTCAAATTTTGGAACAAGATAGCGGAAAAGGATTTTGCATCAAAAAAAGTGTAGGGAAATGTTCTGCAAGAGGGCTATTTTCCTGAAAAATTCTCTTCACCTCAATTGTCATCAGGAATACAACTCATGCCAGGTCTTACGGTTGCACTCATGTTTGGAGGCAGGTCTGCTGAACATGAAATATCAGTTATTTCAGCTCAATCAATCGCGGCCAATCTGGATCATGAGCGATACAGGGTTTTACCGCTCTATATAACGCATGAGGGAGCGTGGCTTTGTGAGGGTGTTGCCCAGGATATTCTGAACCTTGATCTTTCAACCCTGTTGAGAAGCACTTCCCTCGAAGAGGCAAGAGCGACCCTTCGCCGCATGGTTCAACAAGCTCAACAGCAACCGTTTGATTTTAACTTCAAGGCTGCATCGATTGATCTGGCCTTTCTTGCCCTGCATGGGAGTTATGGAGAAGATGGACGTATTCAGGGCTTTCTTGATACGTGTGGAATTCCCTACACAGGGTGTGGCGTTCTGGCTTCAGCGCTCACCATGGACAAGGCGCTGACCAAGCTTTGTGTTGCTGATGCCGGAATTGCGGTTGCTCCATCCATAACTATTTTCAGCGCCGACTATCTCCTTGATCCCGAAGCGGTTCACACGCTGATTGAACAACAGGTTGAGTACCCGTTTTTTGTCAAGCCTGCCAGTCTCGGCTCATCAATCGGTATCACAAAAGTACATCGTCAGGGGGAGCTCCAGCCTGCGCTTGAGAGCGCCTGTTCGCTCGACTGGAAGGTGCTGATTGAAACAACAATCAAGGGACGAGAAATTGAGGTTGCTGTGCTTGGCAATGAGCGGCCCATAGCATCCCTGTGTGGAGAAATTGAACCCGGTAAGGAGTTTTACGACTATCAGGACAAGTATATCTTCAATACGGCGCAGTTCTTTATTCCTGCCCGTATTCCTGCTGATCTTCAGGAAAAGGTGAGAGCTTACGCCCTCAGGGCATACAAGGCGCTGGGCTGCAGTGGCATGTCGAGAGTGGATTTTTTTGTTGATGAGCAGACGGGCACCATTGTCCTCAACGAGGTCAATACCATTCCGGGCTTTACCGATATCAGCATGTATCCAAGACTTATGGAATCGATTGGCATCCCTTTTCCTGAACTTGTGGAGCGTCTGCTTGAGCTGGCGCTTGAAGTGAAGCGGCCATGATCAGCAATCCGCATCTTTTTTTTGCCGAAGTTTCGCTTGACCTTTCGAGGGATGAGTTTCAGTCAGGGATTGAAAAACTTGAGCTCTATGCTGACCACTTTACAAGCTCATATCTCTTTCACCTGCTCTATGCAAAAGCGCTTCTGGGGCTCAGACGAACAGCTCTTGCTGGCGAGTATTTCCGAAAATGTTGCGCCATAGCTCCGGCAAACCAGGTTGCATGGCGAGAACTTGCCACCATTCAGGTATCAACAAACGAAGAGGAACCAAGTGTTGTGGCAGTCCAGTTCGACCCTGTCATGGATGAGCTTGAACAGCTCTCTGCCGCACTCATGAATTTTGAGCCGATGAAAACTTCGGAAACCTCCGATCCAACCTCAATAGTTGAACAAAAAAAGCCTTTTTCAGACGATACCTCCATTGCTGTGCCAACAGAAACGCTTGCAAATCTTTTTACTTCTCAGGGCGCCTATAAAAAAGCTATAAAGATTTATACGTATCTTATTCAGCTCAAACCCCAGAACGCTACGCAATATCAGGAAGAGATCGATTCACTTCTTGAACACCTGTAGATGGTTGGAGAAATAAAGTAAAAGGATGAAACGATTTGGACTACAGGAACATTATAAAGAGGCAATAACATTTCAGGTGTGAATATGGCAATATGAGACTCTCCATGGTGACCACAGGGGCATTGGGTTCAAAAATTTTACTCTCGCTTTGCATTGCTGCGCTTTTTCTTGCTTCACCCTCTAACAGTTATGGCGGTGAAGTGCCTGAGATGACACTCTCCCTTGATAAATGCATTACCATCGCGCTCAGTAACACGACGTCAGCAAAAAAGGCTGAAAATAACCTTAAGCTTCAGGGTGCTGATGTCATGCGAAGTTATGGAAGCTTTTTACCCCGACTTTCCGCTACCGCAGGCTTTACGCCATACACACTCAGCCGTAGTTACAGCTCTAATGGAGCAACGATCAACAAAACGACATCCAGATCTTTAGATATCACCATAACAACTTCCCTCAATCTGTTTAATGGCTTCAGGGACTACGCCTCCCTGCGATCAGCGCTGAATAAAGAACGTGCTGCGGAGTACACCCTTTCGCGTGCACTGGAGAGTGTCATCTACGATGTTACCCAAACCTGGTATCAGGTACTCCTTGACCGTGAACTGCATGATATATCGCGTGAAAACCTCTTGTCGGCACAAGATCAACTGAAGCTGACTGACCGTCAGTTCCATGTCGGACTGAAATCGATGACCGACCTCTACCAGCAACAGGCTGAAGTGGAGCAAAGTCGCCTTTCGGTTATAAAAGCGGAGACTCGTATGCAGCGAACACTGCTGGAACTGCTTCGTCGACTTCGAATTGACCCCCAAAAGGTTACCCTTGAAGCTGACCCACTGCTAAAAATGCCTGCTGCTGTGAAACCTGATAAAGAGAAGCTGGTCATACAGGCACTCGAACGACGCAGCGACCTTAAAAGCAAGTCTATGGAAAGCCGAGCTGCGCAATGGCAGGTCAGGGCATCCCGAGCATCGTGGTACCCAAGCATTGACCTTGCCTTCACTCTCAGTTCAGGAGGAGTAAAGTATCTGAACCCTGAGTACACCTATCCCCCTCTTTCCGAACAACTTGAGAACAGTGTTGGGTACTCGGCGGGAGTGAATCTCACCTGGGCGCTCTTTGACGGTTTTCAAACTCGCTACGCTGTTGAATCGGCCAAAATCAATCAGTTGAACCAGCAGCTCGATTATGAGGATCTGAAAAAAAGTATTGTCATTGATCTGCATCAGGCTGCCAGTGACTATTCCTCTGCATTTAGCCAGATTGATACGGCTAAAGTCGGTTTTAACGCAGCACGTTCGGCATTTAATGCGGTAAAGAGAAAATATGAACTGGGAGCGGCAAGCTTTGTTGAGCTCAGCACTGCACGTGCGACATTGTTCAATGCCCAATCAAACCTCTCACAGGCCACCTATAATCTTGCATTACAGAAAAGTGTTCTTGATTTTACAACGGGCAACATAGCCCAACCACAGTAACCAGAATCCGGTTTATTATCAGATGAGCAAACAAAAATTCTTGCTGAAACGAAAATCTCTCCTGATCACCATTGCTCTGCTCCTGCTTGCGGGAGGATCGTTGATAACATGGCTCAAACTTCGGGAAAAACCGGTGGAAATCACCACCGAAAAGGTCTTTGTCAAAGAGGTTGTTCATGTTATTACGGCTACTGGTAAAATTGAGCCGGAACTTGTTGTGGCCATGTCGCCTGATGTATCTGGTGAAATTATCGAACTCCCGGTCAAGGATGGTCAAAATGTTCAGAAAGGAGATCTTCTGTTTAAAATCCAGCCCGACCTTTATATAAACCAGGTGGAACAGAGTCTCGCCCAGCTTAATGCCGCCAAATCACAGAGTCTTGAAACTGCCTCAAGAAAGCTGAAAGCTGAAGATGATTTTCGCAAGGCGACGCTGCTCTACAAAGAGAAGCTGATCTCTGAATCTGATTACATCATCGCAAAAACTAATGCTGAAGCGGCAAGAGCAACATTTCAATCCTCGCTTTATGGTATTAAGCAGAACAAAAGCATGCTGGTACAGAATCAAGACCGGATGAAAAAAACGATCGTCCGGGCTCCAATCAACGGCTCTATCATCGCCCTGAACAGCAAGCCGGGTGAGCGTGTTGTTGGCACTGGCCAGTTTCCTGGCACTGAAGTGCTCCGGCTGGCAAACCTTGACAGTATGAGGGTTGAAGTTGAGGTGAATGAAAACGACATCGTCAATGTCAAAGTCGGCAACCCTGTTGCAATCACCGCTGATGCTTATGGTGATCGAATCTTCAGAGGAGTTGTGCATGAAATTTCAAATTCAGCCATTGTGAAGGCTGCGGGCAGCCAGGAAGAGGTGACCAATTTTTCGGTAAAAATCCGCATTCTGAACCATGATCGCCTGCTGAAACCAGGCATGAGCGCAACGGCTGATATTGAGTCTGTGCGGGTCAAAGATGCTCTTGTCGTTCCTATTCAAAGTGTGACGGTGCGGGGTGGCGCTCTCCCCGAAAAGGAGGAGAAAAATGGTGTAACAATCGCTTCAATAAGCAAAGTTTCTGATAGTCAGCAAGGGGTATTTGTTGTTACCTCAGGAAAAGTATCGTTCCGACCGGTCACAACAGGCACGACCGACAATACTCATATTATCGTCACCTCAGGAGTTAAAAAAGGAGAGGAGGTTGTTTCAGGAAGTTACACCGCCATTACCAGTCAACTCAAAGAAGGCAGCCTGGTCAAACAACAGAAACGATAGCCCTGTGATTAACAGACCATCAATCATCACCATGCAGTCGCTCTGCAAATTCTATGAGATGGGCGATCAGACTGTCCGGGCGCTCGACTCGATAAACCTTGATTTCAGGCAGAATGACTATACGGCCATTATGGGCCCCTCGGGGAGTGGCAAGTCAACGCTTATGAACATTCTTGGCTGTCTTGATACCCCAACATCTGGTCTCTATGAGCTTAATGGGCAGAGTGTAGCCGAGATGGATGATGATGAACTTGCGCGAATCCGCAACAAGGAGATCGGATTTGTGTTTCAGACCTTCAATCTCCTCCCCCGCCTCAACTGCCTGCGTAACGTTGAACTGCCGCTGATCTATGCCGGAGTTGCCCCTGAGGAGCGTGAAGAGCGTGCTGCAAAAGCGCTTGTCAACGTGGGACTTGGCGACCGAATCAAGCATAAACCATCCGAACTCTCGGGTGGTCAGATTCAGAGGGTAGCTATTGCACGCGCTCTTATCAACAATCCTTCTATCATTCTTGCGGACGAACCAACAGGTAATCTTGATACAGCCACCAGCCACGATATCATGAATATCTTTGGAGCGCTTTCCGATGCAGGGAACACCATCATCCTGATCACCCATGAAGAGGACATTGCCCATTATACACGCCGTATCATCCGGCTTCGTGACGGAAAAATAGAAAGCGATGAAAGGCGATGAAGTAACTTGACAAATGCAAAGAGTAATGCTCATAAACACAATAGGCCATGTTACAGGAACTCTACGTTAATAATTATAAGTGCTTGATCAATTTCACCTTGCCAATACAAAACATCAATTTGATTCTTGGTGGTAATGGCTCAGGAAAATCAACAGTATTTGAGGTACTCTCAAAACTTCAGATGTTTATCACCGGAATTGATCGGTTGACGTTGACAAAAATATTTCCACCAGATACCCTTACAAAATGGCAAACAACCCCGCTTCAGCATTTTGAGTTAAAAGTCTCTGTTCTGAACAGATTGTACCATTACAAACTTATTATCGAATATAACATCCACAAACAGCTCTGTCGGGTACAGCGAGAACAATTATCCATTGACGGAAATCCTCTTTTTGAATTTGAAAATGGCACAGCCAGTCTGTTTCATGATGATTTCACCAAAGGCCCTGAATACCCGTTCGACTGGACACAGTCGGGTCTTGCCTCATTGCAGGCCAGACCCGACAATCAACTGCTGACACTCTTCAAACAGCAGATAAGCTCTATGGTTATTGTACGACCAAACCCGGTGTTAATGGTAAGTGAAAGCACAAGGGAAGAAAATTTTCTTTCCAACAGTGCGGATAATTTTGCCTCATGGTATCGCTTCATGTCACAGGAAAATCAAGCTGGCGCATTTGAATTGACCTCTGCACTCAGAACGATTATTGATGGCTTTCACTCTTTCAGACTGAAAGATTCAGGCGAAGAGACAAAATCATTACAAGTAGCATTCTCCTCTGAAAACGGCGAACTTGTTTATTACAAATTCAAAGAACTTTCAGACGGACAACGCATGATTATTTTGCTTTATACACTAATCTCCATTAATCAGAAAGGATCTTGCCTCTGTATTGATGAACCTGAAAATTTCCTGGCATTACCAGAAATCCAGCCATGGTTACTATCATTGTTTGATATCTCTCAGGAACGTGATATTCAGGCTATTCTTGTCTCTCACCACCCTGAAATAATCAACTATCTTGGCTCTGATTCAGGATGCTGGTTTGAACGATCCCCAAATGGGGCAACCCGAATGCAGCAGATCCATGAAACCGGTGAACAAGGCATAACGCTCTCGGAACTCATTGCGCGAGGGTGGCTCCATGAGTAAAAACAGTTCACAAGTCATTATTCTCTGTGAAGACACACAGCAGGAGGTGTTTGTTCGACATTTTCTGAAAAAAGCACAAGGCATTGGACATCATGCCGTCAGAGTCAATAAAAATCCTTCGGGTAAAGGTTCTGGTGAGCAATTTGTCAGAAAACAGTTACCAGATCAGCTCAAGGCTATAAGAGGACGAGCGGCAAAGGCGAAAACAGATTTGATTGTCGTTATTGATGCCGATATCTCAACGGTATCTCAAATAGTGCAAAAACTTGAGACGACATGTTCGGAACAACACATTAATCGACGACAGAAACATGAACGAGTATCATTTATAATTCCAAAAAGAAATATTGAAACATGGATACACTATCTTGATGGTCATGAAACCAACGAGGAGAGTGTTTATCAAAAAATGCAAAAAGAGTTTGATTGCAAGTCAGCAGTAGACTTGTTGTGCAGACTATGCAGCACTCAAAAAACTCCGGACGATTTCCCTGATTCTCTTCAAACAGCGTGTCTTGAATACAAAAGAGTGGCAAGGGACGAATGATGAAGCTGACCAACCGACAGTTTCGCTATGAAACAACCGAGAGCCTGAAAATGGCGCTCTTTCAGATCAGGGCAAACAAGATACGGTCGTTTCTTACGGCGCTTGGTGTTATCATCGGCATTGTTGCCATTACCATGATGGGAACAGCGATTAACGGTATCGACCGTGGGTTCGACAAGAGCCTTGCCATGCTTGGCTATGATGTTATTTATGTCCAGAAATCGTCATGGAGCACCATGGGTCAATGGTGGCGTTATCGGAACCGGCCTGACATTAAAACAGAGTATGCTGCTCAACTTAACAGGATTATTGCTGACAATCCTCGCTCTGAACTTTCAATTGCAGTTCCGCAAATATCAACCTACCAGGCTTCAGCAAAATACCACGACCAGATCCTTGAACATATTATTTCCCTTGGAACCAACCACGATTACCTTCAGACAGCATCAGGAAATCTCTCCGCTGGCCGCTTTTTTACTCATGGAGAATCTGTCAGCAGTGAGATGGTCTCTGTCGTTGGCGACGATATTGCCGCAGGGCTCTTTCCGAATGAACCGGCGCTTGGCAAATCGATCCAGATCAAAAACCGCAAGTTTCGCATTATCGGGGTGTTCCGAAAACAGGGGAAGTTCCTGGGACTGTTCAGTTTCGACAATCAGATTATCATGCCCCTTGGCGCCTTTGAAATGGTCTACGGCAAAAACATGTTTACCACCATCAGGGTGAAAATCAAAAACCAGGAGCGGGTTGCCGAGGCAAAGGAGGAGTTGCTTGGCCTGATGAGGCGAATCCGAAGGATTGCGCCTGGTAAAGAGGAAGATTTTTCAATCAACGAACAGAGAGCCTTCAAAAGTCAGCTTGACCCCATCAAAAATGGTATTGCCGTTGCTGGCATCTTTATTACCGGCATGTCGCTCTTTGTTGGCGCTATCGGCATCATGAACATCACCTTTGTCAGCGTGAAGGAGCGCACTAGGGAAATTGGACTGCGCAAGGCGCTTGGTGCCAGACGGCAAACCATTTTGCTCCAGTTTCTCATTGAATCGGTGATGATTTGCCTCATCGGCGGGGTGATCGGCCTCGGAACAGCGCTCTTCATCACCTTTGCCATCGAAAAAATTGTCCCTGATTTTCCGATAGAGTTCTCCCCTGCCCTTGTTTTTGCAAGTCTTGCTGTTTCTGTCATTACCGGAGTTGTCTCTGGCCTTGCTCCTGCCGTGACGGCCTCAAAACTTGACCCGGCCGATTCACTGCGTTATGAATAGGAGTTCTTATGCTGCTGCGTGAAACCATCACCCAGGCGATCTACTCTCTCACCGTCAACAAGCTCCGCTCATGGCTCACCATCATGGGTGTTGCTGTTGGAGTCTTTTCCATTATTGCCGTCATGACGGCCCTTGATGCAATCGATAAAAGCGTTGAGTCGGGCCTGG
Organism: uncultured Chlorobiaceae bacterium; assembly: GCA_903915955.1. Lineage (GTDB taxonomy): Bacteria > Bacteroidota > Chlorobiia > Chlorobiales > Chlorobiaceae > Chlorobium. The sequence continues at coordinate 3,112 of CAIWUU010000166.1, read as the reverse complement.
CAAGCCTTGGGGCCAACACCTTCCAGATCCAGAAAAATCCCGCAACAACATTCGGAAGTGGCCACAGCCGAAACCTTTATGCAAACCGCAAGGATATCACCTGGCAGCAGGCACTCCTTTTCAAAAAAAGCATGGAGGCTACATCCCGCAACATAGGATTCATGATTTCAAGCATGGCCAATCAGGCCAAATATGCCAGTCTGACCACAAATCCTGATGTCACCATGACCGGTGGTGATGAGAACTTTTCCGCTTCAAGTGGCTACATTGTGGCCTCCGGGCGCAATCTTGCAGAAAGCGACATCCGGTATGCAAAAAACAGTGTTGTTCTCGGAAATGAAGTTGCCACAACTCTCTTTCCATCAGGCGTAAACCCGCAAAACAAATCGATCAAGATTAATGGAGATATTTATACTGTTGCCGGTGTGTTTGATAAAAAAGGAGCTGCTTTCGGCCAAAGCCAGGATAACTTTGTGCTCATTCCCATTACCCGATACCTCAACCATATCAACGAAAAGAGCAGTGTGAGTATCACCGTTGAAGCAATCTCACGCAAAGACTATCCGCTGGCCATTGACCGTGCGATTGGAGCAATGAGGCTTGCGAGGGGGCTGACGGTGAAGGATGCCAACGATTTCGAAATCAGAACCAACGAATCCCTAATAGATTCCTTCAGGGATATACAGCGAGCCATTGGGACGGGCGCGTTCATCATCAGCTTTATGGCACTCCTGACCGCTGGTGTTGGTATCATGAACATCATGCTGGTCAGCGTCACTGAAAGAACGAGGGAGATCGGCATCAGAAAATCTGTCGGCGCGCCAAGAGGAGTCATTCTTTATCAGTTTCTCTTTGAGGCACTCTTTCTCTCGCTTGCAGGCGGGGTGATCGGCATTATTGCAGGGGTTGCAACTGGCAATGTTGTGGCTTTCAAATTCAATCTGCCGCCAATATTTCCCTGGTTATGGATAATCATTTCAATGGTTGTCTGTTCAGGGATTGGTATGACATTCGGCCTCTTCCCTGCATGGAAAGCAGCGAATCTCGATCCGGTGGAGGCGTTACGACCAAAATAAACTTTGACTTCCTGAACATTCAATTTATTGACCTCTTCATTAAAATTAATTACCTTTATCCCAAGGCATTGGTATTGCCATTATACCTTGTGTTACCATGCGCAGTGCCATATAATGAAAAACAAAACGAGTGAGTTATGATCTATTTTACAACGGCTGAAGAGGTTCTTTTTCAATGGGTTTCAAGAGTCTGCAGCGGTAACGCCGACGACATTACTGCTCTGTATCATGAATGCGCAGTCCTTATTCCTACCTTTTCTCCTCACACCGTAATAACCCCCGAGGGCATCAGAAACTATTTCGGGCAGCTCGCATCGAGAGAGGGGCTTGGCGTGCGGCTGCACGGCAAAGCACTCAGAAAACAGTCGCTGAGCGAAAACCTGCATACATTAAGCGGCATCTGCTCCTTTGAATTTGAGGTCGATCAGGTACTGCTCTCATTCCCTTCCCGCTTTACCTTTGTGATGGACATCTCCCTTCCGAAACCCATCCTCCACCACCACTCATCTCAAGTACCGAGAAATCTCTCGTAATCCACTCAGCCTCTCTTTGGCACAATTCATAATGATTCATTCCATTGTGCCATAAATCGGCTATTGCGGAAAACAGTACTCTACTTTGAAAATAAAAGTAAATTTACTAAATTAGGATGTCGGTGTTACCTGCTTATTGTTGTAGTCGCCGTTTTTTTTGGGGCGTATGCCATATTCAAATTGGGGGGCACAAACGAAAGCTTCACTATTTATTAAATATCGATCGCCCGAAGGTGACGACTCAAAACATTTCCTCTAATGGAGTTACAAATAGTAACAGCCATGACAAACGAAACAGGCAATCTGAAGTGATACTACTCTGTCGGAGACCTTTGAAAAACTTGTTCAGCAACAGCTTGACCTGCTGAAAATTGCAGCTAACTCAGCAGCACTGATTGCCGAATTTATCGGAAAAGCATCTCCTGATTTGTTTGCCAATATTCTGAACACAGTAAACCAGATACTGCAGGGCATCTTGACAGCTTTTACCGCCAAAAATAGTGAGAAAGAATCCCGGGTTACCCGATTACAGTAAAACAAGAGGGATTTAGTTGGTAATTTTTTTGTACCGAAATGTGTTCTTTTTTTGTGTTTTTTTCTTTTTTAACTCTAATCAACAAATAAAACAGGAGATTCGACCATGTCACTAACCCTTTACAAAAGAGATCCTTTGAAAATGTTTGAAGATGTCTTTAACGACAGGGTGTCGCCTTTTTTCTCTTCAATGATTGCTCCATCCTTTAAAGTAGACATCAGTGAGGATGAGCATTCCATTTTTATTGAGGCCGACATGCCTGGAATTAAAAAAGAGGATATCAAAGTGTCTATGGACAGTGACCTTCTTTCCATTACAGCAGAGAGAACTCAGAATGAGGAGGAAAAGAAAAAAGGGTTTCACCGTGTTGAGCGTTCATGGGGATGCCTTAGCAGGAGTTTTACCATTGGAGAGAATGTGAATACTGAAAAGATTGAGGCAAAATACGATAACGGTGTGCTCAAGGTCGTTATCCCCAAGATTGAGCCGTCAAAAAAATCGGAGACGTCTATTCCTGTCAACTGACAACTGTGTCATTTTACCGGAACACCCTCTGCAAAACAGAGGGTGTTTTTACTTTTTAACTCCACCGACCCCATCCTGATTTCAAGGAGGTGAAGTTTATGACTGATTTTGAGGCATTGGCTGAAAAATCGAGGGAGGATATTTTCCTTGCTCTCAACTCATCAGAAAAGGGGTTGAGTGACAGCGAGGCTAAGCTCAGGCTTACCTCTTATGGTCAAAATCTGATTGTTTTCCATCGTCCGAAGTCTCCGTTTCTGATGTTTCTTCAGGAGTTCAGGGCGCTCTTTCCCCTGCTTTTGCTTTCCGCTTCACTTCTTGCTTTGTTAGCGAACTCACTCAGCCCCGGAGGGGGGTACGACCTGATCGGAATAGCGCTTTTTGCTGTTGTTACCCTTAATGCGCTGGTCTCCTTTTTACAAAATTACAAAGGTGAGAAGCTGATG
>CAIWUU010000165.1 GCA_903915955.1 uncultured Chlorobiaceae bacterium | reverse complement strand
GTAAACTCCTTTTTATCGTGTTTCCTTTATAATACATACGTACACGTTAAAAAGCAAGAAAAAAGCACGATTTTGCTTGAAAATCGTGCCTGCGCGGTGATGTTTTTCGTTAATGTGTTCGCTTTATCCTACTTTCAGGATGTTATACAAAACACCATTAAAATTACGCATCTCTCCAGAGCGGAAAAGCTGAGGGTCATGGAGGCTATCTGGGACGAACTGACGCATGAAGCGAAACCACTGGAATCTCCTGCCTGGCACAAGCAGGCGTTACAGGAAACAGAACATCGACTGGCAACAGGGCAAGAACAGTCTGTAGATTGGCAAAAAGCGAAAATCGAACTCCGAAAACGATTCGAATGAAAATCAGACTACTCCCTTCCGCACTGGATGATTTGGCTGACGGGAGGTTCTTCTATGAAAAACAGGGCGAAGGATTGGGAGAGTACTTCTTTGACTCTCTCTTCTCTGATATTGATTCCTTGACGCTATATGGCGGGGTTCATCCTAAAATTTTTGGCTATTACCGGATGTTATCCAAAAGATTTCCTTATGCCATTTACTACAAACTTATGGAGGGCTATTGTAAATTTTGCAACAAACTCTTATATATTCGGAGAGATGAGGGTTCTATGATCACTACAGAGAGGCATGAGCACTATGGAAAATCAACTTGAATTGCTTGAAGCTGAAGCGCTGAAACTTTCAGCCGCTGAACGCGCAGCTTTTGCCCAGCTTTTGCTCGCCAGTCTTGACGAAGATGCCGAAATTGAGGACGCATGGGCAGTCGAAACCGAACGAAGGATGACCGAGATTGAAAATGGCACAACCCAGGTTATTCCTTTGGCTGATGCACTTGCACAGGTTCGCGCAGCACTGAAATGAAACTCGTCATTGTACCTGCGGCACTCGCTGAACTGCACGATGCCGCCGCATTCTATACGATGAAAGCGAATGCAAAATTAGGCATCACCTTTATGGCAGAGTTTGAACGGACTGCCAATCTAGTACTGGCCAACCCTCTCCCTGGTTCAGAATTTCGTAACAATCGCCGTCGATATCTCCTTCGCCGGTTCCCCTACAGTATCATCTATCAAGTCACCCCTGAAGAATTACGGATTCTTGCCGTAGCTCATCATACGCGACGTCCCGGTTATTGGGCTCACCGCAAGGAGTAATTGTCAGGTTTTGCCTATTACCCTGCCAATGAAGATAGAGAACATCCAACTTGATCATGTTCCTGCGTAATTCTGTACTGGTAATCTCTATCATGGCTCAAATGTTCATTGTTTGCCTGTAATTTTCAAAAAGAGCAAGCCCATATTCAAAAAAAATGGGACTTCAGGGCATCAACCTGCACAAAGCATGAGTACCGTTCCTCGTTAAGCCAATGGTTTGAATTTATGATAATCAGCGTAACAAAATCCGCCAACGGAAAAGAAACACTCTGAAGCCAACGCCGTTATAACTGTTGGCTCTACAGTATTTCCAGGGCTTTCTGCTCTCTTGTGCTCTTATTGTTCACCTCCGCTCTGCAAAAAAGCCATAATATCTGGCATACTCAACCCGGTGAATTCGGCTATGGTGTTCGTATCAATACCTTTGCCAGCCATGTTCAGCACAATGGCTTTTGATGCTTTTTCCATGCCTATTTCCATGTTTTTTTCTGCTCCAGAGGCGATGACGCTCGCTACATCGGTGAACTCTTGCAGACGAACCTCATAGACTTGACGCTCCTCTTCATTAAACATCCTGTCGATCGCAGCGATGGCCTTCACAATATTTTTGTCGGATGCCAGCTCTTTTGGGGTATGCTCCCGGTCAAGCTGATGTGCTGTCGTTAAAAAAATGATCCAGCGGTCCAGCGCACTCTGGATTTCTTGGGACGTTTTTATAAACTTTTTTAACTCAATGTAGTGCAGCTCAAAAACGTCGTGCAGCCGGTCATCCTTGCCCGTCGCGGTATTGATGATTTTGTAGCAACTATGAACTTCCTCTGAATCAGGTATAAAGTTGTAATCGAGAATGTTGATGCTGATGGTTTTCTTCAGCTCCTTGTACATCGTCTTTTCACTGAGCTGTTCGGTGACCTGTTTTGCACAGTATACAAGAGCTCTTTTGTCGAAGTGATTGTCTTTCGTGATCTGTATTTCGACGTTGAACCAGCGACCATTTTCTGCCTTGGCCTTGATATCGAGAAGAGAGATTTTATCCGCCCGGTAATCGGCCAGGTTAAAGGGATTTTTCAACTCCACCTCCACCACCTGATCCTCTTCAGAGACAATGGCATTAATCAACGAAATCAGTAAATCTTTGTTCTCTTCGCTGCCAAAGAGCTTTTTAAAGGCGAAATCAACACGGGGATTTATTTTGCACATGGTTGCATCTGGTTCATGATCAATAAAAAATGGGAAAATAATTTTGGCCACCGATCAACGAGCGCAAATTCCGGGCTGCGCATTTTAAAGTATAATTGTGCGAAGTATAAGAATTTTTCTTCTATAAATGGTTATGGAGAGAATATCAAACAGAAGAGCTGTGGCAAGCTGCCAACCGTCTGCAAAACAAGAACCCGGGAGTCAGTGGATGTGAATTGGCTCTCATGCTGACGATGAAGCATCAGGGCCTGAGCCTGAATACTCCGGGCTGATATGTTACTAATATATGGCAAGTAATCGCCGTGTAAGCAATCTCTTTTGCTGTTTGGGGGAAGCGGCGGGACTACCACAATTTGCTTTTAATTTGACATCTTTTGAAGAACTGGCAGATATTCATTTTGTCTTATTCATGCTCAGACAGTTGCTAAAAAATGAATTATGGCAGTGTTTACAGCCTCACGGTCTGTTGGTGTGCATTCCATGCCCCCTCATCTTCTGGTGAGGAGCATTCATTGAGTGAGTCCGATACTCCTTTCAGATATTCATCGTCCAGGACGTTTATTTTTCTGATGAGGAGATAATCACCTTTGACTTCAAATGTCAAGGTATCGCCAGCATTCAAATTTGCAGCTTTACGAATGGCTACCGGGATAGTGGTCTGGCCTTTAGAAGTAATTCTCGCGATGTGCATGCTGACTCTCCTTTTGTGGGAATTTCTTACAAGTAAGAATATAGAAGAAGTGGCCACGCTTGGCAAATAAACCATGATTTGCAAAGATCACTATCACCAATAGGCTAAGTTTCATCCACCGACGGGACGTCGAACAGAAGCAACATACTGCGGAGTTGCTTGTGCAATGACCGTATTCCAAATCAGCATCAATGCACAATGTTGAGTGCCTCTTTTAGTTGCGCTAAATCCACTGATACTGTTGACCAGTCACACCAGTCCTGCTTCATCAGGATCGGAAGCAATAGCCGCCTCAATCTCCTCCCGTCGAATTTGACGAGATAGATTGAAGAGATTGTGTGCTTTTTCAGTAACTCTCATCCGCTGACGGAAAGTCGCGTGTTCTCACATCTTGAACATACTGCCGGGCAGCTTGCTCAATAACGGCATTCAAATCGGCGTACTGGCGGACGAAGCGGGGATGAAACTCGCGGTTGAGGCCGAGGATGTCGTTGATGACCAGTACCTGGCCGTCGCATTCAACTCCTGCGCCGATGCCGATGGTGGGAATGGTGAGTGAGCGAGTCGCTTCGGCGGCCAGGGCAGAGGGGATTTTT
>CAIWUU010000164.1 GCA_903915955.1 uncultured Chlorobiaceae bacterium | reverse complement strand
TTGAATACATTGAAGTATTTTATAACAGAAAACGGAAACACTCAACGTTAGGCTATAAATCGCCTGTTGAGTTTTTACGCAATAAACAACAAATAATAGTTATGGCTTCTTAATGTGTCCATTTTTCTGTTGCAAGTTCAGTTGCTCGTCATAGGGCATAAGCGCATAAATGGAATATTGACCGTTCAAGACTTCGGAACGAGATGACCCCATTTCTCCATGTCCTTGACCGTTTCAATCAGACTCTCTTTTACTGGCATAAAGCTGAGGCCAAGTTCTCGTCTGATTTTTGAGTTGTCAAGTCGTATGGTGCGGCCGACATTAATGCGGATATACATGCCTGTATCTCTTGGCTGTGTGAACGAGAGTGCTTTCATCAGCAGTGAGCCTGCTTTGCCTGAGAGTTCAAGCTTGGGGAGTGCGTATTTACCAAAACCCGACGATATCAATAATGCCACGATATCTCGCATGTGCATGGTCTCTGCCGAGCAGAGGTAGCGCCCGCTTGCCGCATCGTTTTCCATGGCAAGCAGATGTGCTTTTGCAACGTCCCGCACATCCACAAAGCCCCAGTTTAAATCCATAATGCCCGGATAGATGCCACTCATGATATCGCAAATCATCTGGTTGGTGGTGTTGAGCGATGGACCGAGTGACGGGCCGATCACCATAACGGGATTGATGGCAACAAGATCGAATTTAGGACGTTTTTGCATGATGAAATCCCATGCTTCGCGCTCAGCCAGTGTCTTGGAGTATTGATAGGGCTGACGATCAAGGGATGACATGGTGTTCCAGTCCTTTTCGGTGAAGACCTTTTCGCTGTTCGGTTCATCGGTAATGGCGGCAATCGAGGAGGTAAAAATCAGTCGTTTGATGCTTTTCGATTTTATGCAGCTTTCGAGAATGGTTTCGGTTCCGATAACTGCCGGATCAACAAGATCAGTTTGTGGGTTTTTAACGTTGATTTTGTAAGGGCTGGCGGTGTGCATTACATACTCGCATCCCTCGACAGCCTGGTCATACGTACCGGCAGCAAGTAAATCCGCTTGTACAAGCTCAAGCCGCTCCCTTGCGCCTTGCAGGGCGAGAAGAAAAGGATAATTTTCGGTACTTTTGCGCACCGTTCCCCTGACTCTGTATCCCTGTTCAAGCAGCTCTCTGACGATATGGGCAGCAATGAATCCGGAAGCTCCGGTAACGCAGACTGGTTTATTGGTTTTCATGATTTTTGATGGGATGGTTGCTGGTAACCGGTTTTCCGCTTCGCTGAGCGAAAACCGCCCGCATCTATAGTTCCTTAATTTACATTTAGCAAAGAAACTCTCCGACTATCTCTATTTTCTGTTGCCGCGTTGTTGATAATATAATGAAATGAGTATGGTTGATGTAAACCCGAGGATCTTTTAATTTTTCCCATTGTCTTTTTTTGCAAACAAAAGTACTAATGCTTACCACAAAGTAAGCAGGGGTTTATTGAATCGTTTTGGCCGTGGAGAGTGATGTTGCGGTGCATTGTTATTTTTTTCACGCCATGAGCTTCTGTGTCATTTATAATCACACACCCTTCAGCTCATGATCGCCAATTTTGAAGATCGCCTGTTAGAGTACGCTCCTTAACTTCATCCATATTCTCCATGCGTTTCTTGCCATAGCGCTGGTTTTGGCCAGTCTGATGGTGGTATGGGAGTTTTCAGTTGCTGTTGTTCATGCCGTTGAACTGAATAATCTGGCGCATGGGTTTCTGCAGTCATTGGGTACCCTCTTTATTGTAGGGCTTTCTGAACAAAGCCTCGTTTTAAAAACACCTCGACGGCAGGGCAAATCTGGCCTCTATACACAAATCCCCTAATCGCTGTAATTTTTGCTTCAAGAGGCTGTGTCGCCCATTTATCGCCATCAAAAACGAC
>CAIWUU010000163.1 GCA_903915955.1 uncultured Chlorobiaceae bacterium | reverse complement strand
GTGACGGCAGCTTGTTGACATAAGCGGCGCATGCCTGGCACGGTAAACAGGTTCCTCGTACTCAAACCATACCCAATTCGAGTTTGTGTTTTATTTTTTCCCAGCCTGGAATTACAGTGTCGAGGAGTTTGTAAAACTCTGCACCGTGGTCAGGGTGTTTCAAGTGGCAGAGTTCATGGGTAACAACGTAATCAATACACTCCTTTGGCGCTTTGACCAAATTGGTATTGAGCGTTACCGTGCCATTGCCAGACAAACTTCCCCATCGCCTCTGCATCCGCTTGATAGACAGGGCTGGTTTGGGTAAAGCAAAGCGAGTAAACCTGGGCCAGCAACGCTCCAGGCTTTCATTGAACTGATGAGAAGCTTTCTCTGAATACCATTTGCTTAACAGTTTTTTTGCTCTTTCCGGATTGGGCTCATCCCGAAGGGTAACATGAAAAAAACCTCTGGATAACTTGACACTATTCTTGTCTCCCTGAGCAATTTTCAGGCGATATTGTTTGCCAAGATAAAGGTGGGTTTCACCATTGACATAACATCGCTCAGGAGTCTTCGGAGTAAACTGCCTGAAGTAGTTCTGTTGCTGGAGAATCCATCGCGCTCTTTTGCGGATCTTCTTCTCTATCAATAAAATATCCGAGCCTGTTGGCGCTTTCACAACAACAGAACAGTCCGGATGAACCGCAATTTCCATACTCTTTCTCTCACAGTATAAAATACCATAAGCAACAGTATGAGGACCATAGGCCAATTGACAACCCTTCTTTTCACTCATAATTCATCACTCATCAATCATTCCTGTGCCTTGCCACTTGCAAGACCTTTTCGATAAGTGCGTCCATTTGATCCAGTGACAACTCAATACCTTGTTCTTTTTTCAACTCGTCATAAAGATAATCGTCAATCTCGTTGACCGTTTGTTTCTGGGCATCTTCATCATACCAGAAATGAACTTTCTTGTTCTTTTCAAGAATGCGGTGTATTGCAACAGCCGCATTTGCTGTAATAACTTCAAGCACAGCGTCACTCTTTGGTGGCTCTGTACCTCTGCCTGCCAGTTCAATAAAAGGCTTTAAAACCCCGTAATAAGCCATGGCATCTTCATTGCCAGCAAGCAGCTCAGGCACATCATCATGAACCTTTCCAACGACTTTATTCCTGATAGCAACAACAGAATGCAGGTATTCAAGATCGGATATTCTTTTGGCTCGGAAAGCATCAATGGCCTGCTGCACAAGTTTGGAGAATTTCTCGTACCAAGCAGGATCTTCATCCATTTTTTCTGTAATGACTTTCCTGGTTGCATGAGCAATCGTGTCCGCTTTTGATGCGGTGGTTCTCCTTGTCTGATAGATCCCTTGCTCCTCTTTGAGTTGACTGAAGAGCGTGTCATCAAAAATATTGACCGGTTCATTGAGCTGAATGACCTCATTGGCCTGAATATGAGTATCAAGCAGCTTCTTGATCTTTGGCTCATAATCCCGGTAATCAATGCTCTCCGCATATCTCAACTTTACAGAAACCTTCAGCGCCTGAAATTTTCTCAAATCCACCTTATAGCGCGACAATGTTTTTTCATCCGTATCCGACAAAAAATTTTCCGATGAAAGCGCTATGGCCAGTGTTTTCGCAAACTCTGCAAGGCGACTGTAGAACTCCTCTCTCAGCTCTTCATCAGCAAGCAAAAGCTCATACGCCTCTTCATCATAAGAGTGCTTTACTGTTTTAAAGAGATCCCATAAATCCGAGTAGTATCCCGGCAATTTTTCAATTTCACTGTTTATCGAGCTCAGTGTACCAACCAGGTCGGCTTCATCAAAGCCATCAAAGGCGCTATACATGGTCAAGGCTTTATCCAGCTCACCAAGAACATTCGCATAATCAATAATAAAACCGAACTCCTTGCCTTCATGGAGGCGGTTAACCCGTGCAATGGCCTGAAGCAAGGTATGCTCCCGCAACACCCGGCATAAATAGAGAACTGCATTTCTTGGAGCATCAAACCCGGTCAGCAGCTTGTCGACAACAATCAATATTTCGGGTTCGCTGCCATGTTTAAACTGGTTGATGAGCTGCTTGGTATACTCCTCTTCACTGCCATAGCGCTTCATCATTTTCTGCCAGAATTTCACAACCTCATCCGTCGTCTCATCATCGGTCTCTTCATACCCTTCACGCATATCTGGCTGAGAAATAATGACATCTGACGTAACGATACCGATTTCATTCAGGCAGAAATGGTAGTGAAGAGCAGACACTTTACTGGGAGCAACAAGCTGTGCCTTGAATCCGGTTCCCTGCCAGTTGGCGCGATAGTGTTCAGTAATATCAAAAGCCCTCATGTAAATCACCTGCTCTGCCTTGTTGAGCATCTCAGCCCTGGCATATTTACGTTTGAGATCCGCTTGCTGTTGTTGTGAAAGACCCTGGGTATGGCGCTCGAACCATAAATCCACCGCCGCCTGATTCTGGCTCATCTCAACATGCCGCCCTTCATACAAAAGTGGAACAACGGCACCATCTTCTACCGCCTGTGAAATGGAGTAATGAGGCTCAACCAGCTCCCCAAACCTGCTGAAATTGTTTTTCTCCTTTTTCAATAACGGAGTGCCCGTAAACCCCAAATAGCAGGCATGGGGAAACATCTGCCGCATCCGGGCAGAAAATGAGCCAAACTGGGTACGATGGCTTTCATCGACGAGAATAAAAATATCCGGGGAGTCATCCTGATACTTCTTTACGGCAAAAGCCTTGTCGAACTTGTGGATAAGTGTGGTGATAATCCCGGACTTTTTTTCAGCAACCAACTCAAGAAGATTGCGGCCTGAAGTTGCCCGTTCTGCCTCAAGACCGCAGGCAGCAAAAGTATTGCCAAGCTGTTTATCCAGATCATCCCGATCGGTAACCAGTACAATCCTCGGGTTGAGAATCTCCGGGTCGAGAGCAAGGTTTCGGGCCAGCATGACCATAGTCAGGGACTTTCCTGACCCTTGCGTGTGCCAAATAACACCACCCTTTCGTGAACCGGTTCCGTCAAAATGCTTGACACGACTCAGTGTTGATTGAACCACAAAATATTGCTGATAACGGGCAATCTTTTTCAGGCCACCATCAAACACGGTAAACTTCCATGCCAGCTCAAGCAGCCGCTCCGGGCGGCAGAGCGCATACAGGGCTTTATCCTGCTCCGTGACAAGTCGATCATCGTTCAGTCCTGTGAGTTTGACATCAAGGGTGTGAACAACGCTGGAAAGAGTATCTTTATGCAACGGCTTGTTAACGATCTCCTGAAGCTTACCGAACTCCCGGCCTCCAGCTTCGAGCTGCGGCTCTTTCCAGACACTCCAGAATTTTGCGGCGGTCCCCGTTGTGGCATACTTGGCACTGTTCTTGTTCAAT
>CAIWUU010000162.1 GCA_903915955.1 uncultured Chlorobiaceae bacterium | reverse complement strand
CCACCCCACCCCTTCGGGGCACCCCTCCGGAGGAGGGGAATCAAGAAGATGAGCTGCGAGAGCAAATTCCCCTCCCTCGGAGGGGTGGCAGGCGAAGCCTGACGGGGTGGTCACGTCAGTAATCATAACCCCAGCGGCATTGAGTGATCGCATTGCCGAACAGGAAAAGCGCATTACCCGTCATGCATAACGGGAGGCGGAGCTGAAAGCCTGCAAGAAGATCATCAAAGAGATAACAGAGCGCAAAGAGAAGCTGGTTGAAGAGGCCCGCAACAAGATTGACAGCGCTGAAGCCCGGCAACTCATTCTTGCCCGGTGGGAACGAACGCTATACGCAACGGTTGAAGAGTACCTTGCCCAATACAGCCGGTCGCTCCGCTCAAGCCTCGAAAATCTCTGGGAGAAATATCACCAGCCATTACACAGCATTCTGAAAGAGCGGGATGCTGCAAGTGTTGAGTTGGCAGGGTATTTGATGGAGTTGGGGTATGAGTGAACAACGCAATATCAAATATATCAAAAAGTGGTATCTCTTTTATTATCAAACAGATATAAAAAGTCAACAGCTTGTTGGCCAATTACCTTGGAGACATACCATTTCGATCATCTCCAATGCAAGGTGGGCAAAGAAGCGCTCTCTTATGTTCAGCAGACCTTGTGCTGAAAGAAGGGGATAGTGCGGTGCAGGTTCAGGGGTAAAGTTATATTTGTTGATGTATTTTGATGAGCTGAAATTGTGTGTTATTCAGCAAAGTGCCGTTACTCTGACAAGGCAACCACTTGTGATGGCGTGTAATTAGTGTGTTTATCTGATCAATATAAAAACAGGAAGAATGTGTTAAAATAAGATTGTAATTCGCCTCTATGTATTTCATTAGTGGTATATTAACTATCTTTTTATTGGCGTATTTATATGTATTACGATTCAAAAATCTGTCGTTCAGGTGGATCAATTTAATGAGTGTTATGCTCAATGAAACATTGATGTAAGGAGCGTACATGCCTGGTGCTAAAGTTCTGACGAAAGCTTCCACAAGTAACGCCGCTAAAACACTTGCCACGTCATCCTGTGCCAAGGAACAATCGGCTGCCTCAAAAACAGTTGCCAAACGTTCAGTTACAACACGGAAAGTTCATGAGGCACCCAAAACAGGTTCAGTTTCCCGTGCAGCCGCAAAAAGTGCCGTGAAAAAAGCCATTGCAAGTCGTAACATGGACAGTGGCAAGAGTTGAGATGGCAACATCATTGTACGTATACTGTTGAGGAATGATGCTTTAGGCCGTTGCTGTACCCAGGATAGAGTTTTCTGCACTATACTATTCCAACAATGCTGACTATTCAACATACTGAAGAGGATCTAAGCCGGGCTTACGTTCAGGCAATTGCCGCAAAAGCAGGGGTGAATTTGAGCATGAAAGATCGCTCACACGATTATACTATTGATGGCACATTTCATCAGGTATCTTACTTCAATAGCCATTACCATGAAACTGGTTTCAGTCTTGATTTTCAGCTCAAAGCATCAAAAAACTGTATCATTGATGATACACATCTTCGTTATGATCTGGATGTTGAAACCCACAATTATCTGGTTGATCGTGCTCCAAGAGCTGCCACTACGCCGGTGATTCTTATTTTGATGGTATTACCTGAAGCTGAAAGCGAGTGGCTCTCTCTTTCAGAAGAAGAGTTGGTGTTGCGTCGCTGCTGTTACTGGCTCTATCTCTCTGGAGAGAGAAGCAAGAATGCGAGAACTCAACGAATTGAAATAAGCAGGCAAAACTTCCTGACTCCAAACATCCTGAACGAGGTGTTAACTGCCCTTGAGAAAGGAGAACTTCCATCATGAACAATCACGATATAAGCATTCAGCTCCGCGTAGAAGATATAACCGCCTACATTCGTAAAGCCGGTTGGACCAAGCTTGAGCATCCCAATCCATCCTTACTCGTTTACCAATACGAGCGTAACGACGATTACAACAACCAGATCAAGCTTGTTCTTCCAAACGGTAACGACTATCGGGATGCTGTTGCCAAAATCCATTCAGCGGCCAAATTTATCGCGGCACTTGAGCAAGTTTCCGTTTCAGATATTGTCCAGAAGATAAAAAACCGCTCGCTTGATATTTTTCGTCAGCGGATATACAGCAGCGCCCGCCTGACAAGTTTACCCCTTGAACTGGCACCTTTGGTTATTTCACGCCTGCGCGATCTGGTCTATTATGCCGCCTGTGCGGAGGAAGATAATCAGCCCTACTTTGCCAAAGGGCGGAAAATTGGAAAGGAGTATACCCATAAATGCAGGTTTGGTCACACGTTTCAGGGCAGCTTTGGACTGACCATCGAAATGCCATTGCCACCCTCCACCCTCACCCTGCTTCCTGATATTGAAGCATCACCGCTTGAACGACGGGTTATGGAGCGCATTGTACGAGGTTTGCAATTTGCCGTTAAAGGTGTTCGTGAAAGTGATATCGGCATCATGACCAGCAACTATGAACAAGGCTTCAATGCAAACTTGTGCGAAGTTATGAAAGAGCTTACTGAAGATCTTGATGATTTTAATCTTGAGTACTCAATGCTTTGGTCTCCCGAATTTAACGCCAGCTCCGATGTAAGTTCATTTTCAAACATCATTATTGAACCATCAGTTTTTCGGCCATATTTTGAAGCCGCCGCAAAATCACTTCGGGCAGTAACTGAATCGCATGAAACGGAAATAATCGGTAAAATCATACAGTTAAAAGCTGAATCAATCGACACCGATGATGATTCAAGCGACTCCGACGGAAGGCAGGTGATCATTGCCTGGGATATCGGCAACAACCGCAAGGTAAATATCAAGGTCTCCCTGAGCCCCGAGAATTACCGTACAGCATGTGATGCGCATAAAGATAACAATACCGTATCAGTCATGGGACGGCCCGAAAAAGTCGGCAAATCGTGGGTATTAACCTCACCGGCAAATTTTGCCATCAATGAAAACGGTGCATAGGTGTGGATATATTCGGTTCAAACCGGATATTCAGGATGATGAAGCCATCTGGTTGATGTTTCCACTCAGAAATGCGGCTGGGACATTACCATATATCCGCAAGGCATTAGGGTTGAAAGACCGGTCACATATACATAAAAGCTTCTTGCACACATGGGGTGCAAAGCGGTTGATGTCTTTTTCGGGTAGATGTGTTTTGATGGGCTGAACTTGTTTGTTATACTGCAAAAGAAGGTTTTTTGGCAAGGTATGTACCGAGAGATCGTGTTTGGTGCTCAAATACCCTCATTGCTTCTTGATGTATGGCAAGAGGTTTAGATATAATGAATTAGGTAGGGCATACGATACGAATAACATGACTGAGGAGGACAGTAAATGCAATGGTCAGAAATACGAAAACAATACCCCAGTAAGTTTGTATTACTGGGAGAGATAGTAGAAGAGAAAATGTCAGAGACCCAGTCGAAAATTCTGGAAGGAACGGTTCTGAAAATCAGTGATAATGGAAAAGAGATAAGACAAGTTTACCAAGAATACAAACATAAGGGTAGGGAGGTTTTATATTCTCTTCCTTCAACGCCGGAAGAATTCATTGTCGAAAATATTCCCTATAAAGGAATTATGAGATGAATTTTGAATTGAAGCATGGATTGATATGGATTACTTTTGAACTGATTTATGAGGGAAACAGCGTAGTAATAGACAACTGCATTGTAGATACAGGTTCGGCAGCGACTGCAATTGATATTGATCTGGTCAACTTCAATTACGGCAAATCTGCGATAGTCAAACGATTATTTGGGATAGGAGGAGGAACTCAGGAAGTAGTTTCTCAAAATGTTGGGAAAGTTATCATCGGTGGTAAAGAGTTAAACAATATCGAGATTGAATTTGGAGTTATTCATGCTGAATTAGGTATCAATGGGTTTGTTGGTAATGATATTTTGAGTCGGTTTAGTATTGCTCATTGATTACCCAAAACAAGAGATACAATTTAGGGAATTAAAATAGTGAGCAAATAGGGTCTCCATAGAATGACCGAATATCACAAAAAACGACCAATGCGCATTGTGATTGTTGCACCCGGTAGCTTGGTTGAGCAGTGGCGTGAGGAGCTGTTCGAAAAGTTCGGGCTCGAATTCCGCGTTTTTACCAGAGAGCTTGAAGCCGTCACCCCAAACGGGAACCCCTTTGATAGCGAGCCTGGTTGGGGAGTCTCATCGATCAATTACAATATCCAGGATCTTCTCGCTCTTGCAGGAGGTAATCAATGAGTACACGATACCGTATCTTTCTTTCGAGCGTCCAAAAAGAGCTGGCTGAAGAACGTCAGGCTCTGAAAACGTTTATTTTGAATGATGCCCTTCTGCGGCAGTTTTTTGACGTTTTCCTTTTTGAAGATATACCGGCCTCAGACCGCCGACCTGATAACGTCTATCTTGAAGAGGTGGATCGTTGTGATCTCTATCTCGCACTTTTCGGCGATAGTTATGGTTCCGAAGGGCTGGAAGGCATCTCACCCACAGAAGAGGAATTTGATCGCGCTACCAAGGCTGCAAAACCCCGAATCATCTTTGTAAAAAGCGAGAATGCATCTGGCCGCCATCCAAAAATGGAGGCGCTGATTCGCAAAGCAGGCGACCAGCTCATCAGACGCCGGTTTGCAACTATTCCTGAACTGACCGCAGGCGTTTACGCCAGTCTGGTAGAATATCTTGGACGATGGGGAGCGATTACCACAGGCCCCTTCGATGCTTCAGCCTGCCGGGGAGCTGCACTCACCGATATATCAGAAGAGAAGGTGGCAACATTTCTTGATCGGGCAGTGCATGCACGCGGTTATGCCCATGGCCGGGGAACACCGATGCGTAGCGCACTGGTTCATCTCAACCTACTCGACAATGATCGACCGAGTAACGCGGCCATACTACTCTTTGGAGTTCAACCGCAGCGGTTTCTTCTTTCATCAGAAGTCAAATGTCTCCACTTTCACGGAACCCAGGTGAGGAAACCGATTCCCTCCTATCAGGTTTACAAAGGAGACCTTTTCGAACTGGTGGACGCAGCAATAGACTTTGTGATGGGCAAGCTCAACAGGGAGGTTGGTACCCGGGCAGTAAGCAACGAGGCCCCGGTCACCTACGAAATTCCCCGTGATGCCGTTGCGGAAGCAATTGTCAATGCCATTGCGCACAGAGACTACAGTTCCAATGCCTCTGTTCAGGTTATGCTCTTTTCTGACCGGCTTGAAGTGTGGAATCCGGGATGTTTGCCGCCATCCTTGACTATCGACTCCCTGCGGCGCCCTCATGCTTCGATACCGCAT
>CAIWUU010000161.1 GCA_903915955.1 uncultured Chlorobiaceae bacterium | reverse complement strand
ATTGAGGCATTCGTGAAAAAACGTCTTGGTTGTTTTGCTGTGCTGCATGTGAAAAATCCTCAGTTTGAAGAGGTTCGTGTGAGTTTTAAACTACGTCTCTATGACGGGTTTGACGAGACTTATTATGTTACTTTGCTGCAGGAGACAATCACCCGTTTTTTGTCGCCATGGGCATTTGCAGAAGGTGGTACGTTGTCATTTGGTGGAAAGATTTATAAATCGGTGCTGATCAACTTTATTGAGGATCAGCCTTACGTTGATTATGTGACTGATGTTCAGTTGTTTCTGGATATCAACGGTGAATCGTCGAGCATCGATCACCTGAGTGAGGTGGAGGGTTCACGGGCAGTCTCTGTTCTGGTCTCTGCACCAGCCATAAAACACAACATTACGCTTATTACATCTACACTGGAAAATACATCCGGTAAAACTTGTCAGTGTGAAGCATGAGCCAAAGCCCAAAAACCATAGCGAAACATCCTGTACTTGAACCAGCAGCAGATTTCTACAGGCTGCGCAGGGATGGTATCGGCTTTATTGAGCAGATGGCAAGTCGGCTATGGACGGATTATAATACTCACGATCCCGGTATTACAACGCTGGAGGTGCTCTGTTATGCGATCACCGATCTGGCCTATCGCATGGAGTGGGACATCAAGGATATTCTTGCACCGGAAACGCTCTCCACCGATCCGGCCATGCCCTATCCGAATCAGGCGTTTTTTACCGCAAGAGAGATACTGACTATCAATCCGGTGACGACTGACGATTTTCGTCGTCTGCTCATTGATCTGCAGAAAATCCGTAATGCCTGGGTAGAATGTTCTTGCAAAATGAGTTATTATGCATGGTGTGACAAGGGTCAATTGCGGCTTTCTTGCCAGCAACCATTGGACATCTCTCCATCGACCGTAAAAAAAGTCTCTTCTCTTGGACTTTATGAGGTGAGTCTGGAGCTTGAGGCTGACCCGGAACAGGGCGATCTTAATGATCGCAAGGTTGAATATTCCTCTATTTTTCATGATGCTGATGGCGCTCATTCCACCATTATGGAGCTACGTTTTCCTGCACTCAATCTTGCTGATGGAGAGTTGTGGCAACTTTTTCTTGAAGGCGCAGAGAGTACGGATGATGAGTTATTGTATGTGACGCTTTCACGTCTTGGTGCGACCAAAACGTACAACGTTTTCAGTGAGAGTCAAGAGGAGAACCGTGATACCTATCTTCGCAATCATTGGCGTACGGTTTTTTATCTTGATTTCACCATCGATTTCACCCATATCCTTGCTGACAAGTCTCAGAAAAAAGAGACTCTTCACATCAATAATACGACGTTGCGTGTGTACAGTGATGTTAGTGCCAAAACGGCTATGACCACTGAAGTTTTGAAAACCATTTTGGAGAACAAGCGCTCCGATGGCTTTATTCAGCGTTATCGCAGGAAGGCGAAGGCCGCGCAGGCTGCTGTTCAGAGCGCGAAGCTTGCATTGCTTTCGCATCGTAATCTGGATGAAGATTATTGTGTTGTTACTGTCGTTGGTATTGAGGAGGTTGCGGTGTGTGCCGATGTCGAAGTGAAGCCTGATGCTGACATCGAATGGGTGCAGGCTCGTATCTGGTTTGAAATTGAACAGTATTTCAACCCGTCAATCCGCTTCTATACTTTGCAGGAGTTACTGGAGGAGGGTGATGCAGTTGAAGAGATATTCAACGGGCCGGAACTCAACTGTGGCTTCATTAAAGCCGATGATCTTGAGAATGCGTCACTTAAAACTGAGTTGCGTGTTTCGGACATTATCAACCGCCTGATGGATATTGAGGGCGTTATTGCTGTCAACCGGATGCTGCTGACCAAGTATGATGCTGAAGGAAATGTTGTCAAAGGTGCCGCAGATCCGGAAAGTAATGGTGCGGCTCCAAAATTTGATCCTCATAAAACCAGTGCATCCTGGGTATTGTCTGTCAGTAAACAGCACCAGCCCCGGCTGTACAGGAATGCTTCACGTTTTCTGTTTTATAAAAATGGCCTTCCATTTTTGCCAAGAATGGATGAGGTATTCGATACCCTGAATCAGTTGCGTGGTGAGGCTGAACGTCCGAAGCTCAACAGTGTTGACAAGGATCTGTGTATTCCGACAGGAACATGCCGAGAGCGTGAGGACTATTATCCGCTACAATACAGTCTGCCTTTGGTTTATGGCATTGGCCCGGAGGGAGTACCTGCCCATGCTTCAGCACTGCGTCGGGCTCAGGCTAAACAGATGAAATCTTATCTGATGCTCTTTGAGCAGATGCTTGCCAATGCTGTGGTTCAACTTGCACATACCGCTGATCTCTTTTCCCTCGATCCTGATATCAGGCAGAGCTATTTTGTAAAGATGTTCAGCGAAAAACTGATCCAGGGATTTGATGACATCAAGGGTGATAACTATACTAAAGAAGCTCTGGAAGGGATTACTGAAACCTTGCCTGAGTTTTTTCAGCGCCGGAACCGCTTTCTTGATCATCTGCTGGCGCGTTTTGGTGAACAATTCAGCGAGTATGCGCTGTTGCTGAACACTGTCTATGGAAAGCAGGTGGCTCTTGATCGTTTAATTGACGACAAGATCTCTTTCCTTAAAGCCTATCCCGTGATCAGTCACGACCGGGCTAAAGCTTTTGATTACCATCAAGGGCTGTTTTTACAAGAGAACCAATCCTGCATCAAGAAGCGCATCAGTTTGTTACTGGGTTATCCTGATCTGACTTTTTTCTTTACCGGTACTCATCCAGCCTATGGTCCGGGGTATACTGTACCGTTTGAGTTAAAGGATAAAAACAATAAAATATGGTTGAAAGGAAAGATCACGGTTCCTGCTTTAACTCCTGAAGAGGCTGAGACAGATGCATTCCGTGAACTCCTTGTGAGGATGTATCAACCACACTCTTATCATATTGTTCATAAGCATACAACAGGCCTGTTCCAGCTTGCCTTTAAAGACAAGACAAGAAAACTGAATTCGGCTTATCCGCTATTATTCAGTAAAAAGGCTGATGCAGAAGAGTTACAGAAAGAGTTGCAGGCATGGAGCGCAAATGAACGGTTGATTGTTGTTGAGCATCTGTTGCTGAGACCAAAGTTCCCCGGTGATGCGCTCTATCCGGCATGTACCGAAGGTGGCTGTATAACTTGCGGAGACGAGGATCCCTATTCGTTTCGACTTACTTTTGTTATGCCCGGCTGGATGACGTTGTATACCGATAACTTGGAGCTGCGTCGTTTTGCTGAACGTACTATCAGGGAAGAGACCCCTGCACACCTGCTCGGAAAAACCTGCTGGGTGGGTAATAACGATGGCCAGTTTGATCGTTTTGAAGAAGCATGGTATCATTGGCTCACCGTTAATTCGACATTTGACTGGACAGAAGAGCGTTTGCAGGAACGGGTGGAATGGATTCTTGCATCTTCTCTCACCACAACGGCCTCTGAAACGAGTGCATACCAGTGTGCAGCAGACATTCTGGCTGCATACGGCATGGAATTTTTCCGATGGATGGAAGAGAGGGTAATGGCTGGGATTGTGTTCGACAAGTTTGATGAAACAGCTCCATTTATACCTCCTGCCGTCAGTATACCCCAGGAGCTGATCGAGGATGAGGAGACGAACAAGAGCACAGCGCAAAGCATTAAAAATTTTCTTGATAGCCGCTATAGTACCTACAAGGAGGTCTCCTGTCGGCTTTGGAATGTTGTGAATCTGCTCAGTAAACTGAGAAATATCTATCCTGTCGCAACCCTGCACGATTGTGATGCTGGCAGTGATATTAACCCGGTACGTCTTGACAATACAGCCCTTGGAGGCTCTTCGTTGAGTTCATCATCCGAAACTACCTGATAACGGCCAAATAACTGTACCATGGAATCGACACAAAATAAGTATCCGGTCTTTGAAGCCAATCAGGTGCTTACCCGTGGCCACCTGAATAATCTTGTCAACTATCTCAATGAACAGGATCGTCTTACGCGTGCCAACCTGATTGGGATTGGTATTACTTGCGGCCTCGAGATAACCTTTGATGAGAAGAAGATGATGATCCAGGTGTCGAAAGGCGCTGGCGTTACTTCAAAAGGTTACCTTGTCGTTGTGCCCGAAGAGGGTTTGACACTGGTATCCTTTCGTGCAGATTATAAGATTCCTGATACTGTGGAGTATCAGGAGTTTATAGATCCGTCTCATAAAAATCAGTACCCTTTGTGGGAATTATTCCCTGCAGGGGAGCCGAATACTAAGCTTTTGGAGAAACTCGACCTGACCGACAAGGTGGTTCTCCTGTTGTTTGAGCTTAAAAAAGAATCACTGAGCAACTGCAGTCCCAATAATTGTGACGATAAGGGTTCTGAAGTAACGACTCTTGTAAAACCATTGTTGATCGAAAAAGCTCATCTGGATAAAATTATTGATGCTGCGAATAAACCTGGCGGCAACCTTGTATCCGGCGACCCGGAGACGACGCTTATTAAGCGCTTGCAATTGAATGATATTCCTCTGCTGCGTCTCAACGTACCGGATAGTAATCCGATAACATCGAACGATATTTTCTCGGCTTATATGAAGGTATTCAATGATGGTTCGTTGTTGCTCTCGACTTCTGCAGCATTGAGCAAAGCGTACTATGCATTCGAGCCTCTTTTGCATGATATGTATCCTGTTGATCCCTTCAATGCTGATTCTCTCAATTTCAACTATCGGTTTGATCGTCTCTACAAAAGTTTGGTCGCAAGCGACAAGCTCTATTTGCTGCAATATTACTATGATTTTTTTGATGATCTGATCCGTGCCTACGATGAGTTTCGCTGGAAAGGTGTCGATCTGGTTTGTGGATGCTGCCCGCCAGAAGATCTGTTTCCACATCATCTGATGCTGGGGTTGTTATATCCCCAAAATCATAAGGGCAATTATTCTCAGAAATTTGTCGCTTCACCCGGTCTCAACCATTGCGTCGAACGTTCACGGGAGGTGGTGCAGCTCTTTATGCGTATCGTTGAGATGATTCGCTCTTTCAATATGGAGTTGCCGGAAAAGAGTGATATTCGTTTTACCCCCAGCACCCTTGGTGATGGAGCCTTGTCGGACAAGGCCATTCCCTATTATTACCTGCAAACCGGTACTCCTCCATTATATCAGCTTTGGAGTTATGAAAAAACGAGCAGAAACCGGGCTAACCAGAATTTGAGCTATCGATATACCGACTACAAGCCTGCTTCAGAGTATTCGTTTGTCAGCGATCCCTTAACCTGCGACCTGGAACCTTACAATTTCCTGCGAATAGAAGGTCATCTGGGAAAAGGGTATCAAGAGGTAATGACAACACTTTTTTCAAAGATTTCCGCAAATCGGTTGCCAATTGATGTGCTCGCCTTGCGAAGTGGAACTGCAGAGGCTCTTTATCAGTCAAAAACTGACCAATCGTCTTTGAGTACATTTTTGAAAAACCACCCGGGCATTCAGCATAAAGCGGGTGTGCCGTCAGGGGGAACATTTCTTCTGATCTATAATGATACCCCCTCATCTCACGCCAATGGCCTCACGATTAAAGCTGAGACGGTTATTGCAGATTTTTATTTGCCTTATCGAATAGCTGTGCCGGATATTGTTTCGAGTATTCTTGTCAAAGAGTGCGAATATAAATGGATCGACTCATTGAAGCATCTGAATTATATTGCGTTACGTGATTATCGACCAGAAAAAACAACGAAGGCACCTGCCGCACATGAACATGAATCCGCTCGTCTGAAAGACAATTATATCATCAGGATATACAAGTATGATATTCAAAACCACTCTCTTTTATCAGGAAATAACCCGGTTGATGTTGTTATACCGCTCAATGGCGCATTCAGTATTAAAACCCATAAGCTTGCAGCCGTTTCCAAAAAGCTGAATGCACAATTTCCCCTTGGAGTTGTTTTTGATCATGTTGCTGGTACCGATAAACTTGTCGTCCGCTCAATTGATGGCCAGAAATACCGAATTGAATTAGGCGGAATACAGGGGAACCAGATTCGTTATGCCTATGAAAATGGTGTGATCTATCGCTGGCAGAATAACCTGTGGGAAGTGATCGATGGTCTCTTGGAGCGAGGGTTGCTGTGCCGGACTGCTGGCAGCAGGTATAATGAAAAAGAGTATCAGTGGTTACATCAAAATTTTTCACCCGTTCTGCTTGACCCTGTTCCAGCTCCTGCGGTAAAAGAGGTTATTGCATGGGAAAAGATCACACTGAATCGGGCGAAAGAAAACTCTGCCGCAGAAAAACTTCCAATTTACAAATCTGTTCTTGTTGATATAGTATCCGCTATCCGCAGAATCGACCAGAACGCAAAAGTCATTTTGATCGGCAGTTGGGCCAATGGGAGCTGGGTTTCGAGGAGTTATGGTGAAAATATAAGAAGTTTCAGGGAGGACAAAAGTACCCTCAGAAAATTCCTTGATCTTCGGCAAAAAGTTACCGGTAAAACTGGTTATAGCAATATTCATCTGCTTGTTGAAAGCGAAGAGCAGATCACTTCTGATATGATTAACGTAACAACAGGTTACTCGATAACCATTTTCAGAGGGAGAAAAGATGCACAGAAAGGATTGCTTCTGGGATAGAGGAAATAACATAAAACGGAAAAATCCACCAGCAAGCTACGTCTCAGATTCATGTTTACTTCTTACGTCTTTTTGCAGTTTTATGACCGAACACAATATGAGCTCGAACATTATTCCAACATCATTACGCAACACGTCAACACTACCCCATTACTTCGCTTACTGGTGGACTGTGCAGGGTTGTTGTCTTGGTGGTTCAACCTTGCTCGGTCTTATAACCTTGACCAACCACCCCCCGCATCAGGACGTTACATAGCAGTGTACCGTCTCACTCAGTGGAGGTATTATACAATACCACTGCAAGTTTTACAAATTTTTTTTATATGGATTCCCAATATCACAAGATTCGACGGCAATTCCTCAATCTTGAATTTAATGGAAACGAAGCAGAAGGTGTGGCTTTGCAGCAGCGCTTGCCCGATATATGTGATCAATTAATTCTGCCAGCTCTTGAAAAGGTATTCAACAGATTGGTGCCACCTGATACATTTCTGACTATCGACAGGCTGGAGATTGATGCCGGAATAGTGACTATAAAAAGGCTGGAGTCAGAGCTGTCCGAAAAAATCACTCAGGCCCTGACAAAATCGCTGCAAGAATTATCTGGATCAGCCTCTTCACCTGGCTCTGGCGATATTTTGTGCAAAACCGAAGGTGAGGGTATTGGTGAAGCGTTCATCTTTTTTTTGAAAAACGGTACTCTTCCTTGGTCGTTTCACCTCTCTCCCGACTCCAGTTTTGAAGAGATGGTTCAACAATTTTTGAGAGAACCGGAGATGCTTGGATCTACTCCTGAATTCATCAGGCGTGAGGTTGCTGCTGCATTAACGTCTGCTACGGCACGAAGGCGACTGGTTCATCAGTTTTCTTCTGTTTTCATGGAAACCTTGCTCACCCTGATCTCACCTGAAAGGAGCAAGGTCGTGGGAAGCCTTTTACAACTGCACCGCAGCTCTGATCTGCTGACGATGCATGAGGTGAAGCAGCGTGAACGACTTTTGTGGGAACATGCCTTTGCATCTCTTGCATCGGGGAGCCCCTTCACAGAGGAGATGATTGTTATGCAAACTCAAGCCTCTTATTCAGAAGCGATTGATATTGGTGAAGCGTTTATCTTTTTTCTGAAAAATGGCACTCTCCCTTGGCCATTTCACCCCTCTTCCGATTCTAGTTTTGAAGAGATGGTTCAACATTTTTTGAGAGAACCGGGGAGGTTTGGCCGCACTCCTGAACGCATCAGACGAGAGGTTGTTGATGTGTTAACCTCTGCAACGTCACGAAAGCGGCTGGTTCATCAGTTTACTCCTGTTTTTCTGGAAACCTTTTTGGAGCTGATTGCACCGGAAGATAAAAAAGTGTTGGAGAGCTTTTTGCAACAGTTTCGCAGTTCCGAGGCATCAGCCCTTGAAGCGAAACAGCTTGAGCTACAGCTATGGGAGCGTGCGTTGGAGGCTCTTGCGTCCGGTAGCCCCTTAACTGATTCAGTACTCAGGAATTCAGCATTTGGAATGCAGATCCAGTCGCTTCTGTTTGATGAAAAGAAAACAGATACTTCGGCGAATGTATTACCCGGCTCATTGCTGAAAGAGCATAGTGAACTGGTGACGGATGACTCCGGTTTACCATCTCCTGTTCAACATCCTGATGCAAAAGCGGGTATCTATATCGGGCTTGCCGGATTGGTTCTTTTACATCCTTTTCTGCCCCAATTTTTCAGGGCTTTGGGTATTGCTGATGACGAAACCCTTCTCCAACCAGACAAAGCTCTTTATCTGTTGTATTTTCTGGCTACCGGAGAGATCGATGTTCCGGAATATGAGTTAGTTCTTCCAAAAATTCTTTGTAATATCTCACTTGGCGCTGTCGTGGAATCGGATATAACTCTGCTTGTTGATGAACAAGAGGAAGCCAGGGCTCTCCTCACCGCAGTTATCCGACACTGGGAAATTTTGCAAAACACCGGCATTGAGGGTCTGAGAGAGACATTTCTCAAACGTTCAGGAAAACTCTCCCAAAGGAGTGATGGCGAGTGGTTATTACAGGTCGAATCGAAAAGCTACGATATTCTTTTAGAGCAGCTTCCCTGGGGTATTTCCATGATCAAGCTGCCGTGGATGTCAGAAATGCTCAGAGTTGAGTGGATATAACCGGGCTTTTTGAAGCATAATGCCAGACCAATGAAAACAAGCGCAGATAAATCATCGACAACCACCTCGATGCCCGCAACGAAAGCGGCGAGTCGCCCTTTTTTTGCAAAAGCTGGAGGTGGAGATTTTTTTGCACCTGCTGTTCAGATGAAAATGGAAGTCAGCAAGCCCGGAGAGAAGCTTGAGCATGAAGCGGACAGGATGGCTGATAAGGTGATGCGAATCTCTTCGCCGGTAACGCCATCACCGGGAAAAGAGGAGAAATTACAGCGTGCACCTGACGAGAAGCTTCAGAAAAGAGGGGAGGAGAAAGTCCAGAAAAAGGAGGATGACAAGCTTCGAAAGGCTGAAGAAAAAGTACAAAAGAAAGAGGAGGAGAAACTGCAAAAAGCTCCTGCGAGTGAAGAGAAGCTTCTGCGTCAGGGGGGTAACGGGGTTTCAGTCGCCGGAGCGAATGTTCAATCGGCTATTCAAAGCAAGAGAGGTGGCGGCCAGCGGCTTTCGACTGATGTTCGCGGCTATATGGAACCACGCTTCAATGCCGACTTCAGCAAGGTGCGAGTTCATAGCGACCAGGAATCCTCAGCGCTCAGCAACCGGTTAAGTGCCCGGGCATTTACCTATCAGAACAATATCTTTTTTTCGCGCAATCAGTACCAGCCTGGCAGCAGTGAGGGCAAGCAACTCCTGGCCCACGAACTGACCCATACCATTCAGCAGGGACATGCCGTGCAGCGCACTCCACAGGTCAGCACAACCGTCACGCAACCACAGATTCAGCGCTCCGCCTCAGGTGACATACTGAATTGGTTCGCCGGTAAAGCGAACAATATTCCCGGCTTCCGAATGCTGACGGTCATTCTCGGTATGAACCCGGTCAATATGAGCACGGTGGAGCGTAGTGCTCCGAACATTCTGAGGGCGCTCATCGAATTTATTCCTGGCGGTGCACTTATTACTCAGGCACTCGACAATCACGGAATTTTTGCCAAAGTCGCGACCTGGATAGATGTCAAAATTAAAGCGTTGGGTATGGTCGGGCAGATGTTTAAAAATGCCTTGACCGAATTTATTGATTCGCTGGGATTGTCAGATTTGGCTCCCTGGAACTGGGGGGATGTCTGGAGCCGTGCCAAGCGTATATTCACAGCACCGATTGATCGACTTATCTCATTTGCACAAGGGGTGGTAACCGATATTCTAAAAATGGTCAAGGATGCCATTCTCAAGCCGTTGGCGGGACTGGCTCAGGGTACACGTGGTTATGATCTGCTCAAAGCGGTTCTTGGTGAAGACCCGATTACAGGCGAAGCCGTACCGCGCAATGCTGATACGCTGATTGGCGGGTTTATGAAGCTGATCGGTCAGGAGGATGTTTGGGAGAATATCAAGAAAGGTAATGCCATTGCCCGCGCATGGGCATGGTTCCAGGGTGCATTAGGAGGGCTGATGGGATTAGTTCGTGCCATCCCTGGTAAAATCATAGAGACGCTCACCTCCCTTACCTTTGTTGATATCATTACCGTTGCGGGCGCCTTTATCAAAGTGGTGAAGGTATTTGCTTCTATTGCGGGCGATTTTCTCCGTTGGGGGCTCGACCAGGTTATCAGCCTGCTGGAAATTCTCTTTTCCGTCGTTGCGCCTGGAGTTATGCCCTATATCAAGAAAGCCCAGGCCGCTTTCATCACCATCATTAAAAATCCCGTTGCTTTTGTCGGTAACCTGGTGCGTGCTGGCAAGCAGGGATTTCAGATGTTTGCATCCAATATCTGGACGCATCTGAAAACAGCTCTGATCAAATGGATTACCGGCCCATTGGGCGATGTGGGGGTGTACATACCAAAATCCTTTGATCTCAAAGAAATTGTCAAGCTGGTTCTTTCAGTGCTTGGCCTGACATGGCAGAATATTCGCGGCAAACTGGTGAAGATTATCCCGGAGCCAGTGCTGGCTGGGCTCGAAAAAACCGCAGGCATTCTTGTTACCCTCGTCAAGGATGGCCCTGCAGCAGCATGGGAGCAAATCAAGGCAGAGTTGAGCGAATTGAAAGAGCAGTTAATTGGCAAAGTTACAGAGATGATCTCCACCGAGGTCGTCAAGGCTGCTGTCACAAAGCTGGTCAGCATGCTGAACCCTGCCGGAGCGGTTATTCAGGCGATTATTGCCATCTACAATACCATCACGTTTTTCATCCAGAAAATCCAGCAGATCGCAGCCGTTGTTGCCTCGTTTGTCGATTCTATTGCAGCGATAGCATCGGGTCAGGTTGACGCCGCCGCAAAAAAGGTTGAACAGACCATGGCCAACACGCTGACCGTCATCATTGCATTTCTCGCCAAGTTTGCCGGGCTCGGCAATATTCCGGAGAAGATTGTCGGTATTGTGAAGAAGATTCGCCAGCCAATTGACAAGGGACTGGACAAGATTGTCGCATGGTTGGGGAAGATGCTGGCAAAGGCGAAAGATGGGCTTACTGAGTGGTGGAAATCTAAAAAACCATTCACAACAAAAGGCGGCGCAACTCACGAAATTTACTATTCAGGCCAAGACAAAAGTGCGGTTCCAATGGTTGCCAGTAAAGATCCTGGCCCTATTGAAAAAAAACTGGCAGACTACCGCAGCCAAGCCACGGCGGCAGATGCATCCGACATGCAGAAAAAAGCGCTGGACAAGATCAGCAAAACATTGAATCTTCTGAAGCTGAGTCCTGATGATCCCCTTATTGTCAGTAATATGAAAGAGCTGTTCGAGATATTTGATGAAGAGAGTGACAGCCCGCTAAAACAATGGAATTATCAACCAAAAGGAGAGACGCTTTCTGGTGATTCCACAATTGTTGGCGCATCCATGCGCATCGATTGGCTGAGTGCTGATTTCATCAAGCAACATCCCGGCAGTCCGCCCGGATCAGGGCAGGATGCTCTGATGAACAAACTGGTGGTGGATCCAAAGAAACGGAGCGCATTCAAGTATGTGCGCGGCCATTTGCTGAATGAAAATCTGGGAGGAAAGGGGGAGAACCAGAATCTTTTTCCCATCACCGCCAATGCAAACAGCCAGCACCTGCAATCGACCGAAAGTGAGATTAAAAATTGGGTAGTGCCAAAAGAGAAGCAGAAAAAGAAAAAATACGCACTGTATGAAGTTACTGTTGCTGTGAGAGATGTGAATCTTGATGAGAAAAAAGCCCAGAACCATGTAGACTCTACATTTCATTGTCGAGTTGTGCTAAAGGATGAATCTGGCAAGGAGGCAAAAAGTTTTCTCTCCTCTATTAATTCAACGTACAAGGAGAAAGAAACTGCAAGCAGATTTGATCTGGCTACTGCAAAAAAGGGTTAACTGACAAGATCGAGAATACTTGATGTACCATTAATAATCAGGAAGAGATGAACTCAAATGCCGCTAACCTGCAACGTATCCTCGATTGGCTGAAGAATAGTGTATCGAGTTCTCTCTGCGTATACCTCGGACAAGTTGAATGCCTTGATCGAAGTCCATTAAGCTTTTTCAGTGATAATTCCTGGCTTGCCGGTTTCATGGAAGGTCACAATCCCTGCTATGAGGAATTTGCCATCCTGATGTCGGCTTTAGCTCCCCATATCCTGCCTGATTTCTTCAATAAAATTATTGCTGAACATCTCCCCGAAGGCGGAGATTTCCCTGAATTCGGCGGCGTCAAAGGTACGAACCACCGGGGAATACTCCCCACGGGCGAGACGGCCCAATTTATTCTCGCAGGAAATGATATCGAAAAGCGTCTTGAGGTACAGGAGATCTTCGGCAGTGAGCACTGGTTTATGAAAGAGCAGATTCTCTGGCTGGAGTCTATTCGTGAAGGCGAACCGGCAATGAGCGGTCGCCTGATTCTCAACCCGGAGGTGGTTGAACAGCTCACTATCGGCACCGTCAGCAAACCTCGTTTCAGCATGGAGTTTCCCGCTGAGCATATTGAGACAGAAATGGAGTGGGACGACCTTGTGCTGCCATTTACCACCTTGCATCAGATCCGCGAAATAGAGAACTGGATTACCCATAACGATACGCTGCTGAATGAGTGGGGGATGAAGAAAAGAATCAAGCCCGGATACCGCGCCTTGTTCTATGGGCCTCCGGGCACCGGCAAAACACTGACGGCAAGTTTGCTGGGCAAGCAGACGGGAAAGGAGGTCTTTCGTATCGACTTGTCACGTGTCGTATCAAAATATATCGGCGAGACTGAAAAAAACCTTTCGCGGCTTTTCGACAAGGCTGAAAATAAAAACTGGATTCTCTTCTTTGATGAAGCGGACGCGCTTTTCGGCAAGCGGACAGAGATCCATGATGCTCACGACAAGTATGCCAATCAGGAGGTAGCCTATCTGTTGCAGCGTATTGAAAGCTACAGCGGCCTTGTCATTCTGGCCTCCAACCGCCGGAACAATATTGATGAAGCTTTTGCCCGTCGATTTCAAACCATCATCCAGTTTCCAATGCCGAAGGCTGATGAGCGGCATAAAATATGGGTCAAAACACTGCCGCATCAAATGATGTTTGATGCAGATATCGACTGGCAGAAGATAGCCACTCGCTTTGAGCTCTCCGGCGCGGGAATACTGAATGTTGTCCATTATTGCGCTGTCGAATCGCTGGCAAATCCGGATGAACCGCTTAATACGAAATGGCTTGAAAAAGCCATTATTCGTGAATTTATAAAGGAGGGGAAGGTGGTGTAAAGCACACCATGCTTCAGGCAAGCTTTTCTTGATTTCACTTTTTGCGAGCGATAATCCGGCCTCTGCCCACCTTGCCAGCCGCCGAGGCATCGCGCCAGAGCGTAATGCCGCGTACTACTTCGTCATACATCTCCTGGCCATAGTTGTCCACAATCCCTTGACGAAACTTGTGTTGCACGTTGTCAAGGTAGAGTTGAATATGTTTCGCAAAATCGGGAGAGAGGTCTTCCTTTTCGATTACCGTCATTCTGGCAGTTTCGGCAAGGGTCGCATAACCATCCAGTGTCTCCATAGAGGGAAAAACCATAAACGTATAGAGAGCCTGCCATTCATCACTGGTCATTGAGCCGATCTCCAGCCAGTCGGTAAATGCAAGGATTCCACCCGGTTTCAGGACACGGGCACACTCCTCAATGAGCCGCTGTTTATCAGTGATGTAGCACCATGCATCCTGTCCCCAGACCACATCGAAGCTCTTTGCCCGAAAAGGCATGTCGAGAGCGTTTCCCAGCTTGTATTCGACCTTGTTATCCAGCCCGGCTTGCCTTGTACGGGAGATGGCTTCTGTGTGCATCCGTCGGGTTGCATCCAGACCCGTGACGTGGCAGCCATACGTTTGTGCTAAATGACGAGCCGGACCACCCAGCGCACTGCACACATCAAGCAGGTGACTCTCCGTATTGACTCCGGCTTTTTGCGCCAGAATGTTGGTCTCTTGTTCACCGCCGACATGAATTTCTTCGCCCATAAGCATCTCCCAAAGGATTCCACCAAGGCCATCGTAGACTTCATTGACGTTTTCAATCGTGACATCAAGTCTGTTTCCACTCATTCGAAAATCTCCTTGTTGAATCGCTCCTGGATATACTCTCCGAAGCTGTGCTTGTTGACGGAATTTATAATCTGCTGCGGGGTCGTTGATGGTACAAGTTACTCTTCTTGCTGCTTTTCCCGAATCAACCAGCATTTTGGATCAAGACCATCCGCATCGCCATTATAGTGGTAGGCACTGGCCCGGCATCCCCAGCAATGCGGGTTGTTGGTGCAGGTGTTACAGGGATCGGGCAGGTTACAAGCGTCGTGCAGATCTCCGTGGACGAGGGTGTTGCCATGTTTGGCGATGATTTCCGAGAATGGCGTTGAGCGGATATTGCCGACGCCTTCGCGGATCACCGAGCAAGGGGTCACATCACCGGAAAAGGTCACCGTTGCCATGGTGCCGCAGTAGTATTTATCCGTATCCATAGCGGCTATGGAGATGTTGTCACCACCGTAATTGATACGGTCGCGCTCCGTATAGACTTGCTGCACTTCAGCAAGATTGGGTTCAAAGGCTCTCCACTCGGCTCCCATTCCTGCGGGGTTGAACATGGTCAGGCAGGTGCGGAGTCCCTTCTCTTCAAACCACCAGCGCATTGTGCGGATGGCATCTTCCGGGCCTTGCAGTCCAGTGTAGGTGATGCAATTGATCATCTCTTCAGCGGGTTTGCCCAGTTCGAGCATATTGGTCACCCCTTCCACTATGGCATCGATGAAGTGATGATTCCCCTCCCGATGGAGTTTGGCATAGACTTCAGGGGTGATGGAATCGACGTGAACCGACACAAAGCCCCCTTCGCTCACCTCATAGACCTGGGCCGCAATCTGCTTGTTTTTCAAGGGGAGTCCACTGGTCCAGACATTATTGACCATGCCCAGCGACCGGGCATACTGCATCAACTCATACCAGTCAGGCCGGACAAGCGGGTCGCCTCCCAACCAGTCAATCGCCCGAATCTCCAGCGCAGCCGCATCGCAGAGCAGGCTGCGGATTTCATCCGAGGTGAGTCCGCGACTCTCGCGGGGTGTGGAACCGGCATAACAGTAGACGCAGCCTTGTTGACAGGCATCGGTGGTTTCAATTTGCAGCGCATAGAGCCTTTTCTGCTCAAAGTATCGTTTCTGCTCCTCTTCACGCCCGACGGCCAGACCTCCGTAACGACTCAAATGATTGTTGATGCAAGCGGCCATAGAATTCTCTCCCGATTAGTTCAATTTTTTTTCGAGTGTCATCAACGGGCATACGAGTTGCGCACGCGGCAACCCACACTCCATTTGAAGAGTTCAGAACAGCGTCGAAACGGTTGTTGTCACAGCGGAACTTTTTGCTGAAACTTAGTGAAAAGCTGATAGATCACCGCGCCCCAATTCCTGATTGGAGTGACCCGCTTTTTTGTGTATGCCCGGTACATCAGTTTCATGATCGATGTGTTGCTGGAAAAAGTGACTTTATTCATTGTAAGTCCACCTCAATGATATCATCCCATCGAGTCGTGTATCGGGCCGAAAGCCGCTCCTGATTGGGCTTCCAGCTCTCCGAGTTCTCCGCAGCCAGTCGTACGGCGCCGCTTCCATAGCGATGATTAATCGCGTCCATCACCTGCATGATCTTGCTCTCCTGCTCATTTGAAGCAGGCTCTTCCTCCGCGAAAAGCGAAAGTGTAGTACTGTATGTTGTTTTCGGCACGATCCCGCTCACAATAACTCCTGCTTTCTTGTAGCTCATACCGGCCCGAAAGAGAGTGTCAAGCATCGTCTGTGCCGCCTTCAGCATCGCAATAGAATCATTCGTTGGACAGGGCAGGGAAGCGGTTCGGGTACCCCAGTACCGTTCAGACGAATCATTGAAGGGGCTGGTAGCGATAAAAACGGTAATCAGCGAGGCCAGTGAATTTTCTTTTCGGAGCTTCACAGCGCACTTGCCCGCAAACGTCGCCACGGCTTGCTGCAGCTCCTCCCGCAAGGTCACGTTGCGGCCAAATGAGCGCGAGGTACAGATGCTTTGCTTTGCAGGCCTCACCAGTTCCATCGGCAGACAGGATTTACCGTTCAGCTCCGCCTGTATTTTGGCACCGACAATATGCAGGTGCTTTCGAACCCAGGCAGCAGGCGCAGCGGCAAGGTCAGCGGCGCTCTCAATCCTCTTTGCCTGCAACAGCTTGCTCCACTGCCGTCCGATGCCCCAGATATCCTCAACTTTGGTGCGCTCAAGCGCCGCCTGGATTTCGGCATTGCTCCTGAGCACGCAGACGCCCTGATAGTGCGGATTCTTTTTTGCAAGCCGGTTGGCAATCTTGGCAAGCGTTTTTGTGGGCGCCATGCCGACACAGACCGGAATGCCGGTATGCTGCCGCACCGTCCGGCGAATCAGCCGGGCATACTCTGTCAGGTCGAACCGTGCGAAGCTCGTCATATCGAGAAACGCCTCATCAATGGAATAGACTTCAATTTCGGGAACAAGGGCGGCAAGCGTCATCATCACCCGCGCCGACATATCGCCATACAGGGCAAAGTTCGTAGAGAAGACCGCCACATCATGCTTTTTCAGCAGCGGGCGGCACTTGAATTCCGGCATGCCCATCTGTATCCCGAGCGCTTTGGCCTCTTCAGAGCGGGCGATGATGCAGCCATCGTTGTTCGACAGCACAACGACCGGGCGCAAGCGCAGAGCGGGGTTAAAGACCCGTTCACATGAGGCATAGAAGTTATTGCAGTCAACAAGGGCAAACATGGTGTGGGATCTCCAGCCGTGGTTATCTCGGTTTATGAATCACATAAGCGACCAGCCCCCACACCAGAAACTCATTTTCTTCAGTGATTTTGATCGGCTTGAATTCAGCATTGGCAGGCATGAGGTAGACACCCTCTTCCCGCACCGCCAGACGCTTCACCGTAAACTCGCCGTCAATAAAACAGACCGCAATACAGCCCTCTTTCGGTTCAAGAGCCTTGTCGATCACCAGCAAGTCACCATCCTGAATGCCCGCATCAACCATGGAGTCGCCTTTTACCCTGGCATAAAAAGTGGCCGCCGGATGCTTGACCAGCTCCTTGTTCAGGTCAAGGGCAAGATCCAGATATTCTTCAGCCGGAGAGGGGAAGCCAGCAGCGATTGCGGTACCGGCAAGCGGCAGCTCAAGCTGCGTTGTGAAGTCCGGGGTAAAGAAGTCGAGCACCGGGCTGGCATGTATTTTTGAGAGTTTCATCGTTCTTCCAGGGTTTCATTACCGGAATATACATTCTGATGATGAACCTAACCAGCGTCATCAACGACGCTCAGCACTCAGTCCTGATACACCACCGGATCCGGTGAGTCGATCATGGGATTGAGACGAACCGCCAGAGAAAAAAGATAGGGATAATCCTCCTTGAGATGTTGCATATAGAGGACCCATTCCCGGATGAGATGACCGAAAACCCGCTTTATGTCGCCATTGATGTGTTCTTGGTCGCTCGAAGGAATACCATCGAACGATGCCCGGGCCTCGAGCTCTTCAATGGTATGAAACGCTGCCCACAGAAGGTCAGTAAAATTTTCATGCTCAAGCAGATTCTGGTTTTCCAGCAGGCTCAGAAGGAAGCTCCGTTTTCCAACCATGAACTGCTTCAGGCAGGGGAGTGCGTCACTATCAATGCTGATCCTGACGTGGCTTCGGCGCAGATACTCAAGCGCCTCGTCAAAATCCTCATTTTTCCATGATGCGGTCATACGCAGGCGTGTTTTCAGCTCCTCGCTTCCGACCACGTGTTCCGACAACTCTTTCAGCAGGCGGTTGCCGAACTCACTGAAAAAGACGCCGATAACCATGTTCAGTTTTCTCATAACCGACTGGCGCTCCCTTTCCTTGAGCACCCTTTCGAAGAGGAGCGTGACGACGATGATGTAAATGGGCAGAAAGGCGAGATTGCCGAGAAAGCTGGCCGATA
Source organism: uncultured Chlorobiaceae bacterium (assembly GCA_903915955.1). Taxonomy (GTDB): domain Bacteria; phylum Bacteroidota; class Chlorobiia; order Chlorobiales; family Chlorobiaceae; genus Chlorobium. The sequence continues at coordinate 3,710 of CAIWUU010000161.1, read as the reverse complement.
TCTCCCGCAAGTTGCCGAAAATGCTGAAGTCAATACCATAAAGGGCCAGCGAGATAGCAAAGAGGGCGGACGCCGTCCACACCTTGTTCATAAACAGTTTATTAAACATGAATACCTGTTATGTTAACCGGAACCAAACAACCTGTAAAACACTGCATAATAAACAAACAGGCGAATACATTTCATCGTTCGCTGAGAAAAGAAAACCAGACATCCCATGTTCCGCTTGTCACGAACAGCAACATCGCTTGAGGATTTACAAATAAAAACGCAGAAACGATATTATTGCAAAATAAACTTTTGAAATTATTAGTAAATAATATATTATACAGAAATAACATTACAGAGAATTATGGAGGGTTTCGTGACTGTAGCAATAAAAGAGATAGCAACAGTGCAGATGGGATACTCATTCCGGTCCCGTCTTGAGTTATCGAAAGATGGGGGAGTGGCGGTTATCCAGATGAAAGATCTGCTTGATGACAATACTGTTGGGTGCGATGGGTTGATCAAAACAGATATGGATGCAGTCAAGAGCCATCACCTTGTCTGTAAAGGAGATCTTGTCTTTCGGTCGCGAGGTCTTGTGAGCAATGCTGCGATTCTTCTTGAAGATCCTGGAAACGCTGTTGTTGCTGCTCCGTTGATAAGAATCAGGATTACACAACCTGACAGGGTTTTACCGGAGTATCTGAACTGGTATCTCAGTCAGCGGGAAGCGCAGGTGTTTTTGACAAGCAGGGCAAGAGGGACTGCCCAGAGGATGATCAGCAAGGAGGTACTTGAAGATCTGGAGGTTGTCTTGCCTTCATTGGAGTGTCAAAAAAATATTGTTGAGTTGGCCTTGCTCTCCGCTCGTGAAGAGATGTTGCTTGGTGTACTTGCTGAAAAACGGAAACGATATATTTCAATGGCATTAATGCGGTTTGCAAAAGGAGCATAAAGGATGAGTAACAAGATCGATCAGAAGGATATCAACAATGCGGCATGGGCAGCGTGCGACACCTTCAGGGGTCTTGTTGATCCGGCACAGGTACAAAGACTACATCCTTGTAATGCTGTTTTTAAAATACATCTCAGATGTTTGGCAGGATCATTACGAAACGTACCAGAAGCAGTATGGTGATGATGAGGGACGAATCCTCCGCAAAATGGAGCGCGAGCGATTTGTTCTGCCAGTTATAACGCTGACCGAAAAAAACAGAGAGAGCGGTGAACAAAAGATTCTTGACAAGTTTCCGTCAACCTACTACAGCCTTTATGAACGCAGGGCGGCGGCCAATATCGGTGAGCTGATCAATATTGTTTTTGATCACATTGAAGAATCCAACAAAGCCAAGCTCGAAGGAGTTTTCCGCAACATTGACTTTAACAGTGAAGCAAACCTCGGCAAGACCAAAGATCGTAACCGATGCCTGAAACAACTGCTGGAAGACTTTTACAAGCCACAGTTGAATATGAAGCCAAGTCTTGTTTCAGAAAATGTCATTGGCAACACCTATATTTATCTGATTGAGCGCTTCGCCTCGGATTCAGGGAAAAAGGCCGGAGAGTTTTTTACCCCGCTTAAAGTGACCGAGCTCGTGGCCAAACTCGCCAGTCCCAAACCCGGTGACCGTATTTGTGATCCAGCCTGCGGTTCTGGTGGTCTTCTGGTACAGGCGGCCAAAGTGGTCGGTGACCGGAACTTTGAACTGTTTGGTCAGGAGTCCAACGGCAGTACCTGGGCGCTCTGCCGCATTAATATGTTTCTTCACAGTTTCGACAGTGCCCGCATCGAGTGGTGCGACACCCTGAACAGCCCTCTTCTGGTGGAAAATGACCGCCTGATGAAATTCAATTGCGTTGTTGCCAATCCACCATTCTCGCTCGACAAATGGGGAGCTGAAGATGCTGAAAGCGATCAATTCAACCGGTTCTGGCGCGGGGTACCTCCCAAAGGAAAGGGTGACTGGGCCTTTATCAGCCACATGATTGAAACTGCACTTGAAAAAGAGGGTCGCGTTGCCGTGGTTGTTTCTCATGGAGTGCTTTTCAGGGGTGCTGCTGAGGGGAGTATTCGCCAGAAAATGATTGAAGAAAACCTGCTTGATGCAGTCATCGGCCTGCCGGGCAATCTCTTTCCAACCACCAACATCCCGGTGGCGATTCTGGTTTTTGACAGAAGCCGGGAAAGACCTGGGAGCGCCGAGCCCCAGCTCGGCAATGTACTCTTCATTGATGCGAGCCGTGAGTTTGTCTCTGGCAAGAATCGGAATACGCTCAGCGCAGAGAATCTCGACAAGATTTTAGGTACCTGCAAAGAGCGCAAAGAGGTCGAAAAATATGCCCATGTGGCCGAGTTCGCCGAGATCAGGGAAAACGACTTTAACCTCAATATTCCTCGCTACGTAGATACCTTTGAAGAGGAAGAGGAGATTGATATTGATGTCGTTCAGGCGGAGATTGACAAACTGGAACAAGAGCTGGCAGAGGTGAGGGTAAAAATGGCTCAGAAGCTCAAGGAGATTCAGCGATGAAGGCTAAAGTGGTCGAATTCGACCCGTTTAGTTTTAATCCCATCGAATTCGATGGCTTTAACCGTGTCGAATTCGATGCGGTTGCAAAGACTGTTGGTAAGCACAGTAATCCGGATTTTAATTATGGCGAATATGCCACAATTAGAAATCAGGCAGGATTGAACAGTTAAAAAATCAGTGTCAAGGAATGTGTAGCAAAAACCAGCAAGTCATTCTTGATAAGGGATTTAGTAAATACTAAAATACCTTTTATTATGTTTTCATACAGCAACATATTAGCCGGAGAAATTGCATATGAAGACATCTGTATTGAATCGAAACAGCATATCACCTGAAGTTGCAGGGCTGATTACTCGTCTGGTTTCCTTAATACCATGGCCAGTACGATGCCAAGCTATGGGAGATGTCGTGCTGACAATAATGGACAGCAAGCCTCGGATTGCAGAAAATGAATTTGGCTGGAATCGCTCAGCGGTAGCTTTAGGGATCAAGGAATTTGAGAGTGGCATTGTCTGTGTCAATGATTTGACGGAACGACACAAGCCAAAATCTGAAGAGAAAAACCCCGAGTTGCTTGAATCCATTCGGAAAATAATGGAGCCATACAGTCAGGCCGAACCGCGTTTACGAACAACCTTGCTCTCCACTTCACATACGAATTGCTCCGTCCCTTGATGGCGCTTCGGTACTTTCGGCCTCGGGTTTTACGTTTGTGCCTTTTCCCTTATCATCGCCAACGAAGGTTCCTGTAGTTCAACATAGAAGCCAAAGCCAGGACCACGCTGCCTTTATGCCGGACACCATCTGGACAGTAAGCAGGTTTCCTCCAGATTTATCCCGAATCCTAAAAACTATTCGGTTTTGATGTCATGTAGGACTATCGACACGTTAATGACAGTTCACTTGTGTTCGTCTTCCTTGGCTCACACCTGACACCTTTTCGGATGCCTTTTCCGTAACGCTCACGACCAAGGCTTTTAACCAACGCCGCTTACGGTGGTTTGCTACCTGCTCCTGCAAGCCGATTGCGAGGCGCCTACCCTCATCTTCTACAGTCGGGTAACAGCAGCACATTACTGCACCGCCGTCCCCTAAGAACCGTGCTGGCGGCTTTCGCCGCACACGGCTCAAGCCTCGGCAAAGGCACCTTGCGGCACCCGACAACACCACTGTGTTGATTTGGTTCTCTGT
>CAIWUU010000160.1 GCA_903915955.1 uncultured Chlorobiaceae bacterium | reverse complement strand
ACTGCATTGAAACGACCAACGTACGAACAGCTATGGGCAACTACCGTTGGTCTACCGAATCAGTAGCCAGAGACAGGTTGTTCCTGAAATATCTGGGAGTGCCCAGCAAATAGTGTACGCTTTATCCTACTTTCAGGATAACATGGTGATCAAATTTTTTCTATTCGAAAAGCCCCGCCATCGTGCCGTTTTATCTGCGAAAGCAACAAGCTTCGGAACGGGCCTTAATACACATAATGTACAAATCTCAAGCGAAAATATCTTCATCGTAAAGGCTTGAGTCACAGAGATGGTAAATTCTGACGAGTTTCATTTCAATGCTGCGCGAAGCTGTGCAAGTGCACTGTTCTGTTGTCGGAACCAGTGAGTTTTACAATGCCGTAACCGTTGTTTCAATCCTTACATGCAGCGCACGTTTGATTGTGGCTAAAATTGCCGACAGATTATCCATTGTCGGATTTCCGGATACTGAAAGCATTCGATGGAGGCTTTTGCTTGGCTTATGACCTCTTCAGCCAGCCGTTCGAATCCGACGGTGGCGTTTATCAGGTTGCGCAGGATAAGTTTGGCGGTTGCTGAATCGCCATCAAGCAGAAGGTCAATTGCCTCATGGAGCAGCGCCTTGCTGAAATCAGTGTCACTTTTCGCCCGCCTTTTTACCGTATCTTTGAAACCCTGAGTATTCCGGGGAAAGTGTTGTTGCCTCCTTGGGTAAATGATTGGTTTCTCCAGTTGCGTACACTCGTTTCGTACTCTGCAACATACGGGCTGGCGTTGGCCCAAAGTTTTGAGGCAATTGGATTAGAACTCTTTACTGCACTGTCTGCCTGATAAAACTTGATCCGCGAAGGAATCGAACGGCCTCGCCACTGACAATGGCTTTACCGGTTCGAAGGCTCAAGAGTCCCTCGGTCTTTTCTCGTAACTCATCGATCAAAGAGATTCTCACTGATGTCAAGCGAGGTGAAAACCGCCTGAAGGTGCGAATCAAGAACAGGACGGGTTATTTGACGAATTGATCGTTGGAAATCTTGGGTTAACTGCTGAGCGATAAATTAGTTCTGAATCTGGATTGTGATTATATATTGAGAGCACTTTCTGGCAAGGTTAAGACAGTTCTTGGTGATGAAGTGATCAAAAATCTGCGGAGACGCTTTCATTAATGAAAATCGAATGTGACACGGATGCATCAACCGAACTTGAAGAAGCTGTTTACGCATACAATTTGTGAAGAAGAAAAGAAGATTCAGTCCGCCATGACACTCATATTGGCTGAAAAAAAATTTCGCCATAAGGGTAGCAAATTATGACAGGCAGGGGTGTGCAACAAGGGCTTAAAATTATAGGGCTTGGCCGTTATCTTCCCCATCGAATCGTTCCAAGCGCTGAACTTGAAGCAATTTACGGGCTCTCTCCCGGCTGGGTGGAACGACGCAATGGTGTGCGTGAACGGCGCTGGGTCACTACTGAAACCGCCTCCTTCATGGCTGCTGAAGCGGCTCGTGAAGCCCTCGACGAAGCGGGGCTCAGGCCTGACCAGCTCAGTCTCATCATCAACGCCTCAGGAACCGCTGAACAGGCCATCCCTGACAACGGTGCATTGATCCAGCGCCAGCTTGGCCTTGGCAGATCGGGTATTCCTGCCATGAGCGTGAACACCACCTGCCTCAGTTTCATTACTGCCCTTGATGTGGCAGCAGCCTACCTGAATGCGGGGCGCTACAACAATATCCTCATCGCAAGTTCCGATGTATCCTCGTGCGGTATCAACCCGAAAGAGCCAGAATCTGCAACGCTGGTTGGTGATGCTGCTGCGGCTGTGTTGGTAACTCGTTCCGGCAAGGGTGAGACATCCTGCATCCACCATACCCTTTGTAAAACTTGGGGTGACGGAGCCTCGTTCACCGCTATCAGGGGAGGTGGATCGGCACGACATCCTGCCAAACCTGATCATAACCCAGATGATGATCTCTTTCACATGGACGGTCCAGCCGTTCTGCGCATGGTTCGAGCTCTTGATGAAGCGTTTCTCGAAGAGCTTTATCCCGGTCTCTCAAAAAGCCTGGTTGATATCGACCTCGTTGTTCCGCACCAGTCGAGCAAGGTAGGTTTACTTCTTCTTCAGCGCTATGGCTGGCCGGAGGCTAAAATAATGCACACCATCGAATGGCTTGGCAACTGCGTAGCCGCTTCCATTCCATCCACACTTTACCAGGCAGTACGCGACAAAAAACTCCAGCGCGGCCAGAAACTGCTGCTTGTCGGTACCGGAGCCGGACTCTCCATCGGTGGAATGGTCATGACCTATTGATAGGAAAGCCGGGGAGTTTTTTGTCTCCACTAACCATTAACTGATATTAACCTGAACGCTGTTCTCGAAGACTTTTGGAAGCACAACGTTCCGTCGCGGTATGCAAGTTACTGACATCAAAAAAAACTGCAAGATGAGCATGAAACTCATTGCTCATTGAGCGTAAAAATGAAAGGGCGGTAATTATTGTTTGTTTCTTTATTTTACCCGGAGAGTTAAGCTTTTGAGTGTCGATTTATTGCCCTTTGAGGATTTTAAATATTACCCTGATGACGGATACTCCTATATATGGCTGATACTGGTCAACAAAAACCTCAAAAACGCTATCCTCCCTTTTTGAAAAACAGTTTCGGGGAGCGCTCTCTCCGTTTTCCAACCGTGTCTCGTTCATTCGTCCCTTCGGTGTTTACGGTCATGAATATGGTGTCGGGCTATATATCTATTGTTATGTCGGGGGAGGGAAGTTTTGTGGCTGCCTGCTGGTTTATTATTCTTGCTGCGTTTTTTGATACTATTGACGGGTTTGTGGCGAGGGTGACCAAAGGTACCTCTGATTTTGGAGTTGAGCTCGACTCTCTTTCTGATCTGGTATCTTTTGGTGCAGCTCCCGCTTATCTTGTTTATAAATTTGGGCTTGAAGGGCTTCCGGGTATTATCGGTATTTGTGTCAGCTCCCTGCTGATGATCGGGAGTGGCCTGAGGCTCGCTCGCTTTAATATCAGCATGATTGGCTATGAAAAAGACTCTTTTTCTGGTCTTCCGACACCGGCGCAGGCGTTGACTATTGCTGGTTTTGTGCTCTGGATGAGTAGCGACAAAATATTTCCTGTCGCTTCGATGCAGATAGTTCTTGCCGCGCTTTCAACGGCACTTGCTCTGCTCATGATCAGCAAGGTAAATTATGATGCTCTTCCCAAGCCAACGCTTGACTCTTTCAAACTACAGCCGCTGCAGATGTCGCTCTATATTGCAGCCATGTTCTGTGTGCTGCTCTTTCATTCGAAGGCTTTTTTTCTTGCCATGTTGTTGTATATTCTGGTCGGTATTGTGAGGTCAATCACTCTGCTCTTCCGTGGTCAATGGCAGACCTGATTTTTTTTCGTTCACCCATCACTCGTGATCATGCCATATATCGCAAAAATTAAGGTTACCCTGCGCCAGTCAATTCTTGATGTTCAAGGCAAAGCGGTCGATCATGCCTTGAAAAATCTCGGATACAGGAGTGTAGAGTCCGCCAGAATCGGTAAATATATCGAGGTTACAATTAATGAAACGGATCTTGCTGAGGCTGAGCGCATCGGCAAAGAGATCTCGCAGAAGCTGTTATCGAATCCGGTTATGGAGAATTACTCTCTTGAGCTGGAACAGATCAAATAATTGAGTGCTGCCGATATGTCGCCCCAGCGGGGCTTATACTCAAACTGTTCACGACAATTAAAAGAAGTGCCTTTATGTCTGATATAACCGTTGGGGTTGTTGTTTTTCCAGGATCAAACTGCGATCATGATACAGAGCATGCCGTTGCCTCTTTTCCTGGCATGAAGCCTGTGATGCTTTGGCATAATGACCACGATCTTCAGGGGGCGAAAGCCATTATTCTGCCTGGCGGCTTCTCTTATGGAGACTATCTGCGAGCGGGTTCTATTGCCCGTTTTTCTCCTATTATGAAAGAGGTTATCGAATTTGCACATAAAGGCTTTCCGGTGCTTGGCATCTGCAACGGATTTCAGGTGCTGCTTGAGAGCGGGCTGCTTGAAGGGGCTCTTTCGAGGAACCGCGATAAAAAGTTTCTCTGTTGCCAGACCTCTGTCAGGGCGGTGAACGGTTCGACAATCTTTACCAGTCTCTACCCGGAAAATGAGGTGCTCAGCATTCCCATTGCGCATGGCGAGGGCAACTACTTTGCCCCTCCTGAAGTGATCGAAAGCCTTGAGGAGCATCAGCAGATTGTTTTCAAGTATACGGATGCAAAGGGGAAGATATCTGAGGAAGCCAATCCCAATGGATCGTTGAAGAATATTGCAGGAATTGTCAACCGGCAGGGAAATGTGCTTGGCCTGATGCCTCATCCTGAGAGGGCAAGCGAAAAGCTTCTTGGCTCCCTTGATGGAAGAGGACTTTTCGAGTCGCTCTTCCTGCACATTGCCGAGGTATAAGGAGTTGTTGGGCGCAAAGCAAAAATACAAGGTTTTTTCATGGCTGCTCTTTGACTTTGCCAACACCTCCTTCAGCGTGATGATGGTCACGTTTGCTTTTCCCCTCTATTTTAAAAATGTTATCTGTGGTGGCGACCCTTCTGGTGACGCCTTGTGGGGTTTTAGTGTCAGTCTCTCGATGTTGCTTGTGGCGCTGGTCTCGCCCGTACTGGGAGCTGCCGCTGACTATTCGGGCAAACGGAAGCGTTTTCTCCTTTTTTTCACCCTCACCTCGATTGCGGCTACGGCTCTTCTCTCATTTTCGGGACCGGGAATGGCCGTGATGGCTGCGATACTCTTCATTCTGGCAAACATGGGTTTTGAGGGAGGGCTGGTCTTTTATGATGCCTATCTCAAGGAGCTTGCCTCCGATAAAAGTGTCGGCAGGGTATCGGGGTATGGTTTTGCAATGGGCTACCTGGGCGCTCTCTCCATTCTGCTACTGGTAAAACCACTCCTGAGCAAGGGAATTGTACTCTCCAATATTCCGAATGTACAGATGAGTTTTTTTGTGGTGGCAATTTTTTTCGCCCTTTTTGCCACACCACTTTTCCTTCTGCTTCGGGATGAAAAAAAAGAGAGACGACCGGCGATCTCGCTCGCTGCACTTGGCCAGTCCATCAGAGAGGTGAAGTTTACGGTGCGCCACATCATGAACTACCCGGATCTTGCCCGTTTCCTTCTTGCCTACTTTTTTTATAATGACGCGATACTGACGATCATCGCCTTTTCGTCGATTTATGCCCAGAACACCCTTGGTTTTACCACTGGTGATCTGATTATCTTTTTTATGCTGGTGCAGACAACAGCCATTGCCGGATCGGTTATCTTTGGTTTTATCACCGATAAAATCGGTCCGAAAAGAACCATTGTCATCACGCTCATGATCTGGTTTGTTGTGGTGCTTGCAGCTATTGTTGCCGACAGTAAAGAGCTATTTTTCTATACAGGAATGCTTGCCGGAATGTCCATGGGATCGTCTCAAGCGGCATCCCGTTCGATGATGACACGGCTTACACCACGTGAACATGTGACCGAGTTTTTCGGCTTTTATGATGGTACTTTTGGTAAGGCTTCAGCCGTAGTTGGTCCTCTGGTGTTCGGGTTGGTTTCATCGCAGGCTGGCAGTCAGAAAGCGGCGCTTGCATCGCTCTTACTTTTTTTTACTGTTGGTTTGGTGCTGATGACCAGAGTGAGATCGGCGGGAAGCAACGCGGCATTACAGACTAACACTGTGGAGTGAAACAATGGACAAAAATATTATAAAAGAGGAAGCAAACAGCAGGAGTTCATTCATGGAGTATCTCCGTGTCTTTTTCCCTTTTTTCTGGAAAAATTTTATCAACGACAAAATTTTTCTTGGAGCCAGCTCTCTCGCCTTTCAGACACTGCTCTCGATTGTTCCTATTCTTGCAGTTATTCTCTCCATACTGAACGTCTTTGTGGTCTTTGCTCCCTTCAAGCGATCTCTTGAAGATTTTCTTGTTCAGAATTTTATGCCGGGAGCTGGCTCAGTGCTCAACCACTACCTCACAGATTTTATTGGAAAAACCACCACTGTTCCGCTTGTGGGGGGAGTATTTTTGTTCATTATTGCCCTCTCACTTATCTCAACGGTTGATAATACCCTGAACGAAATATGGGAAGTCCATGCTCCCCGCAAGGGTTTGCAGGGATTTACCCTTTATTGGACCGTACTGACACTTGGTCCCGTTTTCATAGGAAGCAGTCTTGCCGCAAGCTCCTATGTCTGGTATACGGTTTTTACTGAAGGTCCACTGCTTGAAGTTAAAACTATTCTCCTCTCCTATTTGCCCTTCATTAACTCGATTCTGGCCTTGTTTCTTCTCTACATGCTTGTGCCGAATCGGCGGGTAAGGTTTGTTCACGCTCTTTCTGGTGCGCTGCTCGCAGCAGTTCTTTTTGAACTCTCGAAGAGATGGTTTGCCTTTTACATCAGCCATCTCTCCACCTTTGAGCATATTTACGGTGCACTGTCGGTTATCCCGATGCTTTTTTTCTGGATCTATATTGGCTGGGTAGTGGTACTGACCGGAGCTGAATTTGTTTTTTGTCTTGGTGCGCTCAGGCCGGTCAACACTGTATCCGGATTGTTCAACCCTTTGCCCGGAGTACCTCTTGTTCTTTCGGTGCTCAACTCAATCTGGAATGGCCAGAAAAGTGGACATCGCTTGAACATGAAGAAAATCGTGAAGTCAAATCACTCTGTACATCCCGCAAGATTACGAGAAGTAGTCGAGATGCTGCTCCAGAACGATCTTGTTCATGGAACGGCCAATGGTGATCTGGCGATCAGCCGCGATCTTTATTCCACGACCCTTTTCGATCTCTTTACAATTATTCCTCAAGGATTTGAGAGTATTGAAAAGGATTCTCTGATTTCAGAGAGTAATAATGTACATTTGGAATCGATAGGCAGGGGAGTGGCGGAGTCTTTGAAGAGCAGCATGAATATCTCCCTTGCAGCCTTGTTAGAGGAGAGTAATCAACAGAAGTCATGAGTTATCAGGTTATAGCCAGAAAGTACAGGCCAGCAAAATTTTCCGATATTACCGCGCAGGAGCATGTGACACGCACGATCCAGAACTCGCTTCGTATGGGTCGGGTGGGGCATGGCTACATTTTTTCGGGGTTGCGGGGTGTCGGCAAAACCACAGCGGCGAGAATTTTTGCCAAGTCGCTGAACTGCCAGAAACTGATGGATGATCCTGAATACCTGCAACAGGTGACCGAACCTTGTGGCGAATGCGAGAGTTGCCGCGACTTCGATTCCGGCACCAGTCTCAATATTTCGGAGTTTGATGCCGCATCAAATAACAGTGTTGATGATATACGGGCACTTCGTGAGAATGTCCGGTACGGGCCGCAGAAAGGGAAGTACCGCGTCTATATCATCGATGAGGTGCACATGCTCTCCATTGCCGCCTTTAACGCATTTCTGAAGACCCTTGAGGAGCCACCCCCGCACGCCATCTTCATTTTTGCCACAACAGAGCTGCACAAAATTCCGGCAACAATCTCCTCACGTTGTCAGCGCTTCAACTTCAAGCGGATTCCACTGGAGGATATCCAGAAGCAGCTTCAATCAATCTGTGATGCTGAACATATTGCCGTTGAGGGCGATGCTCTTCAGCTTATCGGGCGCAAGGCGCAGGGTTCAATGCGTGATGCGCAGAGTATTCTTGATCAGGTCATTGCCTTTTCTGCCGAAAATGACCATGGCGGAGCCATCAGTTATAAGGGTGTCGGCGAGCTGCTCAACTATATTGATGACGATACCATGTTCGATGTCACTGATGCAGTTACCACGCAAGACCCGGCAAAAATGCTTGATGTTGCGCAGTTTGTGATCAGAAACGGGTATGATGAACAGGATTTTCTTGAAAAGCTTATTGAGCATCTGCGGAATTTTCTGGTGGTACAAAATCTTTCCTCCACTCGTCTTGTGGAGAGACCTGATGCCATCCGTGAGCGATACCAGAGGGATGCTGCCAATTTTTCATCATTAGCGGTCATGCAGATGGTTGATTTTATTCTGCTGACCCAGAAAGAGCTGAAGTTTCAGTTTGAGTATCAGTTTCGATTTGAGCTTGCGCTGCTGAAATTGATTGATATTGTTCATGCCGTTCCCTCAGCAACTCTGCAAACACCTTCAGAGGCTCCTCAAAAAAAAAAGCCCCTGACCAGTCACTGAAAGAGCCGCCCGCACCAGCGACAATTTCCGTTCTCGTTGCAGTAGCCGCATCAAGTTCTCAACCAGCAAAAAAAACAGCGACTTCTGGAGATCTTGATCTTGGCTCATGGCAGAAAAAACTCTCAAATTTTGCATCAAATCCTGCCTCAAAGCAACCCCGTTTACCAGCTACCCGCAAAAAAACACTTCCTGAGGGAGCTCTTGCAGATCTTGGAAAAGTTGCAAACCTTCCTTCGCTGAAGGTTGAGTGGCACCAGTTTCTTGAGCATCTGATCAAGAAAACGCACAACATCATGGCGACTCACCTTCAGTCATGCGAGCTGGTCTCATGCAGCCCTGCAGGAACGGTTGAAATATCCTGTTGCCGAAAGTTTTCTTACGAGGAGCTTTTGCAGGAGCGTGGAACACTTCAGCAGGAGATTTCAGAGTTTTATGCCATGCCGCTCCACCTGACCATTCTTTATGATGCAGAAAAAGATGCTTGCACGAAAGAGAAGAGCATTTTTACCCTGTTTCAGGAACTTTCATTGAATAACGAGGTTATCAGATTTCTCATCACCGAGTTTGGGAGTGAGCTGGTCTACTGACAGAGAGGGCTGTTGTTTCATAAATTATTAAAAATTCTTCATATTGGCAGTTTTATGTTTACTCCAATTCTTAATACCAAAGGACTATCAAGAGATATGGGCAATGCAGACAGCAGGCAGAGGTTGAACAACCGCTTTCGCTCCGATTATTGCGGATTTTTGAGCATTGAACGTGAGCATAGCCCCGTCAGGCTGGCTGGCTGGGTTCACAGAAAACGGGATCATGGAGGACTGATTTTTATTGATCTGAGAGATCATACGGGTATCTGTCAACTTGTTATTCAGCCGGAACATCAAGAGCTTTTTGCTCAAGCGGAACAACTCCATGTGGAATCCGTGATCTGCATTGAGGGTGTTGTTGTCCGTCGAGCTGAAGGGGCGGTCAACCCGCGACTGGCTTCGGGAGAGATTGAGGTGGTGGTGAGTCAGATTGCTGTTGAAAGTCAGGCACAGCCTCTGCCGTTTCCGGTGGCTGATGAGGTGCCGACTTCAGAGGAGCTTCGCCTGAAATACCGCTTTATTGACCTTCGTCGCGAAAAGATTCACGAAAATATTATTTTCCGGAGCCGCCTTACCGCTGCAATCCGTCACTACCTCGAAGAGAAAGAGTTTATCGAGATACAGACCCCGATTCTCACGTCAAGTTCTCCAGAAGGGGCTCGTGACTTTCTTGTTCCCAGCCGCCTGCATCCAGGCAAATTTTATGCCTTGCCCCAGGCTCCCCAGCAGTTCAAGCAGTTGCTGATGGTTTCGGGATTTCCCCGCTACTTCCAGATTGCCCCCTGTTTCCGCGATGAAGATGCCCGTGCTGACCGCAGCCCCGGTGAGTTTTACCAGCTTGATATGGAGATGGCATTTATTGAGCAGGATGACCTCTTTACCATCCTTGAGGGGATGATTGAGCATCTTACCCTCACCATGTCGAAGAAGCGCATTGCGCAGTTCCCTTTCCCAAGAATCAGCTATAAAGAGGTGATGAACCGCTTTGGTACCGACAAGCCGGATTTGAGAATTCCGATTGAGATTCAGGATGTTACCCCGCTTTTTGTTGGTTCGGGCTTCAAAGTTTTTGCCAATAATACCGTTACCGGCTCCTGCGTCAAGGCGCTTGTTCTCAAGGGACGTGGCAATGAATCACGGCTCTTCTATGACAAGGCAGAAAAACGGGCAAAGGAGCTTGGTTCCGGTGGTCTTGCCTATATACAGTTCAAAGAGGAGGGCCCAAAGGGTCCTGTCGTCAAGTTTCTCTCAGAAGCCGATCTCTCAACTCTCAAAAGCCACCTTGGCCTTGAGAGCGGCGATGTGGTCTTTTTTGGAGCAGGGAAGTGGGAAACCACCTGCAAAATCATGGGTGGAATGAGAAGTTGGTTTGGCGAGCTCTTTACTCTCGACAAAGATGAACTCTCCTTCTGCTGGATTGTGGATTTCCCCATGTTTGAGTATAACGAAGAGGCTAAAAAGATTGACTTCTCTCACAACCCCTTCTCCATGCCACAGGGAGAGATGGAGGCGCTTGAAACCATGCCTCCGCTTGATATTCTTGCCTATCAGTACGATATCGTCTGCAATGGCATTGAACTCTCCAGTGGTGCCATCCGCAACCACAAGCCTGATATCATGTACAAGGCGTTCGGTATTGCCGGATACTCACGCGAAGAGGTTGACCAGCGTTTTGGCCACATGATCGAAGCCTTCAAACTCGGCGCTCCTCCACACGGAGGCATTGCTCCAGGTCTTGACCGCCTTGTGATGATTCTCTGCGACGAGCTGAATATTCGTGAGGTTATAGCCTTCCCGATGAACCAGCAGGCTCAGGATCTCATGATGTCAGCCCCGTCAGAGGTGACCCTGGCGCAGCTTCGTGAGCTTCATTTGAAGATTGAATTGCCGAAGAAGGAAGAGGGGAAGAGGTAGGGTCATTATACCACATAATGACAGGGGCTTGTGGTTATCCGTAGGGGCGAATAGCTATTCGCCCCTACAATCCCGCCATGACACCCGACAGTCCCACCTTTTTCAACACTGCGACGGTAAATCGGCTGACACAGGTAAGTTTTCCATCCTCGTTCTTTATCCGGATATCCCACACCTGTGAGCTTTTACCAAGATGCAGGGGAGTGGCGGTTGCATACACAAAGCCACTTCTGACTGGACGAATGTGGTTGGCATTGATCTCCTGACCCACAATGTAAAAAGAGTCGCGGTCAACACAGTATGAGGCGGCAATACTCCCTACTGTTTCAGCCAGCGCGAGCGAAGCTCCGCCGTGCAGGATGCCGATGCGTTGAATGGTTCGATGGTCAACCGGCATTTTTGCCGTCATGTAATCAAGACCAATTTCGGTCATCTCAATGCCGAGATGACGAGCCATCTGGCCATCGATAATTTGTGTGGTATTGATCTCTTCGACGCTGACAGGAGTTAAAAAAAGAGATGCTTGCGTCATAGTCAGGAAGATGTCAAAGGGATTTGTTAAGGTTTTTTCCACTGAAGTGGAGCGGGTGACGAGATTCGAACTCGCGACATTTTGCTTGGGAAGCAAACACTCTACCAACTGAGTTACACCCGCTTGCCAATGGTGGTGAGAGAGGGAGTTGAACCCTCGACCTCAGGGTTATGAATCCTGTGCTCTAACCAACTGAGCTACCTCACCATTTTTTATATGGCTGAGAATATACGACAGGCCCCAGGAATAAACAAACCGAATATTCTTTTTCCTCAAATTATCCCTGTGCTGAAACTCGTTGCTGATATATTGCCTCAGCAACGGGAATATCCTCAGGAGTTGTAATCTTGATGTTGTGGTATCCGGTTTCAAGAATCTTGATCAACTGTTCCGGAAAAAAACGCTCAACCAGTGCGGCATCATCTGTTGCATACCACCCCTCAAGCTCAGCTTGTTCATGTGCCTGAACCAGCAGCTCACTCCGAAAGCCTTGGGGAGTTTGCACCTGAAGCAGTTGACTGCGATCAAGGGTTTCACCAAAAAACTCCGGATCACTTCCGATACATTTTATAGTATCTTTGGGCTTTGTAGCCGGAACACATGCGCCAAAAAGCAGCGCGAGATGCGATATCTCCTCAATCTCTTCTGGCTGTATAAAGGGTCGTGCTCCATCATGGACAAGAATAGTATCTGCGGCTATACCGCTCAGGTGCCTCTCCTGCTCAATCGCCTTGATGCAGTTATTGACTGAATCCTGCCGCTCCTTGCCACCCTCAATAATTGCTTTCAGCTTATTGAACCCTGCTGATACCGCCATCTCTTCTAAAGGAGCTCTGTTCTCCTCCTTGGTTGCAATATAGATCGCGCTGACAGCATTGGCATCCTGAAAGGCCTTCATGGTGTGATAGATAACAGGATACCCTCCTATCTCCAGCATCTGCTTGCTCATTCCATCCTTGAGCTGCATACGCTTTCCAATCCCGCTTGCGGCTATAATGGCTATGGCATTCATAAATGGAAGGGTTAATGGATGAACATGGCATCGCCATAAGCGAGGAACTGATAATCCTCTTTCAAAGCAATTTTATAGGCCTCCATAAGGAGACGATGCTCGGCAAATGCACTGACCGCCATAAGCAGTGTGGTTTCAGGCTGCTGGAAATTGGTCAACAGCGCATCGACCACCTTGAACTGATAGGGCGGATAGATGAACTTGTCAGTCCACCCCGTTCCAAACTTGATCTTTCCATCAACGGTTGCATTGGCTTCAAGCACGCGGAGAGTGGTTGTCCCAACAGCAATGACCCGACCTGTCTTGTTGACCTTGGTTTCATTGATCTCCATGGCCGTTTTATGGGGGATATTGAAATATTCCGAATCCATTTTATGCTTTGAGACATCCTCAACCTCAATGGCATTAAAAGAGCTCAAACTCGGGTTAAGGGTAATCGGCAGAATTTTAACCCCGATTTTCTGGATCTTCTGCAGTACAGGCATGGTAAAATGCAATCCAGCCATTGGAGCAACAACCGCGCCGGTTTCAGTGGCATAGGCGGTCTGGTAATACTCTTTGTCCGAATCACGGGAAGGGCGGGTAAAGTAGGGAGGAAGAGGAATCTTGCCGATTCTCTCAACCAGGCTGAAGACATCAATATCGGGATTTAAAAAACGGATTGTTCTGCCGCGAGAGGTGGTGTTATCAACAACTTCAGCCACAACATCCTCTTCAAAATAGATCTTGTTGCCGACCCTCACCTTTCGGGCTGGATCTACCAGTACATCCCACAATCCGGCCTCTTTATTGAGTACCCTGAGCAGGAATACCTCAATCTTGGCATCGGTTTTCTCTTTTTGACCAAATATTTTTGCTGGAAACACCCTGCTGTTGTTTAAAATAAGCAGATCACCCTTCTTGAAATAGCCGACTATCTCGTCGAAGATTTTGTGCTCAATATCTTTTTTTCGCCGGTTCAGTACAATCATCTTGCACTTGTCTCTCGGTGAGACAGGCTCATCGGCTATTTTGGTTTTTGGTAAGGTATATCGAAAGTTTGAAAGGCGCATAAGATCATTTATAGGTCAACAAAACATGACAATGGTTACATAATCAGTGATATAAGAACAGGGGTGAGCGTCGTCGCTCACCCCACACTATGTTCAGACTGCTGCGGAATGACAGGGAACACCTTTTTTTAATGTGAGATGGTGTCCGGCAATGAAGGCTAAAGCTTCAACTCCCTCAGATTCGACCAAAGTTACTGTGATATCATTTTTTTCAACGGTTATTTCATAGCGATTTTTCCTGAAACAGACTCCGAGTGACAGTTTTTTCCACTGTGTTGGCAGGTTCGGGTGAACATTAAGTTTCTCATTGTAGAACGAAATTCCTGCAAAATAACGGCTAACGGTATCAAGCGTACCAGCCATGACACCGCAGTGAATCCCCTCCTGTGTTGTGCCGCCCTGGGTATCCTTGATATCGCTCTTCAGTGCTTCGGAGAACCATTTCCATGCCATATCATGACCATCATCCAGATAGCTTGAAATAATGCTGTGAACTACCTTGCTCAAGGTTGAGCCGTGACTTGTCCGTGGCTCGTAGTATGCGTAATTATTTTTCACCAGGGTCAGCTCGTCAGGTACCTTATAGCCTGCTCGTGTGAGCAGTTCGGCCACCTCACCGGGTGAAAGTGTATAGAAGGTCATCAACACATCCGGCTGCTTGGCAACTTTGTACTCATCAGGTGAGTCGCCCTCTGCTTTCAGAATTCGATCCATCCGGTGGATATTGCCATAGAGCGAACGGTAGTGCTCCCAGTCAAGCTCTTTCAGATTGTTGTAGCCATCAAATTGCTCCAGAATACCATTTTCATCAATGAGAATATTCAGGTTGCCGCTGATATCGCGCCACTGCTTGATCTCCTCAGGGTCAAGATTGATCTTCGATGCAATTCGCTTCAGGGTAGCTGGTTCCATCTTTTCCCCAATCTGGGCAGCTTTGTCAAAGAGCCAGACAGACATGATATTGGTGTAGGAGTTGTCTTTCAGACCATCCTTGCCACTGCCATGCAGGGACTCATGGAACTCATCCGGACCCATAACACCTTCAATGTGGTACTTACCTGTTTCACTGGAAAAAGAGGCAATCGATGCCCAGAAACGGGCAATTTCAAACATCAGCTCAGCTCCGTATTCGTTGAGGAACAGTGTGTCATCTGTATCGTAGATGTAACGCCAGGTGTTGTAGAAAACCGCAATCGAGACGTGACGCTGCAAGCGACTGAGGTCAGGCCCCCATAAACCGCTTTTTGGATTAAAATGGATGACCTGTGTATCCTCAACACCATCATCGGCCGTCTGCCAGGGGTACATGGCACCCTTGTAGCCATTATCAAGCGCATAAGCTCTTGCTGCATCAAGCCTGTTGTAGCGGTACATGAGAAGCGCCTTGGCAATCTCTGGAAAGTGACGGTTAAAGAAGGGGAGAATAAAAATTTCATCCCAGAAAATATGGCCACGATAAGCCTCGCCATTTAGTCCTCGCGCGGGCATTCCTGCGTCAATGGATGGATTATGGGGAGAGGCGGTACACATCATGTGATAGGCGTGAAACCTGAGCAACTTCTGACTGACGCGGTCACCTTCAACAAGAATATCAGCCTTCTCCCATATCTTCTCCCAGGCATCTGAACTTGCCTTGAAGAGTGAATCAAACGAGTCATGACTCTCCAGTGAGAGGCGGGCCGCCTTCAAGGGATTGCCACTCTTGATATCAAGCGAGGTGTGAATGGAGGCAAGTTTTTCAATGGTAACTCCTTTGGCAGGATTCAGGGGCAGCTTGAACTGTTCGCTGATATAACGATTCTCAGTGACGATTGAGCGCTCCACACTGGCAGGCTTGCCATGAGAGATAATTCTTGTTTTTGTACCTGTTACAATGTCGTAGTGCGACACATTGGTGCGAACATGCAGCAGCATGAGCTCTTCATCACAGAGACTCTCCACCTGTTCCAGATGATCACTTGCAAGCTCGCTATACCGCGCCACATTCCTGTTTTGTATTCTGCCATCTATGCTGCAGCGAAACTCGACATCTGCGACGTAGTTAACGGGTTTAAGGGTAAACTTGAGTGCACAGCGATGAGGATCATCCATACTGGCAAAGCGACTGGCGCTGATGCTTGTTATTCTTCCAAGATTATCCTGAATAACAAGATCGCGCTCCATAAGGCCGTTACGAAAATTCAGATTCTGCCGATAGCTGAGCTTTTTCTGCTTGAGCGGACTGATAAATTCTCCTCCACCAATCCTGTACTCAATGGGCAGCCAGTTTGGGGTATTAACAAAATCGTTGTTGAACACCGTCTGGTCACGAACCAGAGAGGGGAGTCTGTTGAATATGCCGGCAATATAGGTACCTGGATAGTGATGAGAGGAACAGGGAGAGCCTTCAAAGGCACCTCTGATACCAAGATAACCATTGCCAACGGCGGTCAGAGTTTCACGAAGTCTCTCCTCTTTTCCAACATACTCGTTATAGGTCTGGTTCCAGCCTTCGAATTCAAGACCCTTGGTGAACCAGTTCTGAATATCAGCAATGGTAATTTCACCAAGATCGCCGACCACAATATCAGCTCCATTCTCTCTGAGTTTTCCTCCCTCAATATCGCGGGCAATACCAAGCACAAGACCAAAGTTCCCTCTTGATCCTGCCTGCACACCCGAAATGGCATCCTCAACAACAACACATTCATGAGGTTCCAGGCCAAGATTTTTGGCTGCAACAACAAAAATATCGGGATTCGGTTTACCTTTAAGGCCAAGTTCAATGGAGACCTCACCATCAACACGAGTCTCAAAAAGATGTTCCAGTTTGGAGAGTTTCAGGATAAGCAGGCAGTTCCGGCTTGATGACGCTATGCCAATCCTGATTCCTTTCTTGATCAGTTCATGAATCAGATCAACGGTTGTTGTATAGACCTCAGGCCCTTCTTTAATCAGAATATCGGTAAAGAGGCTGTTTTTACGATTCCCCAAGCCACAAATTGTCTCTTTCTCAGGATCATCGTCCAAATCTCCAAAAGGCAAATCAATATCACGCGATGCCAGAAAGCTTTTCACACCCTCCATTCGAGGTTTGCCGTCAACATACTTGTGATAGTCGTGTGCAGGATCAAACGGGAAGTAAGACTCCTTGTTAGATTCCGCATAATTTTTCAGAAAGTAGTTGAACATCGATTCCCAAGCAAGACTGTGAACCTTTGCTGTGCCTGTGATGACTCCATCGAGATCAAAAATTGCGCCTTTGAAAGTAATGCTCATACCAATATTAAATGGTTATCGTTTGTTAATCGTAATTACAGGGAAAGAAGGCCAAGAATGGTCAAGAGAACATCTGGATAAGGCACCGTGAAACTATTAGGGCAGATCTCCTCCACCTGCTTTTTCAGAGCCTCATCTCTCGTTACAAACACTGCCCAGACATCATCAAACATCTCAACTGCTTTTTTCAACATGGGAATGTCTGAAGGAGTATCGCCGCATACCAGTGTTGGTCCTTTTGATGGAGGGATACCAAGTTGACTCAGCAGTTGTTCGACTTCCTCAATTCCCTTGGGAGTGTAATTTGTTGAGTCTTTTGAGTGAGCAATGCCAAGTTTTTCTACTATAAACGAGAGTCCGTCACCTTTATCGAAATCTTTGATTGGACAGTCGTCACAATCTACATCAATCGTTAAAATAATTTCGATATCAAGTCCGGTATCCTCAATTCTGAGGTTTCTGCCCGTTGGATCAATCTCATGAACAATGCTTTTCACCTTTTCAAGAAAAGCGGTTGATTCATCATCTCTGATCGATTGAGTGATATCCTGACGGGCCACGGTGGTCTGACCAAATTTAATCTGGAGGGCTGAGCCTATAAAGTTGAATTTTTCAAAATCCTGCTCCTGGAGCAGCGCCAGCATCCTCTCATTTAAAAGACGAATAATTTCTTGCTTGCTTTCAGCAATCGGGAAGCTATGGAACTCTTCGTTAAGGTCGATGAACTCTCTTCCCTTTGAGCCTGCATAGATAAAGGTGTTACTCGGGTTGATGGAGACATTCAGTATGCCAAAATCTTTCAGTGGAGCAGAGGTGATTATAATTGGATAATTACAGCAATGCTTGGCAAAGCGGGTAAGAAAAACGGAATTGTAAATGGGCTGCACAGAGGAGCGATATCGGCCGCAATAGTTATTGGTCGTTCCATCACGATCCGTAATAAAAGCATTAAAATGCTTCCCCTTCAGCGTCTCAAGTCCATGGTTGATATAGGTTCTGAAATCAGGAATAAACTTCGCGAGGTACTCTATAAACTTGTCTTCCCCATACTCAAGATAGTATATATCCTTCTGAAGCTCACGAATTTCATAGGTGAGATCAACCTCAATCTGCCGCAAATCATCAAGACGAAGCAGACGCTGCCCGGTATCATCATCAATGTAAATGGTCTGTATCGAATAGAGCGCATTTTTCAGCGATTCAACAGAGGATTGCCCAACAACTCTCTGCTTGATAATATTCTTGACAATCGGCTGCCTCAATTCACGCGTCTCCGCCTTAAGGCGGTAGAGTTCTTTCAGAGTTCTGATATCCTGTAACGTGATTAACGTATGGGATGTACTAAGGCTCCGTTCTCTAAGAATGCGGTCGTGCATGCGTTACGGGTAAGGGTGTGGGAGTAGCGTAATCAATGTTCTAATTTAAGGAAAATCTTTCGAAAACTGCTATAAAATTTTATCAAAAAAGCAAAAGGTAAGGAGAAAATAGTTTCAGACTGATGACTGTCGCTATCCTCTGTAAAAAAGTCAACAAGAAAAACGATCCTTCAGGATTTCGGTGATATGGTGGTGAATAACCGCAATTGATTCAAGTGCGTTCAGAGAGATAAAACGTTCAGGGTTCATGCGAATAATCTCTTGATAACCCGTTTGAACATTGCGATAAAACTCAATTCCCGAGCGCTCCATTCGATCAAGCTCTTCACCTTCAAATTTCAGTGGAATCGAACTTTTAGCAAACTTTCTGTTGAGCGCCTCCTCCGGTTCAATATCAAGATAGAAGGTGATATCGGGAGTTATGCCACAGGTAGAGAGGGAGATAATCGATTGAAGCAACGCAAGGTCGATACCTCTCCCATAACCCTGATAGGCTGTGGTTGAATCAAAAAAACGGTCGAGAATAACCGTTTTACCCTCAGCAAGTGCTGGCATAATAACATTCTGCACCAGCTCTGCCCTGCTTGCTGAAAAGAGAAGCAGTTCGCCGATCGGACTGATTTTATGAGAGTTGTCCAAAAGAATTGAGCGAATTTTTTCGGCTGTGACTGTGCCGCCAGGCTCACGCAGGGTAAGGACATCGATGCCCTGATTCGTGATATGTCTGACAAGCTTCGTTATTTGGGTTGATTTCCCGGCACCATCAATTCCTTCAAACGTAATCAGCATTTTTTGGGGGGAAACAGGTTCCTGAAGAGGTACAAACTATGAACTATCAATGTGGCTGGCCAGTTGGTCTGATCAAAATATCGTTGACATCAACATGTGGCGGCTGACTGATTGCAAACATTACCGCGCGGGCAATGTCGTCTGATTGCAGCTCAGTGGATGGCGGTTTCTGCAGGTTATCCCAGAAAGGAGTATCGACAATGCCTGGTTCAATCAATGTGACCCTGATTCCGGTTCCCACCATCTCATTGCGAATAGCCTGTGCCATACCAGTGACAGCCCATTTCGTTGCAGAATAGAGATTTCTGATAGAGGTAACACGCCCGACCACAGAACCCGTAATCAAAAAGTGACCACAACTCTTCACCAGTTCCGGCAAGGTAAGGCGGGCCGTAACAGCAGCGCCAAAGACATTGACCATCACCATCTCACGCCACTCGTCGGGTTTATCCTCACCACCGTAAAATGTTGATCCTTTCGAAAATCCTGCATTGGCAAAGACAACATCAATCCTCCCAAAGCGTTGCAAGCTCTTTTCCACCAAACTCTGCTGTGACGGCCAATCGGCGACATCACAGGTGACAGCAAGAGCGTTTTCAGCGCCAAATTCAGCGGCCAGTCGCTCAAGCTTTTCGGTAGATCGCGCTGCAAGCACAACCTGAAAGCCCGCAGCAACCGCACGCCTTGCAGTTGCTTCACCAATCCCGGTGGAGGCACCGGTAACAAGAAATACCTTTGGACTCATGTCGTTCTCTTTCAGGGTTTGTACGTGTTAAGCGAGCTATGTTTGCGACCATAGAAAAAGTAGATCACAATTCCGATAAAAAGCCATCCGAAGAGCCTGATCCAGTTCTCTACCGGCAAAGAAAACATAAGGATCAAACAGGTAAAAATACCTGCAAGTGGCACAAAAGGAACCAATGGCGCCCTGAAGGGACGATCAGCATCAGGGTGTGTTTTCCTCATAATGAGCACGGCAGTGCAGACAACAACAAAAGCGAAGAGGGTTCCAATATTCACTAACTCGGCGAGCAAACGCAAGGGAAGCATTCCACCAAGAACTGCAACAAAAAAACCCGTCAGAATCGTTGATTTCCAGGGTGTTCTGAACTTTTCATGAATTGCCCCGAAAAACGATTTCGGCAATAGACCATCACGAGCCATGGCAAGAAAAATCCTCGGCTGACTCAGCATCATCACCAGCAGCACCGAGGTGATACCTGTAATTGCTCCAAGCGAAATAACAAACTGCGCCCATCCAATACCAACCTGCATAAAAGCATTGGAAACAGGAGCATCAATATTGATTTTATCGTAGGGAACCATGCCGGTAATAACTGCGGCAACAGCTATGTACAGAATGGTGCAGACGACAAGGGAACCAATAAGAGCGATAGGAATGTCCCTCTGGGGATTTTTTGCCTCTTCGGCATGGGTAGAAATGGAGTCGAATCCGATATATGCAAAAAAAATCATGGCGGCACCGGCAAGCACCCCGACAGGAGCTCCACCGGGGCCAGACTCACCGAGAACGGTGTGACCGAAAATACTGAACCCAGAAAACCCGAACGGAGCATAGGGAATCCAGTTTGCAGGTTTCACATACATTGCACCAAGCACAATAACCAGCAGCACAATAGCAACCTTGAGTATCACCATTCCGGCATTAAAGTTGGCACTCTCCTTGATTCCTTTCACAAGCACAATAGTAACCGCAAAGGTAATCATGACCGCAGGAAGATCAAACCAGGCGCCGGTAACACTCAACATCCCGTTTGCAGGATCAAAATCAAAAGGAGCATTGGAGAAAAGCGCAGGAACACCAAGGCCAAAAATCCCTATAAAATCCTGGAAATATTTTGACCAGCCATGCGCAACCGTTGCCGAAGCCACCCCATACTCAAGAATCAGATCCCAGCCGATAATCCAAGCCATCAACTCTCCGAGGGTAGCATAAGCATAGGTGTAAGCCGATCCGGCAACCGGAACCATGGAGGCAAACTCAGCATAACAGAGGGCAGCAAAAATACAGGCCAGACCAGCAACCGCAAAAGAGAGCGTTACTGCCGGGCCAGCCTTGTCATGCGCAGCCACCCCGATAAGCACAAAAATTCCGGTACCGATGATAGCACCAACCCCCAAGCTGGTCAAAGCAACCGGACCGAGAATCCTGTTCAGCCTATGTTCACTGTTCACCTCTTTCAAGAGAAGTGCCAGCGGTTTTTTTCGGAAGCTTTTCTGCATACTATGAATCTCGACGGTTCATGATAGAAAGAAAATAGACCAACTGCATGATCGCCTGCGCTGCTGCTGCAACATAAGTGAGCGCCGCCGCGTTAAGCACAGCATTGACACCTTTCATCTCAGCAGTTGAAACAATCCCCTGCGACACCAGCAACTCCTTTGCCCTGCGGCTTGCATCAAACTCGACAGGCAGTGTTACCAGAGCAAAGAGCGCCGTAGCGCCAAAGAGAATGATACCAGCCCAAGCCAGAGTAGTGCCAAGTGTTCCAGCCAGAAACATGCCCGCCATAAAAATAATAGGGCCAAGATTGCTGCCAATAGAGACCGCTGGCACCATGATAGAGCGCAACTGCAACGGTGCATAGCCGGTCTTGTCTTGAAGGGCATGGCCAGCTTCGTGAGCCGCAACGCCAACTGAGGCAATACTTGGAAGGCTGTAGACATCCCCGCTCAAACGCAGAGCCTTGTGACGGGGGTCGTAGTGGTCAGAAAGCATCCCCTGGGCCATCTCAATGGTTACACTGCCGAGACCTCCACGCTCAAGGATACGCCGTGCCGCCTCAGCGCCGTTCATGCCGCTCTGCGTGCGCACCTGCGAATATTTTTTAAATGCTGACTTTACCTTGAACTGCGCCCATAACCCAAGAAGCATTGGGGGAAGAGCAAACACAAAATATAAAGGATCAAAATACATGGTAGTAATAGTTATCGTTTATCAATTGATGTGAACAGGCTTTGACAATGGTTAACAAGAGCTGAGAAAACAATTAAAAAAGCAGATAAGTTCCAAAATTGAAAATTATTCCCAAGAAGTTTCTGTCGCGTCAATTTAGAAAAAAAAGGGGAAACAGCTCCATCCATTTCGATCTGATAAGATATCATCCACTCAAACGCATCAATGCCAGGCTTGCGGAAATGATCACTACCCATAATTCACGGTTATTCGAGATATAGAATCAATAGGGGTAAAGTTTTACTATCATTCACTTCTGTTCCTTACCGTACCAGATTAACCTGTTAATTCGCTGTTTAAAAAGGAGATTTTATTGATGCCATTCATTCACAGGGAGTCCCACAGATCTGATCGAATCGGCTGGCTTCGCGCTGCCGTGCTTGGCGCAAATGACGGAACAATCTCTATAGCAAGTCTTGTAATTGGCGTCGCCGCTGCCGGAGCGGCTCATGACAGTATTCTGCTAACCGGTGTGGCCGGTCTTGTCGCTGGTGCCATGTCTATGGCGGCAGGAGAGTATGTATCGGTTCAGTCGCAGGCCGACACCGAAGAGGCGGATATAGCTCGAGAAAAGCGCGAATTAGAAGAGGATCCCGTACATGAGCTGGCGGAGCTGACCCTAATTTATGTAAGTCGGGGTCTTGATCAACCGCTGGCAAGGCTTGTCGCTGAAACTCTTATGTCGAAAGATGCTCTTGGAGCACATGCCCGTGATGAACTGGGCATTACGGAGACATTGCGGGCGCGGCCAATCCAGGCTGCATTTTCCTCTGCAATCTCTTTTCTTGCGGGAGCGGTTATTCCCATTACAGCCGCGTCAATTGCGCCTTCGGCCCATGTTGCTGAAATCACATCTGCAACGGCACTCGCTACATTACTTCTGCTTGGTGGAACTGCTGCGTATGCAGGGGGAGCATCGATGATCAAGGGTGCAATCCGTGTTGCCTTCTGGGGAGCACTTGCAATGGGGCTGACTGCGGGTGTTGGGAGTATCTTTGGAACTGTTGTATAATCATGTGGCAAACCATTCCAAAAAGCACCTTGCGTCGAATAATGCAAGGTGCTTTTTTTCAAAGAAAAGCAGATCTTTACTGTTTCGGAGTGATTGCTGATGTAACAGCAGTGGTTACACCCTGAATGAGCTGAATAGCTGTGTTTGCAATGCCGCTGACAATTGTTGTACAGAGGTTGATGCAGGACTGAACGATCGAAGTGGCTGAATTGATGCCGTTGCCCAAGGTGTCTGCAATATTCTGGATCGGATTGGCGACCGCAATGAAGAGGTCGGTGAATACGCCGTTGTTGTCGTTTGCCATAGCTGAATATTTTTATGTTATAAGGAAATTGGTCGTTGAAAATTTTTTATTAATGCTCTTGTTGAGAATACCTGTTGAAACCTCATGAATTACTCTGTCATGTATACAGGAGAGAAATATAATATTAATATTGATCGAAGGAATACAACTTCAACTTGCCTGTGATAAATATCTAAAAAACTGGATAATTAGGGCTTTCTGAACAAAGCCTCGTTTTAAAAACACCTCGACGGCAGGGCAAATCTGGCCTCTATACACAAATCCCCTAATCGCTGTAATTTTTGATTCAAGAGGCTGTGTCGCCAATTTATCGCCATCAAAAACGACACGATACCTATAAAACAGCGTAAAAAATGAACCCCCAGCAGTTTCTGCAGGTT
>CAIWUU010000159.1 GCA_903915955.1 uncultured Chlorobiaceae bacterium | reverse complement strand
TCCCATTCCGAACAGAGTAGTTAAGCCCTGGAGAGCCGATGGTACTGCTTAACCGCGGGAGAGTAGGTCGTCGCCGAGTTTTTATCATCAAAAAAGCCCATCATTGCCGATGGGCTTTCTTGTTTATACTCTTTCAGATTTAGGGTCTATCGTTCATTGTTTCCAGTTCTCCAATCTATTCATTGCAATCTCTTCAGCTTCTCCCGGCGCATGGTACCTCTTCCCGATCGCTCTCCAATTTTCATTATATTATAGCCGCTTGATAGGGATTCATATTAAAAACAGAGGGCTTTTGTTACTATGTATACCTTTACGCTTGAGATGAGTGTTCGTGATTATGAGTGCGACATGCAGGGGATTGTTAACAATAGTGTGTATCAGAACTACATCGAGCATGTCAGACACGAATATCTGAAGCAGGTAGGTATTAATTTCAGTGAATATATCCGCATGGGTATCAATTTGGTAGTGGTACGTGCCGAACTCGACTACAAATTCCCCCTTACTTCAGGTGATACTTTTTTTGTTGGCCTCAACCTTCGGCGAGAATCAGCCCTGAAGTTTGCATTTTACCAGGATATTTTCCGGCTTCCAGACCATAAACCCGTTCTCAAGGCAAAAATCATCGGAACAGCGCTGAACACAAAGGGTCGTCCGGAAATTCCCCAACAGCTTGACGCTCTTTTGACGACACCCTAAACTAACGAACCTATGAAGCCACTGAAACAGGTTGGCCAATCCTATTTGGCTCTCAATGAGGGAGAAAAACAATTGGAGCAAGGTCTCTTTGAGGAGGCTGCAGCTACATATAGACGGGCAATGGATGTTTCCCGTACCATACCTCAGGAAGAAGCATTTGATTATAATGGGTTTGACGCGATTGCTCATACTGGTCTTTCCTGCGCGCTTGTCAGAATGGAACGTTATATAGAAACCCTTGAATCTGTAGAAATCGCTTTACGCTATTTCAATCGCCGAGGCGAACTCAATCAGGATGAAGGCAAACATTGGATAGATGCTGTTTACAATCGTGCTGCAGCACTTGAAGGGGTTGGCCGATTTGATGAGGCGCTCAAGGCGTTCCGTATCGTCAGTGAGATGATTGCTGAACGAAAAGGTGAACTGAAAAACAAGGAAGAGTTGCAGCAAGCAGTAGCTCAATCCATCAAAAGAGCAGAGACCGCACTGCCAGGCAAAAAACCTGCCGATTACAAGGCCTGGTGGGAATTCTGGGCCTAATCTCATGATCGCAGTCAAAAAGATATTGGTTATTCGGCTGAGTTCCATCGGGGATATTATTCTTACTACCCCACTGATTCGCTCTCTTGCCATAGCATATCCTGGTGCACAGATTGATTACTGTACAAAAACTCCCTTTGTCTCCCTTCTTATTTCAAATCCTCGCATCTCAACTCTTTATACGTTAGATCAACCACCAGTGGGTAACTATGACCTTGTGGTTGATCTACAAAATAATTTTCTTTCACAGAGCATCGTCCGATCGCTGCATTCCACTCGTACTGTCCGGTATCGTAAAGAGAATTGGAAAAAGTGGTTGCTGGTACAATTCAAGCGTAACCTTTACGGTTCATACCGCAGTGTGGTAGAGCGTTATCTTGACTCCTTGCATGAAATCGCTATCTCTGTAAGCGATCATCAAGGATGCGAACTCTATCCGTCTGCCGAAGAGCTGGCTTTTGCAGCACCCTATTTTCAATCAGGTCAAAAAACTCTCGCGCTCTGTTTCGGCGCAAAACATTTTACAAAACGCTACCCTCCAAAGCAATTTGCAGCTCTTATCTCCTCTTTGTTCATAAAAGAGTCATTACAGATAGTGCTTCTCGGGGGAAAAGAGGATGCACCGCAAGCCACAGAACTCATGAACAGCTTGTCGGATAGTTGCCGGCCTTTTGTTGCCAATCTTGCCGGAAGCTGCACTCTCATGCAGAGCGCAGCGCTCCTGTCAAGTTGTGATGCGGTACTCTGCAACGATACAGGTCTCATGCACATAGCATCAGCCTTCGGCAAAAAACTCTTTGTGCTTTTCGGTTCATCCTCTCAAGCCTTTGGTTTTCTTCCCTGGCACACCCCTTATGAGCTGTTCGAAGTTGAGGGTCTACATTGCAAGCCCTGTTCGCATATCGGCCGCGATCACTGTCCCAAAGGTCATTTTCGATGTATGAACGATCTTTCACCAAACACTATTGCCGAACATATTCACAATTATCTGCAGTCATTTCGATGATAGTAAGCCATTTTCAACGGCTTTTTTTACATGGTTGGAAAAATGGAGTGAATAGCTTACCTTAAAGGTTCAAATTTGCAGATGGTGTTCATTGGGAGACCTTGAAGCCGTGGGGCTGGCCTGCGCAATGCCAGACCCTCGCCGTTTTGCAAGCTACTGAGGAGTAATAATATTATCAGCATTTGCGCTATGGAAACAAACAAACTGTATGAATGCACACTCATCATTGACGGAGGACTTCAGGATGAAGTTATTGCCGCAGCAATGGCGATGGTGCAAAGAGTCATTACCGAAAAAGGTGGAAGTATCTCCAGTGTTCTTGAGATCGGAAGACGCAAGACAGCCTATCCTGTTAAAAAGAAAACCATTGGTTACTACGCACACATTGAGTTTACCGCAGCTACCGCCGTTATTGCAGAGATTGAAAAAGTGCTTCGTTATGAGGAAGAGCTTTTGCGTTACCTGATTATTCACCTCACCAGCGCGTTGCTCGAAATGCGCAAGAGAGTTGAGAAGTACAGTGTTGTGATAGGTAGCCCTGAAGATGCTGCCCTTGCAGAGGCCGCAGCTTCCGAGAACGCTCAGAAATGATCTGGCTTGTTGTGAATGCAAGCTGCGAAAAGATTCCTTTCGAGAATAAAACGGAGACGATGTTATGGCTGAATTAAAGATGCCTGAGATAAACAGTGTCATCATAGCAGGAAACCTTACCAAAGATCCTGTTTTCAGGCAAACAAATTCAGGAGGAACACCAGTCGTTAATTTCTCAATTGCGTGCAACAGAAGATTCCGGGACAGTAAACATGTGTGGCAGGAAGATGTTTGCTACGTTGGAGTTGTTGCGTGGAATAAGCTTGCCGAAAGTTGCCGTGACAACCTCAGGAAAAGTTCAGCGGTCCTTGTCGATGGAGAGTTGCAGAGCCGGACATGGAAGGCGCAGGATGGAACATCCAGAACAGTCGTTGAAATAAAGGCCAGAAGGATCCAGTTTCTCAACAAGCGCCACAAAAATAGCGATGATGATGAAGAGGGCTTTATTGAGGATGATTGTCATGACAACCATCACGAAGAGAGTCACGATGACGAACACGGTCATATTTACGAATACAAATACCTCTCTTCTGATTGAGAGGGCAGGGTAAGCAAAATTTTGTAATGAACTTATGAAACAAAAATTTACACCATCACAAGGTCCGAAATCACAGGGCAACAAATCGTTGAGCAATGCCCTTGCGTCCAAAAAGAAAGTATCGAAAAACCAGGTCGTGTTTTTCGATTACAGAGACGAACGTAAGCTGAAAAGATTTATCAACGATCAGGGAAAAATTATTCCCCGTCGCATCACAGGACTTTCCGCCAAAGAGCAGAATCTGCTCACCCACTCAGTCAAATGGGCGAGGTTCCTGGCAGTAATTCCTTATGTTGTTGATGAATACAAATAACCAATTTTGCAATCTATTGAACGAGGAAGCTAAGCAGTGAAAGTCATTTTAAGAAAAGATGTGGCTACCCTTGGCGATGCAGGTGAAGTTGTTGCCGTAAAAAATGGTTACGCAAACAATTTCCTGATTCCGCAGGGTATAGCTATCAGAGCTACTGAGGGGACGCTTAAAGCTCTTGAAACAGAGAAAAAACAGCAGGCTAAAAAGGTCGAACTGCAACGCAAAAACGCCCGTGAATATGCTCAGAAAATTGAGCAACTGTCACTGAAAGTGTTTGCAAAAGCAGGCGAATCCGGTAAACTGTTCGGAACAGTCACATCTACCGATATCGCGGATGCACTAAAAGTACAGGGCATTGAGATTGACCGCAGGAAAATCACCATTGAAGCCCCGATCAAATCGCTTGGCAAATACGAAGCCGATGCAAAAATCTTTATGGATATCACTGTAAAGATTCAGTTCGAAGTCGAGGCTGAAGGCGCTGAAGCCTGAAAACTCCTTTTCGGATAGAAAGAGGCAAAACAAAAGGGTTGCGACTCAACCCGCAGCCACCAAGCTCCGTGAAATGGTACATTTCGCGGAGCTTGGTGGTTTTCTACTCGTCATACTCATCTTCATCCCCCTCTCCATGCCAGAACGAGTAAATACAGATTACTGATTCTGCAACAGATTCAGTGAGCTCCGAAATTTCATTGTCTGTCAAATGGTTGAAGTCGTCCGACACTTTACTGAGCATAAAGATAGACATCGACAGCACAGCGGCCTCCTCATCATCAAAGAGAGGTTTCCATGCATCATAGGCTAATTCCATTCCGATAATAAATCCCATTGCCCACTCCTCTACAGCGAGCTTTCTTACCTCATCACTCTCATATCCTACCCGGTCAAAAATCGGGAGAAACTCCTCAGGTTCATCACTCAAGAGCTGCGTAATCGAATTATTATGGCGGACAATGAGCTCTCCAATCAATTCGGCCTTTTCAGCAGAGGAGAACTCTGGTTTCAGCTTTTTTTCCTGATCCCAGATGGATGAGTACCACTCGTCAACTTCAAAGACCTGAGGTCCGACCGCCGCAGCCGTCATATAACCATCAAGCATTTC
This sequence comes from uncultured Chlorobiaceae bacterium, assembly GCA_903915955.1. Lineage (GTDB taxonomy): Bacteria > Bacteroidota > Chlorobiia > Chlorobiales > Chlorobiaceae > Chlorobium. The sequence continues at coordinate 1,851 of CAIWUU010000159.1, read as the reverse complement.
AAGAGAGGAGAGCGCATCAGGTGGAGTCTGTTCTGAAACAAGAAACTGTTCAAGAGTGCTGAGCTCATCAAGAGAGAGCGGCTGCATTGAAGGGTCAGATGAATTCATGGAACACCGTTCTGGTAAAAGGTTATAAGAGAGTATATCACGCATGCCCAAAGTTATGAAGATATTTCTTATGTTCAGAGTGAGACGGGATGAATTTTTATTTTTGTCGGTTAATGCAATGCGACACTGGTGTTCATATTGCCGTTTATGCTCGTTGCCAAGTTCAGATTCTGGTCACCAATAATGTCAAAGAGTTTATCACTGTTTTTGCTTTACAGGCTAAACATTGGGTAAAAAAAAAGGGCTGACAAACTGATACAAAGGGTCTTCAATTGCGCATCTACCTCCGTTACTCCATACTCTGCTGTTTATTTTTTATTGCTCTTCTGAGCGGTTGCAGCAGTTCCCAGCAATACGTTATGCTTGCCCGCGACGGTGCATCCTATACTGGTTCGGTTGCTGTAATTGCTGACCGGGCGAATGCTGTCAGAATTGAATCATCCTCTTATTTCCTTCTTCAGCAGCGTCATGAGTTATCCAAAACGTATAAAGGCCAAGCATTGAAAAATGAACTGAGGGGTTTGCTCAAGCAGAGTAACCTCTCTGACATGAAGGCCATTGATAATAATCGTTATACAAAAGAGGTGGCAACCTCCCTTCAGAGCTATTTTATCGCCTTGCAGGAGCTGGCAGCATCGACCGCCCCGGCTGATATCGGTGCGAAAACCAGCGAGATTATTGGTAAACTGGATGACCTTCTCAAAGCTAAAAATCTTGCATCTGTTACCTTACCATCCTCAATTGCTCCCGTTACTGTGACGTACATCAGTAACAGAGAGCTCCGAAAAGAACTTATCAGCAGAAAAAGCAGCATTCTCAAGGTTCTCAATACGTTGGATGCTCTCCTCAGCACCCTGAGCCAGGATATTGATGGTCATGCGATGAGTATTCGGAATGCACGATTGGCAATGCTTATTCAACCCACCTATCAGGATACGACCTCGGCATCATTAGCCACTTTGTCCGATAATGAGCTCTGGGTAAATCTCCGGCAGAAAGATCTGCTGGGGTCGACAACTGAAGGGGAGGACAAACGCTCCATAGCGGAAGCGAAAAAGAGCAGTCGCAAGTTCAGGGAATTTTTCATGAAGATGACGGCAGAATAGGAGATGAGAATGGAGCAGGTGAACAATATCCTTTTGCATGAATTATCAGCATTTGCTGAGAACTTTTCTGCCCCCGTTATAGAGGAGCTTCTGGCAACATCATCGCTGAAGGCGGATGAGCGAGCAGCATTTCGCGAAGAGTATCGAAATATGCAGGCTACCCTGCTTCAGGTTCGGCAGGCATATCAACACTATGAGGAGAGCGTGCGCCCACCAATCAAACTGGCTTTGAAGGCATATCTTCCTTTGTTGAAGAGAGGTCCAGAAGCCAGCGGAGAATTGATTGCGCAACTTGCGCTTCTGCTCGATCATGCAGCGAAGATCAATTTTCTCGATGTCGAGTTGATGGATCTCCTGAAAGAGATTTGGCCTGAAGTGCAATGGCCTGAGCAGTTGCCAGCTTTTGAGGAGAGCGGAGCACCGGATGAGTCCCAATGGCCGAGATACCGGCTGAAAAATATTTTTGAAGAGAACAACAGGAAGGCGCAGGAGTTCTGGAGTGTGTCACGAACGCAAGTGAGAGCTTGCTATGCTATACTTAAGATGGGAGACGGCCTCCCGGATTCGGTTTGCAGGAGCTGATTTCAAACCACCCGGTGCTGCTGCGTTCAAAAGGCGTGGTAGTGAGCGACCGAGG
>CAIWUU010000158.1 GCA_903915955.1 uncultured Chlorobiaceae bacterium | reverse complement strand
GAACAAGCAATGCAAGAGACCCGCGCCCACTACGACAAAATGATGGAGGTATTCGCATGAGTGGCTACAAAGACTTTATCAGCATCAACATCATCGGCCTCGATGAAGCTGTCTCCCGGCTGAATGCACTACCAGCCACCGTTGATGATGCCCTGCACAGTCAATCAGTGCTTGAGGGCATTGGTGGAGTACTGCAAACCAGCGCGCGCCAAACCGTCGACGAGGGCGGCAGGCCAACCCGCTACAAACCACTTGCACAAAGCACCATCAACCGGAGATGGTACAAAGAGCAACGAAAAGCACCCGGCCAACGAAAAAACAAACAGGGAATTGTCTCCAACGATCCGCTGAACGACACCGGAGAACTCTATCAATCACTAAAGACTGAATTTAGTGGAGGGGCACTCTATCTTGTCAGTAAAGGCTACCTCAAATACCACCAATTCGAAGACGGCCGAACCAAAGCCCGCTTTCCAGCAAGGCCAGTATGGGGAGTCCAGGACGAAGATAACGCAGAAATTACAGACATCATTGTTGCAGGAATACAACGGAATTTGTAAGATAGGGTACACTCTCTCACAAACTACCGGAAAATGCCATACAACAACGAACTGCTCGACTTCCTTGCGTCCGAATATGGTGACCATATAGCAAAATCCGTACAAGAAAACTTCGGCGGTCAAGACATCTACATCCGCATCAAGCCCGATACCAAACAAGCTTACATCACCGAATGGTACGGCAAAAAGAGCATCCGCGAACTCAGCCGTGACCTCGGCTGCTCTATGCGCACCATCCGCCACCGCCTCAACATGCCCGCCATCAAAGGGCAACAATCCCTTTTCTGATTCTTCGGTAAATTTACCTGAAACGCCCGATAAACGACCGTTTACCAACAAAAAAGCCCGGCAATTAACCGGGCTTTCTGATTTTACCTTCCTGCAAGAATTATTTCGTTTCAGCAGCTTCGAGCTTCGATCCGCAATGCTTGCAAAGAATGGCGTCAACCTGAACTGCCTCTTTGCAGAACGGACATACCTTCATTTTTCCCTGGAGAACATATCCCTCAGCCTTTGTTGGAATTATCAATACAATGATAATGCCAAGAAGATTGAAAAATAGACCAACAAAACACCAGCCTGCCAGAGCGGCTCCTTTATAGCCCTTCTTTTCTGCTATAATAACCGCCCCGCTCGCACAAGAAATAGATACTATTATCGCAAACAAGACATACGCTCCTGAATAATCATTCATGTTTTGCCCCTGTTTTTATTACTGATAAGCCTGCCGTAAAATATAAAACCTCATCAATTTTACGACAGGCTTTTTCGATTATGCCGCACTTTGTTTCAAGCTCATCGCATTCAGCGCCGCCTCCAGCGCCGCCAATCGCTTACACGCCAACACCCTTCTGCCGGGCCTGATACAGCATCGACTCAAGCGCCCGCTTGATAGCGCTCACCCGGTCACGCTCAATCCACTCCGGAGTGCCGACATTGAACCGATTCTTCAGCCAATCGTGATACGCAGCAATCGCATCCCGCCGATTATCCTTCCACGTCACCTGCATCCACATCGCCTCCAGCATCCGGAGCTGCTTCACCGTTGCCATCTCCGCCGACCGGCCAGCCAAATCAGCATACGTCTTCACCTTAAACTGCGCCTTCTCCGGCAACCGGTCAACCATCTTCTGCAAACAATCACACACCGCCCGACCGTCCGCAACAGTTAAATGCGTGCAGCTCTCCACCCCATACCCCGACAACAAAGCCCGGTACTGATCCTCAGAGATCCCGCTCAACCCCTGCAACGTCTTGATCCGCTTCACCATCATCGGTGGCTGGTAGTGCATTCAGCCGGGAGACAGCTTCATCGAGGCCGATGATGTTGATGCTGATAAAGTCTTTGTAGCCACTCATGCGAATACCTCCATCATTTTGTCGTAGTGGGCGCGGGTCTCTTGCATTGCTTGTTC
>CAIWUU010000157.1 GCA_903915955.1 uncultured Chlorobiaceae bacterium | reverse complement strand
GAGCTTGCGTCCGGCACAGTAAACAGGTACTGCAGCGCGAGTTTTTCAGGCCACGTACCGTTCAGGGAGATCTCCTGCATTCTGCTGCGGGGAAGCAGCCCCCGCTGCGCCGCTGAAAACAGCGCACAAGCCCGAAAAGGGCATCCATTTCAAGAGCAGGCGCATGGCGACCACTCGCTTCTATCTTGTCGGCGATGTCGTCCCGGTCGAGGAGACTCCAGAGCATGAAGAGCAGGCCGTTGCCCCAGTCGTTTTCCGGCATGGCCTCAAGCGCCTGCAGAAGAACGGGCTGCAGCGCTGCAGAGGCGTGCATCCTCTTCAGCAGCTCTTCGAAGCGGGATGCTTTCCAGTAGTTCCATACTGCGCTGTGCATGACAGGCTGGCTGCTGTGCTGCAAAAGCAGAAGACGATGGAATATCGCATCCGACTCAGGTTGCCCCGTTTCAACCGCACCAGCCAGTTTAACCGCAGCTTCCCGGCTATTGCTCGAAAAAAGGCGCTCCACTGCCCTCTTCCTGAGGATGCTGCCGAGGATGGGGGTTGTGGCAAAAAGGTGTTTTTCAGCTTGCATCAGGATCCGGCATCAATGAATGATCGATTCACAGGGGTATACATATATCACCCTGAATTAAGCAAATCAGAGGGATCAATGTTGACAGTTGGCGTTTTCTGGCTGGCAGCACGTTCTTCGCAGGAAAGGCAGTTCCATTTCAATACCAGAAGACAAGATGGTAAAAGGCTGAAAAACGCTCTTGACTATGTTTTTTTTGTTATAACTTATGGTATAACAAAAAAAACGGAGGTACTGTTATGCGTGCTACGGTAACAAAGATTGGAAATTCAATAGGTGTTATCCTGCCTAAGGCAGTAACTGATCGCCTTAAGGTAAAGCAAGGGGACATCGTATTTTTAACGGAAACTCCAACAGGGTACACGGTAACCCCGTACGATCCGGAATTTGCAGAGCAAATGGAGACTGCCCGTTGCGGCATGCAAGAATACCGGAACGCACTCCATGAGCTTGCCAAATGAGTTGGCGCTGGCTTCTTGATGAGGTAGTCATTGCCATACATGACGAACAAATTGCTGTGCACGGTGGAAGCCTTGGCATTCGGGATTCAGGGCTTTTGTCCTCAGCTCTTGCTCGCCCGAAACACAAGGCGAATTACGGTGATCCATCCGTCTTTGATTTGGCCGCTGCCTATGCCTATGGCATTATTCGTAACCATCCTTTTGTTGATGGAAATAAACGTACAGGGTTTCTTGTTGCCTATGTGTTTCTGCATATTAACGGATGGGAACTGAGGTCTAGAGAAGTCGAAGCTGTTAACGCTGTTCTGGATTTGGCGGCAGGTGAAATGGATGAACCCATTTTTTCTGAATGGCTTAAAAACAAGTCAGTTATTCGGACAGTACGGAAATAAAAAGTGTTTGTGCTCGCAGTCATGAGCGTCCTACTATCTTCTTGAGCCGTCAAAACTGACAGCGTCGGTCATTGCCACCCGCCTCCGAGGACTTTGTACAGGTCGATCAGGTTGGCAAGAGTCTGTTGATGAATCAGAATTTCGTTCTGCTGAGCCTCAAAAAGAGATTGTTGGGCATCAAACAGAGCGAAATGGCCGTTTCAAGTGCATGTTCTGAATAAGCACTCTTCTCTTCCAGATCCAGAAACTCAAGCACAATGGGGTTTTTAATCACATCACCCGGCTTTTCAACCACAAGCCCCTTCTGCGAGGTATCAACAGATCGGGCGGCTCTCTGCTGCAACTCAAGGTGGGTCTCTTTGAAAAGGGCAAGTAACTGTTGATAGTTCATAGGGTTCTCGATTTTACCAATCTGCGTTCAAATACTTTTTGAGCTGCCCAGGATTCAGAACATCATAAGCGATAATTCCCCTTTCTGCAAAAGTATAATGTTTTTGCCGTCCACTGGCAGTTGTTAAGTAATGCTTAATAACTGAGGCTTTTTCAAGCTCATTATCGTCGAAAATACGCTTCAGATGCTGGTTTATGGCGGGAACAGAGACATGCCTTCAGTGCCCCAACGCCGACGTTGTTCATGGATCCGGTATAGGGGTAGAGTTCGAGAGCGCCGCTTTCACGGATGATGTGCCGTTTTTCGTTCAGCACCTGCCGGACACTCCGTTCGTCGAGCCCATTGCCTCCGGCAACGACGATGGCTTTGCGAAAGGCTCTTCCCGCTTCGACGATGGACAGGCCGAGCGCGCTTTCAATCAGACGTTCGCGCAAACCGTGCGTGGCGTTGTCGAGCGCTCGCGTTGTGCGGGTTTCCCTATCGAGCAGCTCCACTATCTGTTTGCCTGACGGAGGGAATGACCCGCGCAGGCTCCGATCCCGGTTGCGGATAGAAGATTCCGAGATTGGGCAGGTCGGGAGTCTCTATGTCGTTCAGGGCTTCGTTCCAGCGTGCGACCACGCTG
>CAIWUU010000156.1 GCA_903915955.1 uncultured Chlorobiaceae bacterium | reverse complement strand
GTGTCGTTTTTGATGGCGATAAATGGGCGACACAGCCTCTTGAAGCAAAAATTACAGCGATTAGGGGATTTGTGTATAGAGGCCAGATTTGCCCTGCCGTCGAGGTGTTTTTAAAACGAGGCTTTGTTCAGAAAGCCCTATGTGAGGAGGAAAAAAGAGATGGATGAACTACAGGCATTTATCGACGAACAAAAAGCTCTGGATCCAGATTTTGCAGAGTCCTATGATGAAGGGTATGAGCAGTTCAGGACAGGGGTGCTCCTTCGTCAGGCACTCGATAGTATAAGGTTAACACAAGAAGAGATTGCTGGTAAACTGAGTGTCACAAAATCTACGGATTGATTTTCAAATCGAAATTGCTTACCTCTTTTCCGGACGAAGCTTTTGATCGACATAGGAACGCAACACCGCATTAATTTTGGTCTGGTAGCCTTTACCTTGACGACGGAAAAACTGCAAAACATCGGCATCAATGCGCATGTTGAGTACCTCTTTCGGCTGCGGTAAATCCACTGACAGTGTTGACCAATCAACCACCATTCCTGCTTCATCAGGATCGGAAGCAATAGCCGTCTCAATCTCCGACTCTGTCATAGCAGCAGCTTGTGCCCAATCGCTCTTGTTTTCTCCACGCTCACACATTGCGCGTAACTGATCATCCGTGTATCTGACGATACGCTCTTTCCTCACCATGTCGAGCCCTCCTGAATGAAATAATTCTGCGGCGCTCCTGGCGCCATGTCCAAACTACGGTATAAAATGTACGTCCATTGATGGCTGTTGTGATAGAGCGTACTTCAAAAGAATAATTCGATGTTGAGGTAACGCTTGGCCGTCCATCAAAGAAAAAGCTTACGGCTATAAAATCAAGCTTATGTTTTGCAAGATTACTTAACCGTTTCTCTTCATCCCATTCAAACATTGGCTAAAATCTACATATTTTGTATATACTTTTGCAAAGAAAAAATCAGAATCTCGATGACGAAGTGTTGAATTATCAAACAATATAGACGTATTTTTAACGAAATCAATGAACTACAGGGAGCAGCAAATATTTCGTTATCGATTCTCCGTGCTTGAAAGAAAGAAAAGAAGGGGCAAATGGAATCTTGAATTCAAGCATCATCGATCCCCCAAAATAAGCGCCACATCTCCCACCAAAACGTAACTTTTCTCATTTTCCTACCGGTTTGTAGCTCTTTCCCTCATTTATGATTCCTTGCTCGTAATAAATGCAACCCCCTGAATAATAAAAAAAGCCTCTCAGCAAAAAAATAAACCCCTTTAGCCATGCGGCTTTAAGGGCATCAACTCCCTTTTTTTCAAAAAACTTTTCGGCTTTACCGAAACTTTGGCACGCATCTTGCTTCATAAAAGCATAACTATTCAGGGCAACAATAAATCAAGCCTGAATATTTGACGATAAAGGCAATGAAAACCTAAAAAAGGACAACAATGAGAAAAGTAGCTATTTACGGAAAAGGTGGTATTGGCAAGTCAACCACAACACAAAACACGGTTGCCGGTCTTGCAGAAATGGGAAAAAAGGTCATGGTTATCGGCTGTGATCCTAAAGCTGACTCTACCCGTCTGCTTCTGGGAGGACTACAGCAGAAAACGGTTCTCGACACACTTCGCGAGGAGGGTGAAGAGGTTGAACTTGAAGATATCATCAAAGGTGGATACAGAAACATCCGTTGCACCGAATCCGGTGGTCCCGAACCAGGTGTTGGCTGTGCTGGTCGCGGTATTATCACCTCGGTGAACCTCCTCGAACAGCTTGGAGCTTTCGATGATGAATGGGATCTCGATTATGTGTTTTACGATGTTCTCGGTGACGTTGTCTGCGGAGGATTTGCCATGCCGATTCGTGACGGAAAGGCAGAGGAGATCTACATCGTCTGTTCAGGTGAGATGATGGCCATGTACGCAGCAAACAACATCTGTAAAGGTATTCTGAAATATGCAGACGCAGGTGGAGTGAGGCTTGGTGGCCTTATCTGCAACAGCAGGAATGTTGACAACGAACGGCAGATGATTGAAGAGCTTGCGAAGAAAATCGGCACCCAGATGATTCACTTTGTGCCTCGCAACAACTTTGTTCAGCGTGCAGAGATCAACAGAAAGACAGTTATCGAGTATGACCCGACCCATGAACAGGCTGATGAGTACAGGGCTCTTGCAAAGAAAATTGATGAAAACAAGATGTTCGTCATTCCAAAGCCGCTCGAAATCGAAGAGTTGGAAGCACTTCTCATTGAATTTGGTATCGCTAACTAAAACAACGGAGTACAGAAACATGTTAATGATCAGAACAATCGTCAGGCCAGAAAAGGTGTATGATGTCATGCAGGGATTGCTCGATGCAGGCTATCCATCTGTAACAAAAATCTCGGTAGTCGGACGCGGTAAACAACGCGGTCTCCGGGTCGGTGACGTGGTCTATGATGAAATTCCAAAAGAGATGTTGTTTACGGTAGTTCCTAATATCGACAAAGATTTTGCTGTACGGGCAATCATTGAAAATGCAAAATCGGGAGCAGAAGGAAAATTTGGTGATGGAAAGATCTTTGTTTCAGCCGTTGAAGAGGTTTACACCATAAGCACCGGTGAACGGGAAACTGATCCATTTCTTCCAGCTAAGGAGGCTTAAATGAAAGAGATTATTGCAGTCATACGAATCAACAAAGTGAATGCGACCAAAAAAGCACTCATCGATGCAGGAATACCGGCATTCACCGCCACTGGACGGGTAATGGGACGAGGCAAGGGTCAGGTTCATTACGACATCCTTAGAGGCGCAGAAGCGGGTCATCCAGAGGCTATTGCCCAGCTCGGTAATGCACCAAGACTGGTTGCAAAGCGAATTGTGACGGTTGTCGTCCCTGATGAATTGTGCAAAACAGCAATCGACACCATTATCCAGACAAACCAAACAGGTAATCCTGGTGATGGCAAGATTTTTGTAACCCCGATTCTTGAAACCATCAGGGTGAGAACAGGTGAAAAGGACGATGCAGCGTTGAACTAACGACCAATATTTAAAAGATGTAAACGGAGAGAGTTCCATGGAGGCGAACAAGATTATTCCAGATCCGGCCCAAGTGAGGGAGGAGCTGATACATAAATACCCTGCAAAGGTGGCAAAAAAACGGTCGAAGTCCATTGTCATCAATGACCCGGAGACCATTCCCGAAGTGCAGGCCAACGTACGTACCGTTCCGGGAATCATTACCCAGCGAGGCTGCTGTTATGCTGGTTGTAAAGGTGTGGTGCTTGGGCCTACACGCGATATTGTCAACATAGTGCACGGCCCAATCGGATGCAGTTTTTATGCCTGGTTGACCCGGCGTAACCAGACGAAGCCTGAGACGCTGATGGATGCAAACTACATCCCTTACTGTTTCTCAACTGATATGCAGGAGGAAAATATCGTTTTTGGCGGTGAAAAAAAGCTGAAAATTGCAATCCAGGAGGCTTATGACCTCTTTCATCCAAAATCAATCGCAATATTTTCGACCTGTCCGGTTGGTCTGATTGGTGATGATGTTCACGCAGCGGCAAGAGAGATGAAGGAGAAGTTTGGAGACTGCAACGTTTTCGGCTTCAGTTGCGAAGGGTACAGAGGCGTCAGTCAGTCGGCTGGTCACCACATTGCCAACAACGGTGTGTTCAAGCACATGGTTGGCCGCGACAATACCCCAAGTGAAGGCAAGTTCAAGCTGAACCTTCTTGGCGAATATAACATCGGCGGTGATGCTTTTGAGATTGAGCGCATTTTCGAGAAGGTTGGCATCACACTGGTTGCATCTTTCAGCGGCAACTCAACAGTTGGAGCCATTGAAAATTCTCATACGGCAGACTTGAACGTGATCCTCTGCCACCGCTCGATCAACTACATGGGCGATATGATGGAGACGAAATATGGTATTCCATGGATGAAGATAAACTTTGTCGGAGCTGAATCAACCGCAAAGTCGCTCCGCAAAATAGGCGAATACTTTGGTGATGAGGAGTTAAAAGCACGCATTGAAGCCGTTATTGCTGAAGAGGCTCCAAAAGTGAAAGCAGTGATCAATGAGATTATGCCAAGGACCAAAGGGAAAACTGCCATGCTTTTTGTCGGTGGATCTCGAGCCCATCACTACCAGGATCTCTTTACAGAACTTGGTATGACAACGGTTGCTGCTGGATATGAGTTTGCTCACCGCGACGATTACGAGGGGCGTGATGTACTGCCAGGCATCAAGGTCGATGCTGACAGCAAGAACATTGAAGAGTTGAAGATAGTCGCCGATCCCGAGTTCTACAACCCGAGAAAAACTGAAGCTGAGCTTGAAGCGCTGAAGGAGAAAGGGCTGGAGATCAACGGCTACGAGGGAATGATGAAGCAGATGACCAAAAAGTCGCTGGTTGTTGATGACCTCAGCCACTACGAATCAGAAAAGCTGATTGAGATCTACAAGCCGGATATTTTCTGCGCCGGTATCAAGGAGAAATATGTGGTACAAAAGATGGGAATTCCGTTGAAGCAGCTTCACAGCTACGACTACGGCGGCCCTTATACTGGCTTTGAAGGAGCAATAAACTTCTACAAAGATATTGACAGGATGGTCAACAACCCCGTATGGAAGCTGATCAAGGCACCGTGGGAAACGGCAGGAAACGGGAAAGGTGCAGGACTTGCAGCCAGTTACGTGACACAGTAATAAGAGAAAACGGAGATTATTGAATTATGCTATTACGACACACATCAAAAGAGGTTAAAGTGCGCGAAGGGCTGACGATCAACCCGGCAAAGACCTGCCAGCCGATCGGCGCCATGTATGCTGCGCTTGGTATTCATGGCTGTCTGCCTCACAGCCATGGCTCACAAGGGTGTTGCTCCTACCACAGGAGCACCCTGACCCGCCACTACAAAGAGCCTGTTATGGCGGCAACAAGTTCGTTTACCGAAGGAGCTTCGGTGTTCGGTGGCCAGGCGAACCTTCTTGCAGCCATCGACACCATTTTCGCGGTCTACGAGCCCGATATCATTGCGGTGCACTCAACCTGCCTCAGTGAAACTATCGGTGATGATTTGCAGCAGATGACAAAAAAGGCAAAAGATGACGGTAAAATTCCGGAAGGCAAGTATGTGATTTATGCCAGCACGCCAAGCTTTATCGGTTCGCACGTCACTGGTTACGCCAATATGGTAACTGGCATGGCAACACAATTTGCGGAGTCAACTGGTGTCAAAAAGAGCCAGTTCAACATTATCGCAGGATGGATGGAGCCTTCGGATATGCGCGAAATTAAACGCCTTGCAAAAGTGATGGGCATCAACATTGTGCTCTTTCCAGACACTTCAGACGTTCTTGATGCACCGCAGACGGGCAAACATGTTTTTTATCCGAAAGGCGGCACAACAGTGGATGAACTGAAGAGCAGCGGCGACAGCATCGCTTCACTGGCACTCGGAAGCGTCAGCGCTGAACCAGCAGCGATCGCGCTTGAAAAGAAGTGTAAAGTGCCATTCGAAACGCTCGACATACCCATCGGTCTCAGTGCAACCGACCGTTTCATCATGGCAATCAGCAAGGTTGCCGGAGTAACAGTGCCAGAAGAGGTCACGGCTGACAGAGGACGACTGGTTGATATCATGTGCGACATGGAGCAGTATCTGCATGGCAAAAAGGTTGCGCTCTTCGGCGACCCGGATCAACTTCTACCACTCACCGAGTTCCTGCTCGACCTGAGCATGAAGCCAGTACATATCGTCAGCGGCACGCCTGGCCAGCGGTTTGAGAAGCAGATGCGCCAGCTTCTTGACGAGAGGTCTCCAGAAACAAACTTCAAGAGTGGGCTGCAGGCAGACATGTTCCTGCTTCACCAGTGGATGAAGAATGAACCAGTTGACCTTTTGATTGGAAACACTTACGGCAAGTATATGGCCCGTGATGAAGATATTCCATTCATCAGGTTCGGATTCCCGATCCTTGACCGAATCGGCCACAGTTACTTCCCGAATATCGGGTACGGTGGCAGCTTGAGACTGCTCGAAAAGATTCTGAATGCCATCATGGATCGTCAGGATCGTGATGCGCTTGAGGAGAAGTTTGAGCTGGTGATGTAAGAGAAGAAAGGATGAAGGATGAAAAATGGTGCACCTGCGGGGTATGTAAAACAATTGGTTTTCAGCCCCGGAGGAGCAGCATAAGGGTAGCAAGGGGAAAAAGATCCCACAACAATATTTTAAGGGTATGGCTATGGAACAGATTGGTATTCTTGAGGGAAGAGAGAGGCAGGTCCTCGAAAAGAACAGTGGTGTAGCTCAAGCTGATATCGCTTGTGACACCTCCAGCCTTTCGGGATCAGTGAGCCAGCGTGCCTGTGTCTTTTGCGGCTCCAGGGTTGTACTCTATCCCGTAGCCGATGCCATTCATCTGGTTCATGGACCTATCGGGTGTGCGGCCTACACCTGGGACATACGTGGAGCAGTCTCTTCAGGACCTGAGCTCCACCGTTTGAGTTTTTCGACCGACCTGCAAGAGATGGATGTTATATACGGCGGTGAAAAAAAGCTCTACAAGTCACTGATTGAGCTGATTGAACAGTACAAGCCCAAAGCTGCCTTTATCTACTCAACCTGCATTGTTGGCCTTATCGGCGACGATATTGAGGCTGTCTGCAAAAAAGTGGCAAGAGAGACAGGAATCCCGGTACTTCCAGTCCACTCAGAAGGGTTCAAAGGCACCAAAAAAGATGGCTACAAAGCTGCCTGCCATACTCTAATGAAGCTGATCGGGACAGGATCGACAGAGGATATCAGCAAATACAGCATCAACATTCTCGGTGAATTCAACCTTGCCGGTGAAGCGTGGATTATACGGCAATATTATGAAAAAATGGGCATTGAGGTTGTCGCGACACTGACTGGTGACGGACGTATCGATGCTGTCCGACGCGCTCATGGAGCAACACTCAACGTGGTCCAGTGTTCAGGATCGATGACCTGGCTGGCCAAAGAGATGGAGGAGAAGTACGGGATTCCCTACATCCGCGTCTCCTATTTCGGGATTGAGGATATGTCAAAATCGCTCTATGATGTCGCCGTCAAATTTCCTGACAGACCGGATATCATGGAAGCAGCAAAGCAAATTGTCAGTGAAGAGGTGAAAACGCTCTACCCTTCATTGCAGAAATTCAAAAAAGCACTGACAGGCAAAAAGGCTGCCATCTATGTTGGTGGCGCATTCAAAACCTTTTCACTCATCAAAGCGCTCCGTTCAATAGGCATGTCAGTCGTACTGGCAGGTTCACAGACCGGCAACCAGGACGATTATGCCAGACTCAAAGAGATGTGCGATGAGGGGACAGTAATTGTGGATGATTCCAACCCCGTCGAGCTCTCAAAATTTATCCTTGAAAAAGGGGCCGACCTGCTTATCGGCGGCGTCAAAGAGCGACCGATCGCCTTCAAGCTCGGTATTGGATTTTGTGATCATAACCATGAGAGGAAGATCCCTCTCGCCGGATTTATCGGTATGTACAATTTTGCACTGGAGGTCTATCAATCGGTCATGAGCCCGGTATGGCAGTTCGCTCCAAGAAAAGGAGGCACCCTATGAAACACGAACACGCAAAAACAGCAACACAGAACGCCTGCAAACTTTGCAACCCTCTTGGTGCATGCCTCGCCTTCCGGGGAATAGAGAACTGCGTACCATTCCTGCACGGTTCGCAGGGGTGTGCAACCTATATACGGCGTTATCTGATCAGCCATTATAAAGAGCCAATTGATATTGCTTCATCAAACTTCCATGAGGAGACTGCTGTTTTTGGCGGCAGCCATAACCTGAAAATCGGTCTAAAAAACGTCAGCGACCAGTACAAGCCCGATGTTATTGGGGTGGCAACCACCTGCCTGAGCGAAACCATTGGAGACGACGTGCCGATGATTCTGAGGGAGTATAAAAAAGAGTTCAAAAACGGCTCGCCCATGCCGATTTTGATCCATGCCTCAACACCAAGCTATCAGGGCAGCCATATCGACGGGTTTCATGCCGCTGTCCACGCATCGGTGAAGGCGCTGGCGGAAAAGATGCCACAGCAAAGGCTGATCAACCTCTTTCCAAACATGGTCTCCCCTGCCGACATGCGCTATCTCAAGGAGATTCTTGAAGATTTCGGAGTGCCATACATGATGCTGCCCGACTATTCCCAAACCATGGATGGCGGTCCATGGGGTGAGTACCACCGTATACCTCCGGGTGGCACACCGGCAAGCGCCATTGCAACGGCAGCCAGTGCAACGGCAAGTATTGAGTTTGGTTCAACAATTGAAGCCTCCAAATCGGCGGCCGGATATCTGGATATGATGTTTGGCGTACCGGCCTGGCATCTCCCCCTGCCGATTGGCATCAAGGGAAGCGACAAATTTTTCAGCCTGCTCGAAACGCTTACTGGAGAAAACCGAGCTGAAAAGTATGAAGATGAGCGTCGCCGGCTTGTGGATGCCTATGCCGATGGGCATAAATATGTTTTTGACAAGAGAGTGATCATCTACGGTGAAGAGGATCTGGTCATCGGTATGACCGCCTTTCTGAGGGAGATTGGTATGGTGCCGGTGCTCTGCGCCTCAGGCGGAAAAAGTGGTGTGCTGAAAAAAAGGATTGAAGAGCTGGTTCCCGATGTGGATGAACTCGGCATCAAAGTACGTGAAGGCGTTGACTTCGTTGATATTGAGGATGAGGCAAAAATACTTCAACCCGATTTTCTTATCGGCAACAGCAAGGGCTATACCATGTCAAGAAAAAACAGTATCCCGCTGCTCCGACTTGGATTCCCGATTCACGATCGTTTCGGTGGACAGCGGATGCACCACCTTGGCTACCGTGGTACCCAGGAACTCTTTGACCGAATAGTCAACACCGTTATCGAACAGCGGCAGAATGCTTCATCAATAGGCTACACTTATATGTAAGGGAGGATGATATTATGACACTCAAAATTGCAAACCACCCCTGTTTCAACGATGCATCCCGCCACAAGTTCGGGCGTATCCACCTCCCTGTTGCGCCGAAATGCAATATCCAGTGCAACTATTGTAGCCGTAAATTCGACTGCATGAACGAGAACCGACCCGGCGTCACCAGCAAGGTGCTCTCACCAAAGCAGGCATTGTACTACCTTGATCAAGCGATGATACTCTCTCCCAACATTGCCGTAGTTGGAATTGCTGGCCCGGGAGATCCCTTTGCCAATCCGGATGAAACGATGGAGACGCTCCGCCTGGTTCGGGCAAAATATCCGGAGATGCTGCTCTGCCTGGCAACCAACGGGCTCGATCTGCTCCCCTCTATTGAGGAGCTTGCCCAGTTGCAGGTGAGCCATGTTACCATCACCATCAATGCTATTGATCCTGAAATTGGCGCTGAAATTTATGCATGGGTAAGGTATAAGAAAAAAATGTACCGAGGTATTGAGGCGGCAAAACTGCTGATCAAGAACCAGCTTGAGGCACTCAAACGGCTGAAAGAGGTTGGCGTTACCGCCAAGGTAAACTCCATTATCATTCCCGGAGTGAACGATACGCACGTCATCGCCGTCGCATCAAAAGTGGCTGAGCTTGGCGCCGACATCCTGAACTGTCTCCCCTACTACAACACAAAGGAGACTGTTTTCGAAAATATTGATGAACCCTCTGTGGAGATGGTGACTGAAATCCAGCAGGCAACAAGTGCATTTCTGCCGCAAATGAAACACTGCGCACGGTGTCGGGCAGATGCAGTAGGCATTATCGGTGAAATCAACACCGAAGCGATGATGCAGAAACTGGCAGAAGCTGCGGCCATGCCAAAAAACCCGGCAGAGTGCCGCCCTTACATTGCCGTCAGCAGCATAGAGGGAGTACTGATCAACCAGCATCTTGGCGAAGCTGAACGATTTCTGATTTATGGTATGGATGACAAGGGAGAGTGCATGTTGGTCGACTCAAGAACTGCTCCACCGGCTGGCGGTGGAAAAGAGCGATGGGAAGCGCTGGCCGACACCATGAAAGACTGCCGCACCCTGCTGGTCAACGGGGCCGGGGATTCACCCAAGAAAGTTCTCAATGCTCATGGGGTTGAGGTACTGGTCATTGAGGGGGTTATCGAAGAGGCGGTGCACGGCCTCTTTACCGGCCAGGATCTGAAGCACCTGATCAAGAGCAGCCAGATCCACGCCTGCGGATCAAGCTGCAGTGGCACAGGCGGAGGATGCGGGTAGGGAGATGATGAATGTTGAATGATGAGTTTTGATTGAATTGTACGAAGCAGGGTACAAGATACCATCAGAATTAACTAATAATTATTAAAACAATTAAACGGGAAACAACCATGGACAAACCAAAACATCACATTCTGGTCTGCGCAAGTTTTCGGGCGCAGGGCACACCGCAGGGAATTTGCCACAAAAAGGAGTCGCTCAGCCTGATTCCCTATATTGAAAGCGAGCTCTCCGATCGTGGTATGACAGACGTTACCGTCTCGGTTACAGGATGCTTGAACCTCTGCGAGAAAGGGCCGGTGCTTGTGATCTACCCTGAAAGCTTCTGGTATGGCGAGATTGACAGCGAGGAGAAGATTGACGAGATTCTGGATGCTCTCGAAGAGGGGGAAGCGTGTGAAGCGCATCTGATTAACTGAAGACTGAATCGTTGTAAACTGTGATTCGGCTGACAAAACAATGAATCACAGTTCACAACGAGACCGAAAAGCGATTGTACCAAGTAAACATTTCATCCACCGTGGTACACTTGCATGTTAAAAAGCCCGTACAGCACGAACATGAAAGTAGTTGAACTTAATGTCGAAGTACTGGGAGCCGACACCAAAATACTGGTACCAAGCGTAGTACGCATAGTCCTCGGAGGAACTCCAGTAGAAGTAGGTCGCAAAACCGCCAACTGCACGTTTGTTGAGATAGAGCTTGTTCAACTCATCCCTGCTCGGCAGGTACCAGTCGCTATAGCCATTCAACACCAAATCATCACACAATTTCGCAGCATAGGAGCCCGCGCCTTGACTGGCAACAATTGCGGTTGTGTTTGCTGCACCTGTCCCTATTGCTGTTCCGGTTGCACCTGTCGTTATATAGCTTCCATTCCACCATAATATGCCTGTGCTTTGATCGCCTGGGGCGGCAATCAAACCATGCGTTTGCCCTGCCACATACCCAGGGTCGCCACTGACAAGAATATAGGCAATGATGCCGCCGCAGTAATTGTCGCCAATGGCAAGTGGCACTGATAACACTTGCACCATGGCTGACATCGCCGAGGTCAAACCACTGCTGGCAAACTGGAGCGTATAGTTCGTGCCAACCGTTCCCGTTAAGATCAGGTTCGTGAAGGTTGCTACGCCGTTCACGGCTGATACCATCGTGGTGCCACCAAGTGTACCACCCGTACCACTTGCAATCGCCGCAGTTACCGACGCACTGCTCAAGGTTACCGTGTTGCCATTTGCATCGGTAATTTTCACCACCGGCTGCGTAGCAAGAGGTGCGCCACTTGCTCCACCAACCGGCTCCGTCTGCATCAGCACTTTCGTCGCCGCGCCGAAGTTACCCGTTACCGGGAATAGTGCCATCACAACACCAGAGTCAGCAGCATGGGTCACACTTGTAGCTCCCGCTACCGTAAAGCTGTTTGCGGCTACGCCTGTAAGGGTGTAACCGCTCTTTGCTGCCAGCGTTATGGTTGCCGTATAGGCAGTTGATGTGGCAAAAGTGCTCGGCGACCCCGACCATGTAACCGTGCCGGTGTATTGAACGGTATCTGTTACCGTAGCGACTGGTCTCGCCTCCACCACTGGTGGCATCACGCCCGAGATTGCTTTAATGGTGATAACCTGTGCAGAAGCAGCTTTAACGATCAGCGTAAAGGTTTTGGTATCGGTGACCAATCCTTTCGTGAGTGTTGCCGTCAGGATGACGGTGGCGTTTGCACTGCCATAGAGTGGACGGATGACGCTTTGGCCGTTATTGCTGACAACCCCTGTATTGCTCGATGCCCACCTTATGAAGGAACCATTCGCGCCGCTCACTGGCAGCGTTGCCAGTGAGGTGGTGATGGTGGCAAGATCGGGGTTACTCCCTTTGATGAGCAGATCGGTCAGTACATTTTTATCGGCGGCGACCAGTAAAACATCGGGATCAATATCGGGCGTTACCGTCACCGAATAACTCTGGAAAGCTGAGGAATTAATGCCACGAACTGCGGCTTGTTGTGCTGTGATGCTGGCACTACCGGCAGTGATGCCGGTCACGAGGCCGGTTGCCTCACCCACGGTCGCAATGGCACTGCTGGAGCTGCTGTAGCTAATGGTTCCGTAATTTTCGCCAGCGAGGCTGCTTGTTGCCGGATTGCTCAGAATACCGCCAACACCAATCGTGATATTTCCAGGTGAGGCAAAAGTGAGAATGCCTTGCCGATCAATAAAAAGCGATTCTACAGTAAGCGCAGAGGCGAAAGGAGAAAGAGCTACAAAAAGTGCGACAACAAGCAAGAGCACTTTGTCAAAAAGGGCTGCTCTCCTGTTACAAAGTATCGTCATGGTGCTGCTCCGGCTCATATTACTCAGCGTTTAGTTCAATTCCGTAATGCCCAAGATTGCCATCAGTTACGCTGATGACGTAGGTGCCCGGCCCTGCAAGCTTTTTGGTGTGTACCACAACCTGTGTTGCTGTCGTCACGATAATGCCGGTATAGGCAAAGGATGCGCCGTTCAGTCGAACATCCTGTATGACTGGAACACCGCCAGCACCCACGGTGATGAAAATATCACCATCAACGCCAACGGTAGCAGCACCATCGGGGTCATTCTGCGGCAGTGACGCTTTGCTGACAGTCGATGCCAGAGTAACCGCTGTGGGGTCAACTTTGGCAAGAAATGATTGGGGCAGTTGTGCAGGACGCGCAAGCGCTTCGCTGAGCAGGAGTGCCGAATCAAGACTGCGGCTTGGCTGCATGCGCCGTGCAAGTGTGGTGCTCCTGCCGGAAGAGAGAACAAGGCTGTAACCAAGCATCACGCCTTTATCGTCGGCAATACCAATCGAGCCATTGCTGTACCATGTGCCAAGTTTCCAGTGGCAGCTCTCTGCGGAGAGCGTGTAACGGGTTTCTCCGGCACCCTTTTTTACTTCTCCATCAAGCATGACGGTGGAGAAAGGTTCCCAGTTAAGCGCGAGGTTTGAGTAGAGTGAGCGGTTTCGTTCACGGGTGCCATCACTGAACGGAAAGGTAAGCTGCTCGTAACCGAGTGAGCCTTTAGCGACAAGGTTGGAGCGCAAAGCAAGCTGGGCATCACCAGCAGCACCGAAGAGCTGGCCTTCGGAGAGTGCAAGAGGATCTTTGTAAATGAGATAATCGGTGCCGGTTTCACGCATAAAATAGAGCGGATCGGGGTGAGTGGATTGTTTTGCCTGCGCTCCCCAGAGCGTGAAACCGAGAGCGTGTAAAAGGTTACCATCACGGCTGTCGTGACGGGAATCGGGCATAATCCATGAGGTTGAGAGCGCACAACTGTATTGCTCAACGGCGATAGTTGCATCGCCCGATGTAAACGGAAAGAGCTGATTGCCCCACAGATAACCGCTGGTCGCCTTGACGCGAAACCCGGAATTCGGCACCTGCCAGACGGTGTTGAAAACCAGATCTTTCTTGATGTCATACACCACTGCCGACACGCCCGCTGCAAGGTTGCTGCAGAGCACGGTGGCAATGCCACCTTTGCCAATGATGCCACCGTTGCCCCGTTCGGGGTTATAGTAACCCAAACTGAAATTGAGGTTAACACGCTGACCGACGCCGTTGTATGCCAGGGTGGTAGAGGCAGGCGCAATAGCACCACGCACTTTACCATCAGCAAGGGTCAGAGGAACTATTGGCAACAAAATCGACGCTTTTGGCAGTTTGGGATAGCCCCCCGCCTCTGCCTGCGATTTCATGCTGGTGGCGACACCAGTGAGCATACCACTGCGGAACACGGCAGGAGTTACTCTGTCATCAGGGAAACCGGTAAGAGCTTCGGTGGTAATGGAACGGGAAAGATGGGCAGTGGCAGCAAGCTCAGCACAGATTGCACTGCCGGAAAAAATGGATACTGGTACAAAAAGAGCCACATCAACCAACGCAACTATTCGATATAATTGCTTTTGAAAAAGAAAGTTAACACGGCAGGCAAAACGCACCCTATAATTTCCGGAAATTTTATAAGTATAATTTTTTAACTCCACCGGAAGATACTCATAAAAAATATGAACTCCCCGAAATGGAGAATTGCGGAGTAAAAGTGTCTGGGATGATTGTAAAAGTGAGAATATAAACATCTCTCTTGGAAACCCTGGCCATTAATCCGATAACCTATTGAACAAGCAATGGTAACACTTTTCAGCCGAGCCCATGATTCAGAATCGTTTTGCAGGCTATGTTTTTGTGGCAGAAAAATATCAGATGAACGTCATCCCGAACTGGCATAATTTCATCAATCAACCTGAGCGAAGATGAACTTGTGCGTATAGAAAAAGCGGGCCAAAAGAAATGCAAACATCCATAACATTTTGTGCGAGGCGCATCATCAACCCCGCACCGCATGAAAAAAGTGATAATTCTCCCTGACAAGTGGTCTAAGGAGCTAACGCTCATGAGGCCACGCCAAGAACCATAAGCAATGTCACGACAGAAATGGCAACCCACGTTAAAATACCCTGTATCAATGGCGGCCATCCGACACTTTTCAGAACTTTCCATGATAAACCAGCACCAATCAAAAACAGTGTAACCGTAAGACCAGCTTTTGCCGCAGGGACAACCTCCCTGGTAAAGGGCTGAAGCTGAGGCAGATAGGTATGAATAATCGTGGCTCCAACAAATAATGCGATAAACCAGGGTGCCTTGATCTTGTAAGACTTCTGCTCCTTCTTTTTAAACATCATTGAGCTAACAAGTGCAAGAGGTATGATCCAGAGTGAACGCGCAAGCTTTACTGTGGTTGCAATCAGCAGCGATTCATGGCCATATTTACTGGCCGCGCCAACCACGGAGCTGGTATCATGAATTGCGATAGCCGACCATAATCCAAATTGTTGTTGGGTCATGTGAAACAATTTTCCCACTTCAGGAAAAAGGAAGAGTGCAACTGAATTGAGGATAAATACCGTTCCAAGCGCCACAGAGACTTGATTCTCCTCGGCATCAATAACAGGAGCTATCGCCGCAATCGCGCTTCCACCGCAAATGGCAGTGCCAGAGGAGATCAGATAGGAGGTTTTTTTATCAACCTTGAGCAATTTCCCCAACAAAGCGCCAATCAACAGCGTTGCGGCAATCGAGAGAATTGTAAAGAGAAACCCGTCACTTCCAGCTTTGACTGCGCTCTCAAAATTGATGCCAAAACCCAATCCAACCACCGAAGCTTTCAGGAGGAGAGAGGTAACCTTATGATTGAGATGCAGAAATGGATGGCCAATGAGCTGCGCCGCAACCAATCCAAGCAAAAGAGCCAATGGAGCTGACGCCCATGGAGTAAGACAAAAAACAGTGATCAGAAGAAAAATGATTCCGCGTACCGATAGGATTTTTTTTACGTCAAACGCAACCTTGCCCGTTTTTACGCTCTTTTCTTTCTCGGTACTGGAGAAGGCCTCTTTATACTCTCCCCGCTCTTTTAAAATTTTTTCTCGTGTTGCACTCGCCTCAGCATAATCTGGCTTTACAGCTATCGCCCTCTCATAACTCTGTAACGCCTCTTCGTACCGGTGCAACGCCAATAAAACCATACCTCGCTGGTAATAGGCCTCAGCATAATCAGACTCTAACGCAACAGCTTTATCATAACTCTGCAAGGCCTCATCATACCGTTTGAGATCAAAAAAAAGATTTGCCCTGTTAAAGTATGTATCGGCACGATCAGATGTACACTCAACAAACCTGTCACTACTACGCAAGGCATCTTTCTCCGGTTTCAGCTCCTGAAACGCATTATGACGACTGGAATAGATATCAAGATCATTGGGCTGAAGGGTAATGGCTTTGTTATAACACAACAAGGCCTCATCATACCACTTCAATTGATGCAAAACTATACCAAAACTGTTAAGTAAACTCTGATGAGAACTATTGATTTTTATCGCTTTATCAAATAACTCAATAGCATCAATGAAATTACTTTTTTGTACCGCAATAGCCGCCAAAAGCTGGCGCGCCTCGAAGTTTGCTGGTTCTGATTGTAATATCCGTTTATAGAGAGCCCCTGCGTCTCCTAATCTCCCTTGCTGATGCAACGTCACAGCGGTTTGCAACATATCCGTCGTTGAAAAAACAGTTGCACTGGAGAGTTCTATGCCCTGAAGCTCACTACCTTCCTTTGAAATACTTTTTTGCAAGGCAATGGCTGCCAGGAGCTGAAGTACCTCGAAGTGATTTGGTTGCAACTGCAATATCTGGTTATAGAGAGCTTCCGCCTCCTCCAGATGCCCTTGATGATGCAATCGTACAGCAGATTGCAACATATCCATCGTTGATACACTTGCTGCCCTGGCTGAATCTGTGCCCTGAAGTCCACTGCCACTCGGAGTACTCTGTGTGCGAGAGGTCATTGTTAATGATCAATTGTTATCTGAAGTTTCGAAAAGCTCTATCATAGCAACATACCAAGCCCGTGACGTTCGGAAATGTAGCTGAAAACATATCATGTCAGTACAAATCTTTGTCCAATGAAATAATGCAAGTCGAGTCACCCCGGGAAACTGCCCCCCAAGGTGCTCACAGATACGGACGTGAACGTCTCCGCTCATCCGGCTCCTCCTATCCCAGCCTGTCCATACAGTAAACGCCAGTGCGCGAACAATTGAGTGTTTTGCCGAG
>CAIWUU010000155.1 GCA_903915955.1 uncultured Chlorobiaceae bacterium | reverse complement strand
TGGTGCAGGCGTACCATTTTCTGGACATAATCGAGCGGATCGTGCGGCCAGCGCATGTATCTGAAAATTTTTGAGACAAATTTTATGACGACGGCATCATGGCCATGGAATGTCCAGCCAGCGCTTTTTGTGAAGCGTTTTGTGACCGGTTTAGCAATATCGTGCAGAAGCGCGGCTATCCTGAGCCAGAGGTTCGGGGAGTGTGCGGCAACATTGTCGATAACCTGGAATGTGTGGAAAAGAGTATCCTTGTGACCCATGCCATCCACCTGCTCAATGCCGGCCATGGCAGCCACCTCAGGCATCAACTCCTTCAGTAATCCTGTTTCGTAGAGGATGACGAGGCCGATTGATGGGCGTGGGGAGAGCATGATTTTGAGGAACTCTTGACTGACTCTCTCCATCGAAACAATCGTTATCCGATCGCACATCGAGCGCATTGCTTCCAGCACTTCAGGGAGTGGCTGAAAGTTAAGCTGCGCCGCAAACCTGGCGGTTCGCATCATACGAAGGGGGTCATCGGAAAAGGTCTGTTCGGGGTCAAGCGGTGTTCTCAGGATTCTGGCCTCGATATCCTCAACTCCGTGAAAATGGTCAATAATCTGGTTTCGTCCCTCCAGGTTGAGCGTGAGAGCCAGTGCGTTGATGGTGAAATCCCGTCGCGAAAGATCGTCGTCAAGCGTACCAATAAGGGTTACCGGTTTTCTTGAATCGCAGTTGTAGGACTCTTTGCGGGCTCCGACAAGTTCAACCTTGAAACTGCCCTGGATGGCATCAGTGAGTTCAAGTTGTGCCGTGCGGAATCGTTCAAAAAGCACAAAATTTCTTCCGTGAAGCTCATCATGTATAGTTTTTGCAAAAGCGACTGGCTCACCGATCACCATAATATCAATGTCGGTGCAGGCTCTCTGCATGAGCATGTCGCGCACGTAACCACCGACAAGGTAACAGGCTGTACCGCTTTTGTCGGCAAGATCTCCTATCCGGTAAAGCAGTTCGGGTATGGCGGGTAGTGAGTGTGGTGTCATGACAAGTTGGCTATAGAGTGGTCGGTCACTCTTGTGAAGCTGTATTGGCGGCAATCTCCTCCGCAATTTTTCCCGCAACCATGAGTGCCCTGCGGCCGTCGGATGAGGTGACAGCAGTTGGAGTGTTGTCCCTGATTGCCGTTATAAAATGTTCAAGTTCGTCACGCAGCGCATTAACTTTCGGAACTTCGGGATGAATGTAGTCGAGCGCCATTCCCTCCATCGTCTCATGAATTTCGCCGAACTGCTCAAGAATTTTTCGTGCGGCAAAAGATTTCAGGGGATTTTTTGATGAGAGTTCCTCTTGCCTTACAAGTCTGAAGACCTCCGATTTGCCCGTAGTTAAATCAAGCGAAGCATAGCTTTTTGGATTGTTGCAAAAGAAGCGAAGCTTTCGCATTCGGCTGCGGCTGAGTCGGCTTGCCGTCACGTTGGCCGTGGCACCGTTGACAAAATCGATTCTGGCCGTCGCCATGTCAAGCTGGTTGGAGAAGACCTTGACTCCCGAAGCGGCAATATGTTTGATATCGGACTGGATCAGGGAGAGCACCAGATCAATGTCGTGGATCATCAGGTCGAGCACAACAGAGACGTCAGTCACTCGCTTTGAGAAGCTGGTCAGCCGCTCAGCCTGGATATAGATCGGACGGCCGATTTTAGCCTCAACGGCGCGTAATGCGGGGTTGAAGCGTTCGATGTGGCCAACCTGTATGCGTACCTTCCGTTCAGTTTCAAGCCGAATCAACTCATCAGCCTCTTCAACCGTTGTGGTAATCGGCTTTTCAATGAAAAGATGCAACCCTTCGCCAAGCAGCCTTTTAGCAAGAGCGAAATGTGAGCTTGTTGTTGTGGCAATAATAGCGGCATCACAGGTGGAGGCAAGCTGTTCAAGTGAGCTGAAGCAGGGAGTACTGTATTTTGCGGCCATCTCTTCAGCTCGCTGGGTGTTGAGATCATAAATGCCCGCCAGATGAACATCCGGTTGATCATGTGCTATTTCTGAGAGCAACTTCGTGTGAAACTCTCCAAGCTTGCCGACACCAATAACTCCAATATTCATGCGTTACTCTCCTCTATCGATAAAATGGATGAATCAGTTTTTTGATGAGTCAAGTGCGTCAATGTTGTATTTGAAGAGATTCGTGGCAATGATTGCTCCAACAATGGTTAATGCACCTGCAACAATATAAGGAGCATGAAAATTCATGCCGTAGAGGATGCTGCCGCTGAATGGGCCCATAATCCTGGCAAATGAGTTCACCGATTGTGACAGCCCCATAATCTGCCCTTGCTGCTGTTTGTAGCTGTAGAGTGATATCATGGAGAGGTTGATTGGCGCAACGAGGCTGGTGCCGATGGCAAAAAAGAAGAGGATAACGAGGCCAAGGGAAAAGAGTGAACTCTGTGGAGCAAACGGAACAAAAAAGACACCGACAAAGGTGAAGATATGCCCCCATAAAAAGAGTTTATGTTCACCAAATTTTTTGATGAGTTTGCCGATAAGGCCACCTTGCACCACTACTGACCAGACGCCCACATAAGCAAAAATGTAACCAATCTGCTGGTCTGAAGCTCCAAAATACTCTTTCCAGAGCAGAATCGAGGCGAGCTGCATATTAACAATGGCAACTGTATAGATGAAGTTGGCAATCATCAGCAATGCCAGGGGACGCGAGCTGAACACCAGCTTCAGCCCATCGCCATACTCTTCTGTTTTTTGAGCAAGATATCCAGGCATTGATTGCCTGGGTGCGTCACTCTCTTTTGACTTTTTCAGAAAAAAAGTGGAGATTTTCCGGGCACTCTTGTTGGATTCGGGAAGTAAAAAGATAGCCAGTACAAAGTCGATAAAAATCAATGTGGCGGCGACATAGCCCACCATCTCAATACCATAATTGTGCTTGAGCATACCGCCAACCACCGGCCCGATGATAAAGCCAATACCGAATGCCGCGCCAATCATACCCATTGCTCCAGAGCGGCTTTTGCTGTCGGTAACATCGGTGATGTACGCTTGTGCGGCCGCAATGTTTGCCGAGCCGGTACCCGAAAGGCCACGGGCAAAAATAAGCAGTGGAATGGTGGTTGCCTGTGCCAGCATCAGATAGGATATGGCGGTAATGAAAATGCTGATCAGCATGACAGGGCGACGGCCAATTTTATCGCTCAATTTGCCCCATATCGGGGAAAAAATAAACTGCATGATCGAGAAAATCGCCGCAATCAGTCCGATCATAAAGGGATTTGCGCCGAGTGCCTTGGCATAAGTTGGCAGCAAGGGAAGCACAATGCCGAATCCGATCAGATCGAGCAACACTGTCAGGAGTAAAATGACCAGAGGGGAGCGCTTCATGCCTGCATACTGTTTTGTTCTGCTAAAGCCACAAAGATAAAAAAATTACCACCGATTCTGATAGCGATTGCCAAAAAATCAGGGTGCAGGTAGCTCTTCGTGAGAGATCACTTTGCCAAGGAGAGTAATTCCTTCAAGCACTCTCGGGCCGGGTCGCAGAAACAGGCTGTTATCGAACTTGTCATAGACGTCATGGTTTTTTACGGCAGCAATGGAACTCCAGCCGGGGCGGTTCATCACCTTCTCGGCAACTGACGATGAGCGAGCCATATACATGCAGGCAATCACCTCCGGGTTTTGCTTGATTACCCACTCCTGGGAGATTTCGAAGTACTCTTTTTCAACAACGTCGCCGATATTTTTGCCGCCGGCATAAGCTATCAGGGCGGAGGTATAGCTGCCTTTGCCACCTGTCCAGAAGGGGTCGTCCCAGATTTCAAGATAGACGCTCTTTTTGTTATTGAGGCTCTCTGCCTTTGTTTTGAATGATGCCAGGCCCTTGCTGATTGTAAGAGCCAGGCTGTCGGCTTCCCGTCTGTGACCTGTCAGCTCGCCGAGTTTCTTCAGGGCGGCAGGAATATCGTCCGGTGATGTGCAGGTGATGCTCTCGCGGTGAATACCAAGGGCGGATATTTTTTTGCCCATCTCTTCGTCCGCCAGATCAACATCAACCACCAGATCCGGGTGGATGGAGGCCAGCATTTCAAGTGACGGGCGTCCAAATGCTCCGACAACCGGCACCTTGGCCGCAGCCGCTGGCCAGTCGCAGGCGGTGGTTCTGCCGACAAGCTGATCGCCGGCGCCGATTGCAAAAATCATCTCGGTCAGGCTTGGTGCCAGGCTCACAATGCGCGGTTTTACCGGCGTATTTCTCGCCATCTCGACCTGCTGCTGTGTGCAACCTGAGGCAATCAGCAGGAGAAAAGAGAGCAATAATGGCACAAAAGTTTTATAGCGCACGATGTTCTGCATATCGTTGAAGTATCTGCAAATGATTGAAAGCAAGTGGCATGGCAAGGGCTTCATCGAGGGTGAACCAGGCAATCTCTGCCACCTCGTCGGGCATCAATTCAGGCGCGCCTCTTCCTGTGCCGTAAAAGGCGAGCGCTACGGCATGAAAGTTGTGCTCGGGAAAGATTTCGTCGAAGAAGGCGAGGAAGGTTGGTTCGGTAAAGCAAAGAGCGGTCTCCTCCATCACCTCCCGCACAACAGCATCTTCCGCAGTTTCATAATCGTCAATGTGCCCACCCGGCAGGCACCAGTGCCCTTGAAAAGGGCGAACATGTCGTTTTGTCAGCAGAACCAGATCAGGTGTTCCATCTTCAGGAGTGATGATAGCGGCAACAGTGGCTTTGGTCATATTTTCAGTGTCAAGAGTTCAGCCAAGGTAAGGCAGATGTTCGCAGAATGCAAAAAAATAGGGGTGGGAGGTAATTTTCATTGTTATCTATCGACTCTGTCATACCTCCGGCATTTGACAGACCATTTGTATCTCATCATGTGAAGCACAGCAGGGGTGCCATAGTTGTAGTGCTGTGCTATGGTTTTTTCTGATGGTGTTGCTGGAAATTATTGATATTGTTAAGGAGGGGCTGTATTGTTCGTTTGTTGCCGTTGTAACGCTATTATAGAACATTAAGGGACGAGATATCATGCAAGAGACACTTTCGCTGCCCGGCATAGCTACTCTTTTTACCGGTGGGCTGGCACTGTTTCTGTTTGGTATCAGGATGATGAGCAGCGGGCTGAAAAAGGCCTCAGGTGAGCGGGTGCGGCGGCAGATTTCGAAGATATCCCGGAACCGGTTCTATTGGCTCTTTTCCGGAGCATTTGCCACCATGATTGTCCAGAGCAGCAGTACCATTATTGCTATTCTTGTCGGACTGGTGCAATCCCGCTTCATGACCAGCACTCAGGCTCTGGCGGTGATTCTTGGCGCTGAAATAGGTACAACAGCCATGGCCCAGCTCGTGGCGTTCCGATTGCACGATTATGCACTGACGATTTTTGCGGCAGGTTTTGCCTTGAGTGCTCTGGGAAAATCGGAATCACTGCGCTTTACAGGTCAGGCCGTTTCGGGTTTTGGACTTCTTTTTTTTGGACTTAAGGTGATGTCTGAAGCGGTCTCCCCGCTGCAGAACTATGCAC
Organism: uncultured Chlorobiaceae bacterium; assembly: GCA_903915955.1. Taxonomy (GTDB): domain Bacteria; phylum Bacteroidota; class Chlorobiia; order Chlorobiales; family Chlorobiaceae; genus Chlorobium. The sequence continues at coordinate 5,663 of CAIWUU010000155.1, read as the reverse complement.
CCTTTCTCTCCCTCTTTCAGTATCTGGATAATCCATTGGTCGGTGTTGCTGCCGGAATGGGTTTAACTGCTCTTATGCAGAGCAGCGGAGCGTTTATTGGCATTGTCATCACCCTTGCACTACAGGGTTCGCTTACCCTTGATGCCGGTATTGCCCTGCTGCTTGGCGCTAATATTGGAACCTGTATTACGGCTCTGCTTGCAAGTTCCGGGATGCAGCATGCTGCCAAAAGGGTTGCATTGGCCCAAGTGCTTTTTAATGTGGCTGGAGTGCTCCTCTTTTCACCCTTTATTGCACAGTTCTCGGAGTTGATCCGTCTGCTCTCACCAATAAAAGAGGGGTTTGGCACCGGAAAGCTTGCCCTTGAAGTGCCACGGCAGATTGCCAATGCTCATCTGCTGATCAATCTTTTTATGTCGATTTTTTTTCTTCCCTTTCTTTCGCTCTTTGACCGACTGCTTTACTGGCTCCTTCCGGATGATCCAGATGAGACCAGGCTTATTCCTGCCGTATGGTATCTCAAAGAGTCAGCCCTCTCAACTCCTGTTCTTGCTCTCAGCTATGTAAGGGCCGAGGTGGCAAGAATGGGTGGCATTGCCAGTAAAATGGTGTATGCCTCGCTCTATCCCGTTATCAACAGCGAGCCTGGCCGGGATGCGGTGTTCCCGAAACTTTCTGTCATCAAGGGGATAAGCATGAGAGAGGAGAAGCTGGATTTTCTTGATACCCGCATCTCTGATTATCTCATTAAAATAAGCCGCAGTGAGCTTAGTGAACGAGAATCAAGGGAGGTCTTTGCACTCATGAACATTGTTAAGGATCTCGAATCAATCGGTGATGTGATTGAGTCTCTTGCTGAAAAACTAATTCAAAAAAAACGAGGACTGAAAGGGGATTTAAGTAAAGAGGGTAAACTGGAGCTGAAGGAGATGCATACCTTTGTTTGCCAGGAAAGTGAACAGCTTGCCGAGGCACTGAAGAGTATGGATGTGCTGCAAGCTGAGCAGCTTCTACAGGGTGATGATCACTTTAAACGACTTGTTGCGCAGGCTGAAATTGCTCATCTGAAAAGAGTCATCCGTCTCCCTGATGCGGAAATTACGCATAATATTCATATGGAGCTTATCAATCTCTTGCAACAACTGCACCATTACTGTAAAAGTATTGCGAGTAGTATGCTTGCTTCAGGGAAGGAAGAACAGTAAGCCGCATCCGCTATTTTCGCATGCCAATACGTTCGTACCAATATCCTGGTTTCCTCTTCACATGCGCAATTGCAATGACCATGATCGATTCGGGCTCTATAGCGAATATAATCGAATACGGAAATTTTGAGATAAGGCAACGCCTGAATGGTGGATGGAGTACACGAAATCGAAACGGCATCTGTTGAATGTGTACCAATTCCGCTTCAACTGCTTGTCGGAAACGGTGACCGAGCCACTTTCTGACCTGTTCATAGTAAGTGACGGCGGCCAGGAATTCCGCTCGGGCATCTGGATCGAAACCTGTGCCGATCATTGGGTCAAGCTATCCGCTTCAGCGAAAACTTCAGAGGCTGGTATAGAGTGGCGTTTTCCTGCCTTGTGTTCAGCGTAGCGTCGCTCCGCTTCCGCCACCCATGCTGCATCAATGTCGCTGAGTGCATTTCCGCCAAGTGAGTTGAGTAAACGGTCGGCCAGGAAGGCTCGTTCCGGTTCCGGCAAGCTCAATGCTTCATGCTCAACTTTATCGAGGATAGTAGTCATCGTCTCTCTCCGTTTGTTTCGCTTCAAAGAATAATAAAGTCCCCCGATTGGTAGACAAAAAGTGGCCAAGTTTAAGTTGGTAACCTGAACTGTTCATGCAGCAGAAAGTCGCAAGACCCTCAGCAGGCAACCCGGTAAACTTTATCAGATGTACGGCAAGCCCAACGACGGATACGGACTATCAATAGTAAAAAATAGGAAATATTCCTTTAATCCACAATGTACCTTTTCTGGAACGGCTTAACCTTTTAAGAAAATATCTTCATATTTTACACTCCGCCAGAGCCATTCAACAAAGATATTGTTCAGTGCCCGGCATAATTCACTAAAACATACTATTTTTTTTATGCCGCTATTTTCTTAATATGGCGACTTGTTCTTTCGTCGTAGCTGGTGCCGGCTTAAAAGCCGGAGAATAGGGAAGTACGTGAGAATCGTACACTGTACCCGCAACTGTACAACGGTGAACCACAAAAGCTTTGCATTGCCATAATGCATTGATTTTGCCGGTCGTTTCAGGTCACTGCAATCTTTTCCTCCCTGGAAAACTGCGGGAAGGCCGAAACGGAATCAAGCCGTGATAGTCAGGAGACCTGCCAGTTATTTTTGCATGATTACAATCGGACTACGGGCTATAGTCGGGGCAAAGTTGTACCACTTTTTGCATTGCAATCTTTCAATGCTCATATCGTTACCTATGCCTTTTGCTTACCCCTGTCAGTTGATCTATTTCTCAAACTGAAAACAGGTTATTCAAATGAACAAAAAAGTATTTCTCGTTGTCATGGCTGGCTTGCTGTGCAGCAAAGGGCTTTTGGCTGAAGAGCAGCCCAGGAGCTTTATGGGGGAGGAGATGGTGGTGACGGCCACGAAAACGCTCAATTCTATTCGCAATGCTGGTGGAAGCTCGGTAACGGTTATTACAGCAGAGGAGATTAAAAATTCAGGTCAGAATACCGTTGAGGAGGTTATCAAAGGAACTGTCGGAATTGATGTAGCGCAGAATGGCGGCCCGGGCACTCTTGGGAGTGTTTTTTTAAGAGGAGCTGATGCTAAAAATACTCTTCTCCTGATTGATGGTATTCCTTCGAACGATCCCGCTGATGGACAACGCGCTCCGAATTTTTCCAATCTTACAGTCGATAATATTGATCGGATCGAAATTTTACGTGGGCCGGTCAGTTTTTTGTATGGATCAAACGCTTCAGCGGGTGTGATCAATATCATTACTAAGAAAGGGGGTGCTACGCCAGGGGCGTTTGTCGGGCTTGAGGGCGGATCATACGGAACCTGTAAATTTTACAGCGGAGCAAATGGGCAAAAAGGACCTTTGGACTATTCTCTGGGAGTGTCACGGTTGAAAACTGATGGATTTTCAGCCGCAGATGAAAAAAATAAATGGTTAAACCCAGCAGGAAAATCTTTTGAAAAAGATGGGTATGAAAATACAACCCTGTCGGGAAAATTTGGCTTGCATCTCAAGCACAACATTACACTCGACACGGTACTCAGATATACAAACGCCAATGTGGCTTATGATAGCCCAGGTACCGATGTCACAGGAAATACCCAGGATTCTGATCAGTTCAGCAGCCGTGTGGCATTGACCATGAATTATAAACCACTGGTTTCCACACTCTATTATACCGTCAACGATCAGTATCGAGCCTATCAGGCAAATGGGGTGACATCAAGCACCTATAATGGACATCAGTTTGATATCGGGTGGCAAGGCGATTTTTCTGCTGCCGACAACAATACGGTATCGGTCGGGCTGAATAATCAGCATGAGAGTATGCGGAATCAAAATTTTGGAAATAGCCCATCTTTACTCGACCGTGACGTGGCTTCACAGAGTGTTTTTCTGCAGGATCAGTGGCATGTTGCTCTGTTCAATCTTGTCGGTGGTTTGCGTTATGAGGATAATGAAAAATTTGGTAGCAAGACAACGTACAGATTTGCGCCATCCTGCGACATTGGAAACACTGTTATGAAATTCAGTTATGGTAATGGTTTCAGGGCACCGTCACTCTTTGAGCTTTACTCGCCGGTTTATGGTAATCAACAGCTTGTTGCAGAAACAAGCGCTGGTTGGGATGCTGGTTTTGAGCAGAAGGTTTCTGAGCGCGTGAAGTTTGGCGCAACATACTTTAGGATGGACTATGATAATCGCATTGCCTATGATTTTTCAACATCAAAATACGCTCAGGTTTCAGGAACTACTAAAACTTTCGGTGTTGAAAGTTTTGCTGAATGGAAACCGGTGGATCAGCTCTTTTTTAACGGTAATTATACCTACACCTCTACGGAGGACCCTGTGGGCAGTGAGCTGCTGCGACGTCCAAAAAATAAAGTTGGACTAATTGGTACTTACAAAGTATCAAAAAAGGACAGAGTTAGCACAAACGTGCAGTGGGTCGGTAGCCGCAAGGATACGGGTGCCAAAAATGCTAACGGTATTGTCACCAACGAACTCACAGCGTATTTTCTGCTCAACATATCGGGCTCACATCAGTTGACAAGTTCCGTTGAACTCTGTGGCAGGGTAGACAATCTGTTTGATACCTGGTACGAAGAGGCGTGGAGATATGCGACTCCGGGGCGCTCTGCCTATGCTGGTGTCAAAGTTACGTTTTAAGGATTTGTTTATCAGGCGAAACTTGTTTTTCCCCTGAAGAGAAATCGAACATTTGAGGTATTTTTTTTAACGCGTGAATATGGTCACGCATCATCCTGAATTCCTGATAAAGTTATGAACACAACTATTTCTGAAGTCGAGCGCGAAGCTCTCTACAAAGTTATCTACAGCCGCCGTGATGTTCGCGGCCAGTTTCTGGCGGATCCTGTGCCGGATGAGGTGATCAGCCGCCTGCTTGATGCGGCCCACCATGCGCCAAGTGTCGGGTTTATGCAGCCCTGGGATTTTATTGTCGTCAAGGAGCCGGAGGTGCGCCAGAAGGTGAAAGATGGTTTTGAGCTTGCCCATGCGGAGGCGACTGAGATGTTCAGCGGTGCAAAACAGGATGCTTACCGCACCTTCAAGCTTGAGGGGATTATGGAGTCACCGCTCGGCATCTGCGTCACCTGCGACCGCTCGCGCTCGGGCGAGGTGGTGATTGGCCGCACAGCAAACCCGGAGATGGATCTCTACAGCTCGGTCTGTGCGGTGCAGAATCTCTGGCTTGCGGCGAGGGCTGAAAACCTTGGTGTCGGGTGGGTCAGCATTATCCATCACGACCATATTCGCCAGGCGCTTGGAATTCCTGACCACATTGTGCCTGTAGCTTATCTCTGTGTCGGCTATGTGAGCTTTTTCCATGCAACGCCGGAACTTGAGCAGGCTGGCTGGCTGCCGAGAATGGAGCTTGAAACCCTTGTCCATCACGAAACATGGTAGAGCCCGCTACAAAGTATCGTTCGCTTGCGGTTTTCGGCACAGCCTCTGACGTTGGCAAAAGTATTGTCGCAACGGCGCTCTGCCGGATATTCAGCAATGCCGGGATTGATGTAGCACCCTACAAGGCGCAGAACATGTCGAACAACTCCGGCGTTACCCCCGATGGCCTTGAAATCGGCCGGGCGCAGATTGCCCAGGCCGAGGCGGCGCGAGTGATGCCCACCGCCGACATGAATCCGGTGCTCCTCAAGCCAAACTCCGACACTGGAGCTCAGGTGGTGCTTCAGGGAAAGGTGTGCAGCACTGAGACGGCCAAAGGCTATTTCCGCGATACCACCCTCTGGGCTAAGGCTGCCCGCGAGAGTCTCGACCGGCTCATGCAGCGCCACGAGCTGGTGGTTATCGAAGGGGCTGGCTCCTGTGCCGAGATGAACCTCTACGATCGCGATTTTGTCAACATGCGAACCGCCAAAGCGGCTGATGCTGCGGTGATTCTGGTGGCTGATATTGATCGCGGT
>CAIWUU010000154.1 GCA_903915955.1 uncultured Chlorobiaceae bacterium | reverse complement strand
TGCCAAGCAGGTTCAGCAAGGTTGTTTTGCCGCTTCCCGATGCGCCGATGATGGTCACCATCTCACCTTCGCCAACCGTCAGATCAACCCCGCGAAGGATCTGTATGGTGCGCTTCCCCGGTATCGTATATGACTTGCTGATATTTTTTGCTGTGAGCATTATTACGTTGGTCTGGTTTTGGTCGTTCCCTTATAGGTTGTCAATTTTTGGTTCCACTGTTTCGCGTTTGCCCAAGCTCTCTGCCAACATGGATGTTACAAGAGAGTTCATGCTGACACCCTCTTGTTTTGCTCTCATAACCAAACGTGAATGAATGGTTTTAGGTAACCTTTGAATCGCTCTAGGATATATTCCTCGAAGCTGTGCTTCGTGAAGCAATTCTTAAACATGAGTTCATACACCGTAGCTTTGCTGCGGGGTAATTGATTATGAAATTACGAACCAATTCTCTATTGCCAACCCGTTAAATACAACAAAGTCCTTAACGTTTCGCGTTACCAAAACTAAATTATTAACATAAACAATCGAGGCTATTTGACCATCCACAAAGGAAGGCACTTTACCTTGTTCTTAACTTTGCCCGCTGTTTCGAATGCCACAAGGCAGCTTCAGCGTTGTAATCAAAAATTGGCAAGGTGGCAAGAATGACGTTATCAATATATTTCTGAATATATAACTATTGTTTTGAATTTTCAGGTAATCGCCAGCATCCAAATACAATTTCATGTAAAACAATACTTGCTGTAGATAACTCTTCGTTTTTGAGATTGATTTTTTCGACAATACTCTTTGACGGATTCGGTTTGAGTACTTCCGAAAGAATATTTGTGTCGAGTAGATATCGCGATTTCATAGTTTAATTTCTCTCCCGCCTGATGTATCTCGAACATTATTGAAAATATCATCTGCATCTGCAAATTGATGAAGATCAACGGATTCTCGATAACGTTGTAATTCTTTGCAAAATCCGTTATCACTAGACGCATTGTCAGCAGGAATAGTGCAATCAGCAATTTTTACCTGAATAAGTAGCCGTAGAGCGTATTCCAGTAAATTGCGACTATCAGAAACTCCCGTAAGAAGGGAAGCCTGACTAATTAAATTATCGTCAATAATAGTCTGTATATTCATTTGTGCTTACCTCATTAAGTAATTTTTCCGATAGAATTAACTTTTTTTTGGATTTTTCCCTTTCCGGTTTAAATCGCTATAGGATATGTTCCGCGAATTTTTGCTTCGTGAATGAATTCCTAAACAAGAATTCATACACTGTAGCTCTGCTGCCGACTATTTCAAATTCCAAGAAAATCTCTTCTGCAGGAACTGATTCTATCTCTCCCCCCAAATTTTAAACTTCTTCTCTCTCACTTTTAGAGTCAGAAGAATAGAAGAGATGATTCAATAAGTTCAATTCTTTCTATGGGGTAGAGTTTCTCTGCCGCCGGATATATCTGCTTTGCTTGAGTCATCAGAACGGTATTCTCTGCTATACCCCAAGTTACCAAAAAAAGTACAATCAAAGGCAACTCAAGTCCTATGAGATCTTGGCTAACGTAAAGTTGTGGTGCGACTCCCTCTCGAACGCTCCGAAAGAACGTTCATGAAAACTATTTTGCACTTGATATTGCAAGTTCCAAAGCAGCTTGCATTTCATCAACGACCCGTCCATTATCTTCCATGGGCGTGAATTTCCATCTCCTTTTTTCTACCAGGTTCGGCGCATATTCAATGGCTCCCGTCGGTTCAATTCCAAGAGTAGTAAGGCGCTCCAGGAGTTCATGCAGAACATCATCTTTGCGAAGTGACCACGAGGAGGCGAAGCAGCGCCAGAAAACCCAGCCAGCTCGTTCCAGAACACGCTGACGATTCATGTCATGAGGCCATCGGTCCGTGCCGTGGTATTCATCGCCATCCAGCTCAATTGCCAGGCGGTTATCCCCTGCGCCCTCAACGACCATGTCGATACGGTAAGCGCCTGTCTTCACTTGTGGAATAACACGATACCCACGAGATGCAAGGATGGAAAACACTTCCCGCTCAAACCCTGACTCGCATTGATCAATCAGCACGCTTGCTTCCTCTTTGTCAGTAACCATCGGCTGGTTGAAGTGGTTGAGCAAGGTAGGCCGTAAATCCTTATCTGACAAATCAGATGTTTTCACGGAGCGAACCAGATACATCCGATCGCGTGCCCGGCTGGCTGCCACGTTGAACCGTTGATCAAATTTCAGGCCAGAGAGCGCGTGACAATTTTTGCTGTCCACCACCATCGACAGGAACATGATATCCCGTTCACTGCCTTGAAAGGTGCGGGCCTCCCCGCATGCAAACTTGCGGTGAAGGAGTTCGGCGGCATCGCACCGTTGACGCACGATGGAGTCAATGTGTTTGGCTTGATCTATTCCCAGCAGTGAAACGACACCAATCGTACGAGCTGCAAAAGCTTCATTTTTCAGAATGATCGAAATTTCCTCAGCAATGGCCTTAGCTTCGTAATCGTTATGGTCGAGCTTGTCACGGAAGCCATCGGTGACGTAAATATCGACAAGTGGCGGCTCAATTCGCTCTGAGGCCTTTGGAATACGTAACGGCTGAATTCCCCCTTTGTAAAACAGACGATTGGCGTAGGCAATGATGGGCGGAACACAACGGAAATGTTCGCGTAGCATAACTTGCTCAGCAGCGAAGACGCGGGCCGCCAGATCACAGAGAGATTTTTCCGGTGTCATTTCTGTTCCATAAGGCTGCCCGGAAAGATAGCGCACCTTTAGTGCCTGAATTTTTTGACCCGAAATAAAACTGCCATCCGGGGAGACCTGTTTATCGTCACCTACGACCAGAATCTTCTTGCCGCGAAGGATAGCGGGAAGCGCCCATAAATCAGATTGACTCGCTTCATCGACAATGACAAGGTCGAAGCTTCCAATGTCTGGCGGCATGGCCTCCGATATACGGGCATGGCTCATGATCCAGCAGGGGACTGCACCGGCAGCATCCAACATAGCTTCTCGTGCATCTCTGCGATACCGTGTTGCGTTTGGGCCTGTTCCCTGACCGATACGGCGGATAGCAGTTGCGTAGCCAGCAAGTGCCTGGAGAATTTTGGGTGTGGCATTCCGTTTGGTTGCCAACCACGCTGCCCTGGAAACCAAATCCTTGTAGAGACGAGAGAGGCCACCTTCGAGGTCTCTGCGCCTTGCAGAAAGTGCAATCAACTCATATCGAGCTTCAATGCTGTCAAGGTACGTTCGAATACGAGCCCAGTTCCATGCTTGCCGCCAAGTCACAGGAAAGACGGCATCTTCACCGGACATTTCAATTGGCTGAGAACAAAGACGCGAGGCCAGTTGAGGAGCGCCAGCCTGTTCAATACGGGCAGCGGAATCCTGGATTTGTGCGAGATAAGCCGTCAGTGAGGCAATGCGCCTTAATACTGCTGTCAACTCTGGGTTTGGCTGTCTCTTCGGCTTCAATCTGGTGTCTCAAGGCGAACAGATCGCCATAAAGGGAGATGCTCTTGCGACGCGGACTCTCACCCTCAGCCCAAGCGCTCCATTGAAGCAAGTATTCCTGGAGTGCAGCTTCAGCTTTCTGCCTCAACTGCTCTTCTCTTTGCTTTGCATCATGAGTTTTAGCCAATTGAGAATCAGCCTTTGATTCATACTGGGCAATCCAGGTAATCAGATGGCCTTCATCCAGTGCGGGAGGCTCACCAAAGGGGTAAAGTGGAGCCTGGCCGTTAGACATCAAAATTCAGGAAGTAATGGAGATAGTTGATGATTCCGACTCTTTTGTCACGATCACCAGTATCCCCGGAATACCCAGGTTTTTAATCCTTTCAAGATTTATACATGACATCCTGATGTATTTATCACTTTTTTTGATGTGTTGGTATTATTTCGCTATCATCATGTTACGCTGTAATAGCAAAGGAAGAGTTGGTTCGGAGCGGTGTACTCTTGGCATGGCGCTTTAGACCGTAGGGCTCCCGATATACCTGCCGAATGTATATGGCTAAGGGTATTTTTTTAGGAACACCATTGGACGAAGATGTCAACACGCGAAGAAGGATGGGATCATATACACGAAACGATTATTCAGTGCGCCGCAATAGATGCTGTCCAGATCAGTCTAAACGATTTTGATAGAAAGAGTTTCTGTAGCAGAGTGAAGAGAGAGCGAATAGAGATAGAGTGAGAGTATCCAGCATGAAAAAAATGTATTGGAAAGAATTAGCATAGGAGATTAAATGCAGCACGCAATTATTACAAAAGGTCGATTGCAGTCACCGAGAAGCATTATTCTGGATGAAGATATTCCTTATAATGGAGATTCGTTTGAAATCATCATCATCAATAATACTGCGGTAAAAGAAAGACCTTCCAGAAAAGCTGGAACTCTGAAAGGGAAAATACATATCAAAGATGATTTTGATGAGCCACTTGAAGACTTCAGGGAATATATGGAATGAAGATACTCATCGATACCCACGCATTGCTCTGGTTTTTCAGTAATCATGATGAATTATCGGAAAAAGCAAGAAGAGCAATTGAAAATTCAAGCAATGATGTTTTTGTAAGCATTGCAAGCTTTTGGGAAATTTCTATTAAACTGAGTTTATCAAAAATTGCTTTGGATATTCCCTTTGAATTGTTGTTTGAGGAGGCGGAAAAACTGGATATCAGCATCTTAAACGTAAAGAAAGAACATTTAATTTGCTTGAAAGAACTTCCTTTTATTCATAGAGACCCATTCGACAGAATGATTGCATGTCAATCCATCGTTGAAGATTATACTCTTGTCTCTATTGATAAGATTTTTGATAAATATAAAATACAAAGAGTTTGGTAATTATTATTTTTGGAGCAGAGAATTGTTTTTTTTCTGTTTGATTTTCAATTTTTCGTTACATCTTATTCGCGTTTCCCCAAGCTCTCTGCCAATATGGATGTTACAAGAGAGTTCATGCTGACACCCTCTTGTTTTGCTCTCATAACCAAACGGGAATGAATGGTTTTAGGTACCCTTTGAATAAACTTGCCACTATACGTGCCGCCACTACCTGGTTCTGGAACAGGCATGTTCAAGCTTTCCAGGGCAGCAATTGTTTCTTGTAAGGCATCCATACCATTTTCAATTGCTTCCGCTATTGTTTCGCCATCTGAAATACATTCAGAAAAGTCAGTAAATGAAATCATATAGCCACCACCCTCTTCTTTTGAGAGGGGACGAATTTCAAATGGGTATTTGCTTAAATTTTTCATAGCTCAATCCATTATAAAATCAACAAATTTCTTGATGTATATCGGTTTAATTGGCCTATGAGCAGGTA
>CAIWUU010000153.1 GCA_903915955.1 uncultured Chlorobiaceae bacterium | reverse complement strand
TGTAACAATTTAATTGTGATTAGACTCTATTCTACAGCTCCGTTTATCCTGAAATTGATTTTTTAATAATAAGTTATCAGATAACTCATTATTGATGGTGTTGGCGTATTTTGTTATAGTTGTTCTCTAACGATGACTAAGGTAACGTATAGAAATAAGGACTCATTTACCCATCATCGCTTTTTGGATGAAGCCGGTGATACCACATTTTACGGCAAAGGGAAAATTTCAGTTATTGGCAATGAAGGTTCGTCGCACAGCTTTATTCTTGGAATGCTGAAAATCAATGAGCCACTTGATACGGGAAGAAAAAAAATTATTGAACTGCAGCAAGCTATTGCCGAAGACTCATACTTTCGCGGTGTTCCAAGCATTGAAAAAATGAAAGCATCTTGCGGCTATTTTCTTCATGCAAAAAATGATCTCCCTGAAGTAAAAAAAATGGCTTTTGAATTGATCAAAAATATTGATTGCAGCTTTGAGGCCGTCGTCGGCAGAAAAATACCAACGCTTTACGAAAGCAAGCACAACGGCAAAGAGGCTGAATTTTATGCCGACCTGCTCTCTCATTTACTGAAAAAAAAACTCAATGCCTACAGTAAATTGGTCTTAAACATATCGCATCGAAGCAAATGTACCACACATACAAACCTTCAAAAAGGATTGAGCAAGGCTATTACCAGGGCACAAACGAAAACACCCGATAAAGCAAACGATTGCAGAGTTGTCTTTAACGTCCAGCAGCCAACCGCAGAGCCCATACTGAACATTTCAGATTATTTTTGCTGGGCTGTTCAACGTGTGTTTGAACGTGGCGAGATCAGATATTACGATTATATTAGCGACAAGGTTGCGTTGGTGCAGGATCTCTACGACTTTGAAAAATGGAAAAGTGGAGGGAACTACTATAACCGGCAAAAAAAGTTATCGAGCGATAACTGCCTGAAAAACAACAAATAAAAAAAGCCCATCATTGCACTAAGAAGGATACCCTTCAACGGCGTGAAGCCGACCTTCATGCAACACAGGCTGACTGAACATAGTAATAAAAGAAGATTTTAAAAAAATATCAGGGTATAGACTTTTCTGCTGATCCGTATATTTTGCCAAATTTGGCATAAAAAGCCCCGGAAATAGTCCAAAGCCCCATCCTTTATGGTTTACCGTCTGCTGACATGCAGTCAACACGCATTGAGATAAGGCGGTTCAAGATTCCGTAAAAAACAAGGAATAACCAGCATTGCGCATGAGTCACGATATTCTCCAGCTCAATCCACCGGCGGTGTGGAAACATTTTTACAGCCTGACGCAAATTCCCCGTCCATCCGGGAAGGAGGCGCAAATCAGGGAGTTCATCGCTGATTTCGGCAAAAACCTTGGGTTGGAAACTCTTGTTGATGATGTCGGCAATGTTATCATTCGGAAGCCTGCCACCTCCGGCATGGAGAATTGTCAAGGGGTGATTCTGCAAGGGCATCTCGATATGGTGCCGCAGAAGAACAGCGGCAAGCAGCATGATTTTGAAAACGATCCGATTGAAACGCTTCTTGATAGTGAGTGGGTGAGGGCGAACGGTACCACCCTTGGCGCCGACAATGGCATGGGTGTTGCCGCTGCAATGGCGGTGCTTGAATCAAGGGAGATGCAGCATGGCCCGCTTGAGGCGCTTTTTACAAGCAATGAGGAGGCTGGAATGACGGGAGCAATCGGGCTGAAACCCGGTATGCTCAAGGGGAATATTCTGATCAACATGGATTCGGAAGATGAAGGCGCACTTGTTATTGGTTGCGCTGGCGGTACCAACGCAAAGATGACCTTTCGCTACAATGAACAACCGTTATCAAGGGAGTGCAGGGGTTTCAGAATCAGGGTGACGGGATTGAAGGGTGGCCATAGCGGAGTTGATATTCATCTTGGACGTGGCAATGCCAACAAAATCATGAACCGGATACTCTATCATGGGTATCAGTACGGACTGCAGCTTGCCTCCATTGACGGGGGAAGTCTCCGCAACGCGATTCCCCGGGAATCATTTGCCCATATAGCCATTCCTGTCGCAAGGGTGGAGGAGTTCATCAACAGCTTGACAATCTTGACCGGCAAGATAAAAAATGAACTGTCGGGAGTTGAGCCATCCCTGCGGATCGACGTGATTGCTGCCGATCTCCCCAGGAGCGTTATCGAACAGAATATTTTTATAAAGGTTCTGAATGCAATCTG
>CAIWUU010000152.1 GCA_903915955.1 uncultured Chlorobiaceae bacterium | reverse complement strand
TCTGACTCAAAACCGGCAAGCTGCTTGCGAAGTATGGATGAAACCTCATCAGGCCTGACTGTTGTAGACATATCTTATTCCGCTTGGTTATTTGTTAAGAAAAGAGAAAGATTCTGCTTACCTTATTTTCGACGGTCGGATCGACCACCATACCAAAAGATAAAACCTGAATTTAATGAAAAGCTTTTAGTTATTCAAATTCCTTTCGCCTTATTTGAGTGGGTAAGCTTTCATTAAATTTAAAACCATTACCGTTAATACACATACAGGAATTTTGCCCGAAAAAAACAGTATGAAGACTGTCAGAGGATTCGCTTCGGCAACCGTCGGCAATGTTGCCTGCGGTTTTGATGTGCTCGGATTTGCTATTACCGAACCTGGTGATGAGGTAATTCTGACACTTTCTGATACCAAAAACTCCGGATCGCCGGTCTCCATTACGAGTATCAGCGGGGACGATGGAGCATTACCCCTGGATCCCAAAAAAAATACATCCAGCTTTGTTGTCCTGAAGTTTCTCGAGTATATCCGCGCCCACAAACAGATTGATTTTACCGGTCACATCTCGCTTGAGCTTGTCAAACACCTTCCTCTCAGCAGCGGAATGGGCAGCAGCGCTGCAAGTGCCGCTGCCGCACTTATCGCCGCAAACGAACTGTTTGGAAATCCTTGTTCAAAAATGGAGCTTGTCCACTTCGCTATTGAAGGAGAGAGAGTTGCATGCGGATCAGCTCATGCCGATAATGCAGCGCCAGCGATTCTCGGCAATTTCGTCCTGATACGAAGCTATACACCACTCGACCTCATCACAATTCCGTCACCCGAACACCTCTACTGCTCACTGGTACATCCTCATACAGAATTGCGCACTGCGTACGCCCGTTCCGTGTTGCCCCAGGAGATTTCGCTCAAGACGGCAACACAACAATGGGGCAACGTGGGAGCACTGATAACCGGCCTGCTCACCTCCGACTATGATCTTATCGGACGATCTCTGGTTGACGTTATTGCAGAGCCAAAACGTGCCCCGTTAATACCTGGTTTTTTTGAGGTTAAACAGTCGGCAATTGATGCCGGGGCCCTTGGATGCAGTATTGCTGGCTCAGGTCCTTCGGTTTTTGCCTTTTCCTCCTCTGAAAAGACAGCTCTTCAGGTTGGAAGTGCCATGAAGGAGGCGTTTATTCACTCAAAAGCTCACCTCGAATCTGATCTATGGGTAACGCCGATCTGCAAGGAAGGGGCACGAATACTCTCATAACTATCAATAGAGAACTCATCGACACATGATCTATTTCAGTACCAATAAATCATCTATACCTGTCTCGCTGAAAAAAGCCACCCTTGAAGGACTTGCGCCGGATGGCGGCCTCTACATCCCCTCTGAAATTCCCCGCTTTTCACCTGATGAGATCAAGCTCCTTGAAGGTGCAAGCTTCAACAACATCGCTTTTGCCATTGCAAAAAAGTTTATCGGGAGTGATATTTCCCCCGATCAGCTCAGCGACATGATCGACAAATGCTACACCTTTGATACTCCGATAGTGCAGCTCGACAACAACACCTTTATTGAAGAGCTTTTCTGCGGCCCGACACTCGCCTTTAAGGATTACGGTGCACGTTTTCTCGCCCGTTTGACTGGTTTTTTTGCCGCTGAAGAGCAAAAATTGATTACCGTATTGGTCGCGACGTCTGGAGACACAGGCAGTGCCGTTGCCTATGGATTTCAGGGAATTGCCAACACCAAGGTAGTCCTGCTTTATCCGTCAGGAAAAGTGAGCCCTCTTCAGGAACAGCAACTCACCACAGCCGGAGGCAACGTTCACGCTCTTGAAGTAAAGGGCAATTTCGACGACTGCCAGCGGATGGTAAAGGAGGCCTTTGTTGATCCATCCCTGAGCAAATCGCTGACACTTACCTCGGCCAACTCAATCAATATATCAAGACTGATTCCGCAATCATTCTATTATGCATGGGCAAGCCTGCAACTCAAGGAGCTCTACGGCTACAACAACGCGCTCTTTTCTGTTCCCAGCGGCAACTATGGAAACCTCACTGCTGGCATACTTGCAAAACGGATGGGTTTTCCGATTGGCCACTTTATTGCAGCGTCAAACGCCAACGACAGTGTCACCCGTTATCTCGACGACGGACGCTACGATCCACACCCCACAATCACAACACTATCAACGGCAATGGACGTTGGCAACCCAAGCAATTTTGCACGATTGAGATATTTTTACAACAACGATCATGCACTCATGGGCAGGGACATTACCGGCATTGCTGTTTCGGATGAAGAGACAAGAGCAACCATCCGGTCGGTACATGAACGGTTCGACTATATCATGGAACCACATACCGCTGTCGCATACCATGCGCTTGAACAATACAGATCAACGGAAGGATCTACTGAACGAACAGGTATTGTTCTTTCAACAGCCCACCCTGTAAAATTTCTTGAAGCAATAGAGAAGACTCTCGACAAAAAGATCGAGATTCCGACAAATCTTCAGGAGCTTATGGAAAAAAAGAAGAGTGCCACCTTGATCAGTTCAGAGTATAAAGAGCTCGCCTCTTTTCTTAATGGACTTGATCAGTAACCCTGTGTAAGCGTGTGGAATGAACTTCAGAACACTGATTTTTCTTTTTATTATTATCCCGATAATGTTTTTCGGGATACTGTATGCTCTGCTGCTCAACATGTTCGACCCTGGCGGCAACAGTTTCCATAAAATTGCCGCATGGTGGGGGCGGCTCAGCGCCAGGCTTTTTGGAATAACCATCGAAGTTATCGGGGAGGAGAATTACAGCCCAGATCAACACTATCTCGTCATCAGCAACCATGCCGGCATGGCCGACATTCCTCTGCTGCTCGGCACCATGAAGCTCAGCCTCCGATTTATGGCAAAAGAGGAGCTTGGCAAAATACCGCTGTTTGGCCGAGTTCTGAGGCAATCCGGCTATGTCATGATAAAACGGGGACAAAACCGGGAGGCATTGAACAGCCTTTTTGCTGCAACGGAGGTACTGAAAAATGGCCATTCCCTTCACATTTTTCCTGAAGGCACCCGCTCAGCAACCGGAGAGCTGCTTCCCTTCAAGCGAGGTGCATTCCGTGTCGCACAAAAAGGGGGCGCACCTGTACTACCCGTAACCATCATCGGCAGCCATCTGATCACCCCAAAAAAGAGCCTTAAAATCAACAAGGGAACGATCAGGGTGATCATCGACAAACCTATTCTACCATCATCGTTTAGCTCAATCGAAGAGCTGATGGCCGCCTGCTCCGAAGTAATCACCACTAATTTCAACCGTTACCGCAACAACTAAATCTGTCGGTAAAGGTTCACCATCTCAATAGCCGTCATTGCAGCATCAAAGCCCTTGTTGCCAGCTTTCGTTCCTGCCCGCTCTATCGCCTGTTCGAGATTTTCAGTGGTGAGTACCCCAAAAGCAATCGGCACTCCAGTATCAAGAGCGACCTGGGCAATTCCTTTGGTCGCTTCAGCGGCAATAACATCAAAATGCGGAGTAGAGCCCCTGATAATGGCGCCAAGTGTCACAATGGCATCATACTTGCCGCTCAGCGCCACCTTTTTAGCCACCATCGGCAGCTCAAAAGCTCCGGGACAACGGTAGATGGCGATATTCTCTTCCGCTCCACCATGGCGGAGAATACAGTCAATGGCGCCCTCGACAAGCTTCTGCCCAATAAAATCGTTGAAGCGTGAAACCACCAGCGCAAACCTTGTATCTTGTGCGCCAAGCGCTCCCTCAATCTGCTTAATCTGCATGAAAATCTTCGTTTTGAATTATTTCTGAGTAGTTAACAATATCCAAGCATCCGCTCGACAAGATCAATAAGAACATGACCAATCGTAATATGGCACTCCTGAACGCGGTCAGCCGAACCTGAGTGAGGTACAATAATTTCAAGATCCGCCACACCTTTCAACACACCACCATCACCACCAAGCAGTGCGAATGTTTTCATCCCCTGCCGCTTGGCACCGTTGAGCGCATTAACAATACTTTGACTGTTACCACTGGTGGAAAGCCCGACAAGAATATCCCCTTCACGCCCATAAGCCTCAACAAGACGGGCAAAAACCGCATCATAACCAAGGTCGTTGGCACCAGCCGTCAAGGCTGAAGTATCGGTAGAGAGCGCAATTGCCGGAAGCGCAGGACGATCCACACTGCTGCGATACCGAATAGTCAGCTCCGTCGCCAAATGCTGAGCATCCGCCGCACTGCCGCCATTACCACAGAAGAGCACCTTGCCGCCCTCCTCAAACGTCTCGGCCATCATGCGTGCCATAGCAACAATAACGTCACCATTCCGCCGCGCCACCGTCTCCTTGAGACGTGCGCTGTAGAGCATAACATCGAGAACCACCTCCTCATAACGAGTCCGGTCAGTCAGCCCATCAGAACACCTGCATTGCTTTGACATAAAAACAAATTTTAAAGGTGTGAAATGATGCGGTCAATATAAAAGAAAAAACTGAAGGCGAAACGTACTCTGTTTACCCCCGCACGTAACAAATACTTTGGTACACCAGTTCGCACTTGACAATACCCTGCTCTTTCAGTTACTCAAAGGCACAAAAAAGAGTTATAAAATCTGCTTGCACTGTAATTTTGTCCATTCTACCTTTTTTTCATTACCTTCGGTTGAGATGCTATCGGTCCACACACACAGTGACACAGCTATAGATTTATAGACCATTTTATCCATTTCCACGTTTATGAGATTAGCCGTTAATATTGATCATATTGCCACGTTACGAAACGCCAGAGGCGAACAGGAGCCCGACCCCATCGCAGCGGCGCTGGTTGCTGAACAGTGCGGTGCGGCAGGCATTGTCTGCCACCTGCGCGAAGATCGCCGCCACATCAAGGACAACGATCTGGCAAGACTCCGTCAAGCCGTTACCACCAAGCTTGACCTTGAAATGGCCATGACAAAAGAGTTACAACAGATTGCCCTGAAAACCAGGCCGGAGCTTATCACCCTTGTTCCCGAAAAACGGGAGGAGCTTACCACTGAAGGGGGCTTTGACATTACACGCCATTTTGCCGTACTGGTGGAATTTCTGAAACCATTCAAGCCCGCAGGAATAGAGGTAAGTCTCTTTATTGAGCCTGAGAAAAATGCCATTGATCTTTCGGCTGAAGCTGGTGCCGATATAGTGGAGTTACACACCGGACTCTACGCGCTGAAACAAGGTGACGAAAGAACAAGGGAGCTGACAAGAATCCGTGAAGCCGCAGCATACGCAAGAAGCCTCGGGCTGAAGGTGGTCGCAGGCCACGGACTTGACTATCGCAACATAGCACCATTCAGGGATATCACCGATATTGAGGAGGTGAGCATCGGCCATGCCATTATCGCCCGTGCAGTCATTACTGGCCTTGAGGTGGCTGTCAAAGAGATGCTCCGACTCATCAAGTAACCATCCCATGAGCGACACTGCCAAAAACCAGATTGCCATCATCCTTGCCACCGGCAACCACGACAAAGTGAGGGAGCTTCGACCGCTGCTTGAAAAGATCTCGCCTCTTTTCAAAGTTTTGGCGCTTCATGAGCTTGGCATTGAGGTCGAGGTTGAAGAGACTGAAAAAACGCTGGAAGGAAACGCTCTCCTGAAAGCAAGGGCTATTTTTGACCTGCTTTCCGAACGTTTTCCTTTCATGATTGCGCTCGCAGATGACACCGGTCTGGAGGTTGATGCTCTCGATGGCGCTCCAGGAGTCTATTCCGCGCGATATGCTCCCATGCCGGATGGCCGATCACCAACGTATGTCGACAATGTCAACCACCTGCTCCACTGCATGAGCGGTATGAAAAACCGTACCGCCCGATTCAGAAGTGTTATTGCGCTGAAAGGCTCTTTTCCTTCACCACAGGGTACAATCCCGTTTGAAAAAATGACGGATGGAGTGGTTCATGGTACGATAACGATTGAACCAAGCGGCGATGACGGATTTGGATATGATCCTGTATTCATGGTCGATTCTATGGGGAAAACATACTCTGAGATGAGCTGTACGGAAAAAAACAGCCTCAGCCACCGAGCCATCGCAGTCCAGAAAGCCATCGTCACCCTGCAGGGTATTCTTGAAACACAAAACATTTTCCAACCGACAACAACGATTTTGCATGACCCTCATTGAAGCAATTCTTCTCGGTATCGTTCAGGGCTTGACGGAATTTCTGCCTATCAGCAGTTCAGCGCATCTCAGAATTATTCCGGCTCTTGCCGGCTGGGAAGATCCGGGGGCACCATTTACCGCCATTGTACAGATCGGAACACTTTTCGCAGTCCTCTTCTATTTCCGAAAAGATATTGTTGTCATTGGCAAAGGCGTTCTTGAGGGAATTGTAAAACGCAAGCCCTTCGGTACTGCTGAGGCAAAAATGGGGTGGATGATTGCGGCAGGAACCCTCCCGATTGTCATATTCGGCCTGTTGTTCAAATCAGAGATTGAAACAAGCCTCCGCTCGCTCTACTGGGTCAGCGGCGCACTTATTGGTCTGGCCATCATCCTCTCTCTGGCTGAACAAAAAATAAAAAAAAGGCTGCAAAAGGGGCAGTCACTCAATTCAATGGAGGATATTGGCTGGAAAGAGGCCCTGCTGATCGGTCTTGCGCAAAGCATCGCTCTCATACCAGGCTCCTCACGCTCGGGAGTAACCATAACCGGTGGACTTTTACTGAATCTTTCCCGTGAAGCCGCAGCCCGCTTTTCATTTCTGCTCTCGCTCCCCTCGGTATTTGCCGCTGCAATGCTGCAGCTCTATAAAACATGGGATAGCATCACCGCCTCTTCTGAAAGCGCAACCAATATTGCTGTGGCAACCCTTGCTGCCGGTATTGTGGGTTATGCATCAATCGCCTTTCTTCTCAACTACCTCAAAGAGCACACAACAACCATCTTTATTATCTACAGGCTGTTGGCTGGAGCTGCCATTCTTTACCTTGTTTTTACAGGATTCCTGCAACCATAAGCTAAAACAGCACAAGGCAACTGTTTTGTCGGAAAAATAATTCCGTTTTCTGAGAAGCAGCCGGAAAAAATTTCTTATAATATGAAAGTACTAAATTAACTATTTAATCATTCGGCCGTGCCGTACAGCTTTTCAAGCGTAGGGTATAATGGCTTTGAAAAAGCAGACTTACACATACATACGAAATGTTCCGACGGAATCTTTACTCCCGAAGAAATTGTTGAAAAAGCAGCAGTTGCCGGGTTAAAGGCCATCAGCATTACTGACCATGATTCTGTTTTAGGTATTGACAAAGCAAAGCCATTAGCCTTTGAGAGAGGTATTGAGCTTATTCCTGGTGTAGAGATGAGCTCGACCTATAAGGGATATGATATTCATGTCCTCGGTTATTTTTTTGATTATCAGCATTCTGAGCTGAAAGGGTATCTGGACCACTGTCGTCACCTGCGTACTGAAAGGGCTGAGCGAATGGTGAGTAAACTTGCCAAAATGGGGGTCAAGATTGGTATTGAACAGATAATCGTCAAAGCTCAGAATGGAAGTGTTGGACGCCCCCATATTGCAGCAGTGCTTCAGGATGTCGGCTATGTGAAGAGCTTCAGCGAAGCATTCAGCAAATATCTCGGCGCTCACAGTCCGGCATACGTCAAAAGCATTGAAACACATCCTGCGGATGTCATAAGCCTTATCAACAAGGCCTCGGGCCTCTCATTTCTTGCACATCCAGCCCAGAACGTCTCCGATGAGACACTGAAACAGTTGATCACCTTCGGGCTTGATGGCATTGAAATTGTACACCCTTCTCACGACACCTACAGGCAGAACTATTATCGTGAAATTGCCAACGAGTACTTTCTGCTCTTTTCAGGAGGTTCAGACTATCACGGTATAAGAGAACGAGATGACGATCTCTTCGGCAAGGTCACGATCCCCTGCGAGTGGGTCGCAAAAATGAAAAGCCGACTTTTGCACGCATGAAAACTCAACGATCTCCCTCTGGCATCATAGCGTTCACTCGAACCCTGCAAGAGAAGCTTATCCTGGACATGAAGGTTTTTTTCTTCACCATGCAGGAGTTTTTCTGGTTTTCGATCAGGGCCTTTGTCGCCATCCCGAAGGCAAAGCAATATTGGCGGGATGTGCTTGATCAGGCCAAAATATGCGGTGCCGACTCCCTGCCCATTGTGCTGGTCAGTGCAGTCTCTATCGGCGCTCTTCTTGCCATTGAGGTGGGCAATCTGCTCGAAGATTTTGGAGCCAAAACCATGCTGGGACGTTCGACTGCGCTGTCAGTAATCCGCGAACTTGGACCGCTGCTTATGGGTCTCATGCTCTCTGCACGATTTGGGTCAAGAAACGGCGCAGAGCTTGGTGCCATGCAGATATCAGAACAAATTGATGCACTTCGCGCTTTCGGTACAGATCCTATTGCAAAACTTGTCACTCCCCGGCTGCTCGCTGCACTCATCATGTTTTTGCCGTTAACGGCCTTCTCTGACTTTGCTGGCTTGCAGAGCGCTGCATACATGGCCGAACACTATCACCGGCTTGATCCCGGAATATTCTGGAATGCTGTTTATCCGCGACTGGTAGCCAAAGACTTTGTCGTCGGGTTTCTTAAGGCCCCCGTCTTTGCCATCATTATAACGCTTGTCAGCAGCTTTAACGGTTTTTCTGCAAGGGGAGGAACATCCGGGGTCGGGCGTTCAACCATTAAAGGCATTGTTGTTTCATCAGGGCTTGTGCTGATTGCCAATTTTTACGTTTCAAAGATAGTACTGGAAAACATGTGATCGAATGATTGAACTACGACAGGTCGGTTTGAAATATGGCGAAAGGGAGATCCTCAAAAACGTCTCACTGTGCATCAAGGATAACACCATCAAGGCAATCCTTGGACCGAGCGGTGTCGGAAAAAGTACCATTCTCAAGCTGATGCTTGGCCTTATAAAACCAAACAAAGGGCAGGTCATTGTTGACGGAACAGACATCACCAACATGAACGAGACCAGCCTTTATGCGATTCGGAGAAAAATGGGGATGGTATTTCAGGGAAATGCGCTTTTCGACTCAATGACCATAAGCCAGAATCTTGGATTTTTTCTTCGCGAAAACATGAGACTCCCGGAAGAAGAGATAAGCCGCAGAGTTGCTGAACAGATACAGTTCGCCGGACTCGAAGGGTATGAAGAGCAGCTTCCAGAGAACCTGAGTGGAGGAATGCGGCGCAGGGTCGCCATAGGAAGAGCAATGATCTTCAAACCGCACATGATCCTTTTTGATGAACCAACCGCAGGACTTGATCCCGTCAGCTCAAAAAAAATCTTGTCGCTCATCAGCTCGCTTCGAAAAAACAACAACCTTGGCGCGGTCATTGTTACCCATATCATTGACGACGTTTTCAATGTTGCCGACTCTGTTGCTGTGCTCTACCAGGGCGAAATTATTTTCGACGATGTGACCGAAAAGCTTCATGAGGCCAACCATCCCTTTATACGTTCGATTCTTTCTGACAACATTCTTGAATTATAACCTTCACTTAAGATCTTTACCTGTATGAAAAATCCGAACGCTTTGAAATGGAGCGATCTGAAGACTGGAATATTTTTCATTTTCGGCATCGGTTTTGCGGCCTGGATCGGACTGGTCATCGGTAAAAATACCAACCTGTTTTCCAGCACAACGACTGTAAAAATACTTTCGAGAGATGTGCAGGGCCTTGCAGAGAACAACTTTGTCTCCGTCTCCGGTAAAAAAATAGGCACGGTCTCAAAAATGAACTTTGTCAGAAGCCACGACTCACTCTTTGTGGTCGCCGACCTGAAACTGAAAGAGGAGTATGCTCCCCTCGTCACAAAAGATTCCAAAGCCACCATTAAATCCCTTGGCGTTTTGGGGGATAAATATATTGATATTGTAACAGGAAAAGGAACTGCCGTTAAAGATGGGGATTTTATCTCCCTTGCAACGGAAACCGGCATGGCCAATCTTACTGCCAGCGCCAATAAAGCCTTCGATCAAATTAATGAACTGCTTGATCATTTGAACAGCGGCAAGGGGATGGCTGGCAAGCTTCTCACTGATGAGCAGATGGGAAAAGAGCTTGCCGAAACCGTCACCAGCCTGAAAACAACATCCGCCGAACTCTCAACCTTGTCACAGAAAGCATCACGTGGAGAGGGCCTTCTTCCTAAGCTTCTCAATGACAAATTAATGGCAAAAAATACCACAGAAACCCTTGAAAAGCTTAACCAGACTGCGTCAAAAACTGAATTGCTGATAAGCAAACTGAACAATGAAAAGGGCACGCTGGGGCAACTTTCCTCCAATCCTGCATTGTATAATAACCTGTCACGAACGCTCTCTTCACTGGATTCTCTGCTCGTCGATCTCAAATCGCACCCGAAGCGCTATGTAAAGTTCTCACTCTTTTAACAGGTGACCGCCATGCCTTTGCTCCGCTGTACTCTGGCATCACTCATGCTCTATATCGGGCTAAGCATGGCGGTGCAGGAACAGGCGCTTGCATACAATTTCAAAC
This sequence comes from uncultured Chlorobiaceae bacterium, assembly GCA_903915955.1. Lineage (GTDB taxonomy): Bacteria > Bacteroidota > Chlorobiia > Chlorobiales > Chlorobiaceae > Chlorobium. The sequence goes on along the minus strand of CAIWUU010000152.1, from coordinate 7,288 downwards.
CACTTGAAACGGCTCTTGAAAAAGCAGTAGATGACTCTGTGTTTCCTGGGGCAAGTGTAGCTGTGATCTACAAAGGCAAGGTTGCTTTTCACAAAGCAGTTGGCAGGATGACGTATGCGCCCGACAGCACTCCCGTAGATACAACAACCATCTACGATCTTGCTTCGCTTACAAAAGCTGTCGCTACGACCAGCATTGTCATGCAGCTTGTTGAACGGGATTCTCTCTCCATCCAGGCAGCAGTGGCAACGTACCTGCCAGATTTTGGACGAAACGGTAAGAAAAAAATCACCATTGAGCATCTGCTGCGCCACACCTCAGGCTTGAGAGCCCACTCTTTTTTTGCAAAAAGCTGTGCCACACCCGAAGCACTTTTCAGCGCTATTGACGCTGATACCCTGCTCTCTGTGCCAGGCACAACAACCCTTTACAGTGATCTTGGTTTCATGCTCCTTGGGAGAATCGTTGAAACCATCACGAACAGATCACTTGCATCAAACTTTCAGGAGCGTTTTGGCAAGCCACTCCGCATGACAGCAACCATGTTCACTCCTCCACTATCGATGTCAGGGAGAATTGCCCCTGTGGACAACGACACCCTCTGGCCATTCACTACCCAGCGTCCGCTGGTCAACGACCAGAATGCCGCGCTTCTTGGCGGAGTTGCAGGACATGCCGGGTTGTACTCCACAACAGGTGACCTTCTCCGTATGACTGCGATGCTGATGAACGGTGGAACGATGCATAACCACCTCTATTTTCAGAAATCGACTCTCACAAAATTTCTCTCCCGAAGCAACTCGCCAAGGGCATTGGGATGGGATCTGCGCTCATCTGATGGCCACTCCTCAGCGGGAGACTATTTTTCAAACACCTCCTACGGTCATCTCGGCTTCACCGGAACAAGCCTATGGATTGATCCAGAAAAGGAGCTTGCGGTTATTCTCCTCAGCAACAGGGTCTATCCCACAGCAGAGAACATCAGAATCCGTAAATTCCGCCCGCTGCTCCATAACACCGTTGCACAATGCCTTGGCTTGCAACTCAGGCAAACAGACCATCCATTGGCACAATAGGAAGTGGCGTTGGTTTCAGCGACTCCTGCCGGAAGATAGTATTTGCAGCCATGCGTCCGGTGAAGGCTGCTGCCTCCATCAAAAAAACCGGCGCATCAACCTTTACCCAATCTCCAGCCAGAAAAAGATTTGAAAAAGGGGTTTCAACACCGGGCCGATGAGCGTGATCACCTGGAGCCCACCGTGAAAAGTTGGACTGTTGCATGAAGAGCTCATGCAGGATCTTCGCTTTCCGTGTCTCAGGAAACATGGCATAGAGCTCTTGCAGCATCGTCGCCTTAATCTCCTCTTCAGGCCGAATGTCATTGGGTGCAATAGCGTAGGCATGTAGCTCAACAACTGCTCCTCCATACTTTTTAGCCCATGAAATATAGGGCTCCTGAAACTGTGAATAGAGAGAGATTGAATCGGTGTAGGTATAACCCGAAACCGTATAGAAGGGGAAATCGGCTGAATCAATCGACCGATCTATCCAGAGGCGGTAAACGGCATAAGGATCCGACTCGCCAAGCGATGCAATATTCGACTCAAACTCGGGCTGGTTCAATCCAGAAGCTTTTATGAAACTGCGGGCACCCCTGACGTCAGTGGCAACCACACAATAATCGCAGGCAATCAGTTCACCATCATAAACACCGATCGCGCCATCGTGACGCACAACAAGGCTCTTACCCTCCTGTTTCACGGCAAGCTTTGCAAGGGGAGCCTTGGGCGGCCCACTCACCGGAGTGCCAGAGGCATCATAACGGCCTGCATGGCAAGGACAGTGAAACCCACCGGTAAGAGCATCTGGAGTAACCGGACAGCCTATATGGGTACAACGACCATCGAACGCGAGATATCCGCTACCCTTCCGCCCCACCATCACAGGCACTCCATCATCAGTAACAAACGCCGCAAAGCCCTCTTCCGGTACTGCCGATGCATCAATGCGGAGTATGAGTGCACGGCCTCTCTCCTGCGTATCCACAACAATTCCGGAAACCTTTCCCCCTTCGACCTTCAGACTCCTTGCCATAGTGCCTTTCCGGATCCTCACCCCAAGTTGCTTCAGTCTGCTCTCAAGAGGATTGATAAGCGCCGTCATACAATCGCGATTGGTTATTGTAAAGGCAAGCCCCTCCGGACTCCCCATAAAATAGAAATGGAAATAGCGTAACGCCTCTGCCGCTGACAACTTCTCCATACGGTTCATCGTCGCATCAGCAAAAGGGTGGAGCACCGTATCAACAAAGGCAGGCAAGGTATTCCCCTGACGGCAATAGGTCATGAAATCAATCGAATCATACCTGGAGAAGGTCTTTTTGTACTCGTATCTGAAAAGCTCACCTGCAGAAGAGAGACCCTTGAAGTTTTTCAGAAAAGCAGCCATATCAAGCCTGCGAGACTGGCCGATAATCAAAAAAACATTGAAGGGAAAGAACTTCGACATCTGGCCAAATATCTCTTCAGGAGAGTTTTTAAAAATGACAGGATAACCAGGAGATGGCGAAAAAACATCCTGCTCTATACCAGCAGATGCAAACATCTCTTTGAGATTGTAATACTGCTCAAAAAAACCATGAAACCCGTGCTCCACCGGAAACCGCTCCCCAAGAGCGTCAAGATCCCAACCGGTCAGCTTACCACCCAGGGCAGCCGAAGACTCCACCAGCGTCACCTCAAAACCCCGAGCGGCCAGCTCAAGCGAGCTGCTGATTCCCGCAAGGCCACCACCCACCACCACCACCTTTTTTGTTCCCTGAAGTCTCAGTATCTCATCCGATTCGGCTCCACCCCGCTGATAAAACTCTCTTCTCGGCTGGTAATAGCCAACAAATCCTGCTGCAGCAACACCAACACCAGCACCAGCGCGCAACAGCATTTTTTTAATAAACTGACGTCGTCCCATAAAAGAGCAAAGAGCGTTAACCAGTGGGAAATCACTATTCTGAACATTACCCCTTCATTTTAACGATAATAAGTTGGTCAAGCAACCCTTCCGCAACAAACCTTTCGTCTGGACAAGCTTTAGTTCACCCCAGGTTTATCCCTTTTTTCTAAATTCCCTTTAACCATCGAATCAACTCATCCAAAAAGCCGCACGATACCATGAGTGACCACTCTACCGATCTTGCACACAACATCAGGAAAGCGGCTGCACAACTGGGATTCGCTGCCATTGGTTTTTCAGCTCCTTTACCCCAAACACTTGCCATCCTGCGTGCTACTGCCATGGTTCATGAGCACCGAAATGGTGAAATGCATTACCTTGAGAGCCGGATGGAAGAGCGGGCTGATCCCTCCCTGCTGCTTCCTGGTTTGAGGACGATCATTTCGACCGTAATCAGCTATAACTATCCTCTCAAACGTCAGGCAGGCCTTCCGAAAATTTCGAAATATGCGATCATTGACGACTACCACACTGTTGTAAGGTCAAAACTTGAAGAGCTCCTTGCCGAGATTGAGATCCTTGTTGCTGAACCTCTTCATGCACGTATAACGGTGGACAGCTCTCCGCTTCTTGAAAAAAACTGGGCGGAAGAGGCGGGCATTGGAAAAACAGGAAAGAACACCCTCCTGAAGGTACCCTCTGCTGGCTCCTATCTTTTTCTCGGAGAGATACTTCTTGACAGGGAGATACCTTCATCAAAATTTACTCTCCCCAACTACTGTGGAAGTTGCGGTGATTGCCTTACACATTGCCCCACAGGAGCATTGGTGGAAGCGGGAAAAATTGATGCTTCGAAATGTATCTCCTACTTGACAATAGAGCTGAAACGGGAATTTACGGCAGAAGAGGCTGCGATGATTGGCGACTGGATGTTCGGGTGTGATCTCTGCCAGGAAGTTTGTCCTTATAACCAGCAGACAAGTATCACTGCAAATAAGGCGTTCAAGGTGCGGGAAGAATTGGTGAACATTTCGATGGAGAGAGTACTGAACCTCACCAAGTCAGGATTTCGGGAGCTCTTTTATGGAACACCGATTTTCCGCATCGGGCTTCGACGGCTGAAACGCAATGCTCGGGCAGTGGAGAATAATATGAAAAAATCAGGGACAATATGAAGACGGAAAAGGTGGCTTTTGAATTCCGTTATTAAGGTCCGCTCCTCATCCCAGCCTTCCATTTGCCGGGATGAGAGACGACGTCTTATGGGCGCAAGTTACCCTATCAATGCTTGAAATGCCTCATGCCAGTGAAGACCATGGCGAGATTATTGGCATCGGCGGCCTCAATAACATCGCTATCACGAATGGAACCTCCGGGCTGAATGACTGCCGTCACGCCAGCTTCAGCAGCGGCGAGAAGACCATCGGAAAACGGGAAAAAGGCATCTGAAGCCACAACTGATCCATGCAAGTCAAGCCCCACTTCCGAAGCTTTCCAGCGTGCGATTTTTGAAGAGTCAACACGCGACATCTGACCAGCGCCGACACCGAAGGTTTGGCGATTTTTAACATAGAGAATCGTGTTCGACTTGATATGCTTGCAGATCTTCCAGGCAAACATCATGTCTGCAATCTCCTCTTCGGTCGGCTGCCGTTTGGTGACAACGGTGAGATCCTCTTTTGCAACAATTTTGCTGTCACGTTCCTGAACGAGCATTCCGAATGGTGTGGACTTGAACTCCCACCCACCTTTAGGCATGACATTGGTCTGCCGCACAAGCCTGCGATCTTTTTTCTTCATCAGCATCTCAAGGACGCCATCCTCAAAAGCTGGAGCAATGAGAATTTCAGTAAAGATTTCATTGACCGCCTTTGCAGCTTCCATATCAAGAGGACGGTTAAAGGCGATAATGCCCCCAAAAGGAGCCTGGGTATCGGTTGAAAAGGCCCTGCGATAGGCTTCAGCAAGCGTCGAGGCCTGCGCAACACCACACGGGTTAGTATGCTTGATAATAACGACTGTCGGCTCTTCATTGCGGAACTCCTCGATCAGGGAGACGGCTGCGGCAATGTCAAGCATGTTGTTGTAGGAGAGCTCCTTGCCATGCAGTTTCTCAAAAAAGTCTTCAAATGAGCGGGTTCCGTTCTCATCGGTCAGGCGGTAGAGCCCTGCACTTTGATGAGGATTCTCACCGTAACGCATATCGAGCTCACGTTCAAGGCTGACCGTCATTCTGGTTGCCGCCTCAGACTGCGCTCCTCCGACAGCTCCTGCCAGATAAGAGGCAATGGCACGGTCATAACGGGAGGTGAGTTCAAACACCTTCAAGGCAAGCAAAAGACGGGTGGCCCTTTTGGTCGCGCAGTTATTCTCCCGCATCTCCTGCAGCACAAGCGCATAATCGGCACTGTCGGTAACAACCGTTACCGACTCATTATTCTTGGCCGCACTCCGAAGCATCGAAGGGCCACCGATATCAATATTCTCAATAGCATCCTCAAACGTCACATCTGGTTTGGCTACGGTTGCCTCGAATGGGTAGAGGTTCACCACAACCATATCAATAAAGCTGATACCATTCTCTGCCGCCTGCTTCACATGGTCAGCATTCTCTCTGACGGCAAGCAGTCCACCATGTATTTTGGGGTGGAGCGTTTTAACCCTTCCATCCATAATTTCCGGAAACCCGGTGATAGTTGAAATGGAGGCCGCACTGACACCTGCATCCTGAAGTGACTTCAGGGTACCACCTGTTGAAAAAATCTCGACGCCAAGGAGCGAAAGCTCCCGGCAGAAATCCACAATACCGGTTTTATCAGATACAGAGACCAGCGCCCGCTTGATAACAGGATCAGACATGTGCAGAAAATTTTATTTATGGTTGTGTGGCTGTGCATGAAGGCGAAAGGTAAGAAAAAATCCCCAATTATTGTTTTACTGCCTTGGCAATAAATCCACCGATACCCATACATGAAAAGTTTTGCGCCAGTGCAACTGCAAGACTGAGAAGTGACAACGGTATTTGCAGAATAATAGAGTTAATGATCAAGGTGGTGATAGCAACGCCAAGAGCCACAACAACCAGGTGCTTCCATATCATGGACTTCTCGACTGATAAAGCCGACCAGAAGAATCCGGCAATGAGCACAATCGTCCCAATAAACAACGCCATCAAAATGAGCGTTTCCGTACCTGCTCCCGTTGCACCCACAATGATGCCAACAAGAAAACCAACAATATTGAGCAGAAACTGCAGAATACCGATATGCTTCAGGGCTGAGCCATAGTTGATCGTACCTCCGACTGGCTGTGCAGTCGGACTTGTTGCTGTTAATGCTGGCGTTGAAGAAGCTACTGCCTTGGCATCATCATGTGCATGGCTGGATTCCATACGTTTAGCAACAAGAGTAAACACACCTGCAATAACTGCAGATAATACCGAACTTAAAAGTGCATCGGACATTTGAACTCTCCTTCGCTGATAATGGCAACGATATGATTAATTGGACATCAGTCCGCTCACTATTGATGGAACTAATACGCTTCTTCAGAAAATATTACAAAATCTACCCTCAGAAATCCGAGCAACGAGCTAAAGATTTTCGAGCATACGGTCATACACATCGTGATGCCCTCTCCAAAACCAGAGAATGACTTCTGCCTCAAGTATACCCATCGCTCGATAGCCTTTACCAATGCGAACGGAATAAACTGGCTTTTGCTTATCAACGCGCTTGAAATAGAGTCCATGAGCTTGAGGATTGATCTACCATAACTCATAAGCTCTGTCTGCACGATGCTGCACCTCTTCCGGTAATGCCTCTTAGAGCTTCCTGGACTGTGAAGTCGTGACGGATTTCATCCTGGCTCAATACCACCTTTATGATTGAATGCCATTGGCTTTGTCCTGCCTGCTTGATGTTCAGCCAATGCTTCACCAGCCATTTTTTCCAATAATGACTGTGCTTTATCCGTTGCCATCAGTGCATCCCAATGCTCATTATCTGCATCTATCTCCTGGATACCTTCTTCCTTGATGAGATTTTCACTCAAAATCTGAGCTTCCAGAAACCGGGCAAAATCAACCAGTTGCTCTACCCGATTGGATGGCAAGAAACGTGCAATGTTGATCAAAGCTCGTTCGTTTTCTTTATGTGTGACCCTATTCATAACCTTTTCTCGATGCATATAACTGATCATTAGGGTCTGCTGAAAAAGCGCTAAAGCTATATTTTATATTTGATTAAATCTATATTTTTCATATATTTGTGCAGGGAAAATGGAGGAAATAGCCCAAAACCCTTGCACCTGAAAAATAATGTATAAGCGCAAGTTCAAG
>CAIWUU010000151.1 GCA_903915955.1 uncultured Chlorobiaceae bacterium | reverse complement strand
TTGTATTCATAGCCAAAAAGCTCTTCCTCCTGCGTCTTGACCATCGTTACTTGACCAGCATCATTACTATACGAAAAATGGACTTCTGGATAGGTAGAATCAATCCGCATCACCTGCTCTTTCACCCTTTTCCGCCCTTCAACAGAAAGGTTCAACAACTCTTCAATCTCTTCCTGTGAAGCCTCTCCCTGTGGAAAAAGGATCTTCATGAGCCCCGAAAAGCTCTTGTTGATACCATCTCTGTCGCGGGTTGAAAGATCAGTGGAGAGCGAAAAAAGCTCTTGATAGCGGTCGGAGTAGTCGTGGTTGCGCAGTGAGCGGAGAATCTCTGCCAGATAATCGACAACAAACCCATAACCGCTGGAAAACATTTCAGCCCGAATAATATCAACTTCCCAGCCTGGCAGGTAAAAATGGAGCCGGTCAAGAAAAGCTGAATCATAAAACTTGTCGGGCAGGTCGTCAAAGAGGTTTGAGTGCTTGAGCATGTGGGGCACGGTATGACAAGTATTACCGACAAAGACCATGGAGGCTTCAGCTCCGAGGGTTTCAACACCCCGTGAGAAAGACTTGTTAGCCATGTAGTTTTTCATGATATCAACCAGCGCCTTGTCCACGCGCTTTTGCTTTCCGGCAAATTCGTCAAAAGCAACCACATCCCAGTAACCAACCAAGCCAATTTTGCCTGAAGAGTTGTTCACAAAAAGCTTGGGCACCGTCACCTCACCACCGGAGATAAGCATACCATGTGGAGAAAATTCAGAATAGATATGCGACTTCCCTGTTCCCTTCGGACCAAGCTCAATAAGGTTGTAATTGCGCTCGCAATAGGGAATCAGCCTTACAAGCTGCATCAACTTGCCGCGCCGATCAAAATGCTCCGGGTTGAAACCGATGCTCTGGGTAAGCAGATCAATCCACTCGTCGGTGGAGAATTGGCTGCGGGCTTCGACATAACTATCAAAATCAAAGCGGGATAACTGAATCGGCTTCAGTATCGAAAGGATCCACGGCACCGCATTCTTCTCCTCCTTGAACTCGTACTCAATATCAGCAATGCACCATACGCCGCCAACCAGTAATTTTGGATGAGCCTTGACCGTTCCCGAATCAACAAGCACCTTTTTGATTCCAAGATTTGAAAACTCAGCCTCATAAGCGTCGGTTTTATCATTGAGTGCAACGCTGATCTTGTCGATAACCTTATATCGTCCCTTCTCCTTGATGGTGGAACGTACCAATCCTGCTTCGCTCCGGTGAACATAGTGTTTGCGCAGAATCTCTTTGACAGTCTCAATACCGGTCTGAATCGAAGCATCGTCACTTGTGGCACAATATTGCCCCAGCAAATATTCAAGAACATACGTCGGCACAATAGCGTTTCCCTTGACCGTTTTGACAAGATCTTTGCGGACAACAAGTCCGGCAAAATGGGTGTTTATTTTTTGGTCTAATGGAGTCATTAGTTTTCAGTTGTCAGCTTTCAGTTGTCAGCTTTTGGGTGTTGGGTGTTTTTTTATTGAGTTGATGAAGCCTACCAGCATGGCGGATATTTCTCTGGTTTCGTTCACCCAGGCGTTACCTTGAGATTTCTGGATATAGCCAATGTCTATTCCGATATAAATTTGCGTTCTCAGTTCACCACATGAGCCCTTTGAATATTGCAAAAACCTGATGAAGTCTTTATTTGAACTTCTCTCTGAGCCCTCGGCAATGTTGCTCGGAATAGATAAGCCTGAACGGGTTATCTGATCTCTGAAACCAAAATCCTTACAATCAGCAAACGACTTGTACAACTCAGCCGAAAGCCTCGCCGACCGCTTCCAAATCTCCATATCCTCAAATTTCATAAAACCCCTCCCCCACTGACAACTGATTACTGATTACTGATTACTGACAACTGACAACTCAAAAATCAAAATCGCTGGTAAATGAACGCCGCATAAGATATCGGATGGACTTGTATTCGCTGTAGTGGGAAGTCCCTGAATATTTTTCATCCAGCCTCAAAATAACTTCCTGACCGTTCACCTCATCAGCTTTGCTGGTCAACAGAAAACGAACCTGCCGCTCACGATCCCTGGAATTATCCGAGGTAACATCAAAAATCAGGTTATGGGAATCGGAAATAAGATCTCCAGCAAGAGTATAAATCCCGGCAACAAAAGTCCTTGCCTGAACTTTTTCGGTAACCGGCTGCGACTGATAGAACACGACGGCAAACTGCCCGGATGTGATAACCGAGCTGGTGCCACAAATAATATCCACGTCAACAACCGAAAGATCGCTTTGCCGCTTTTTATTGATCCTGATGAGGGGAATCACCACCTCCTGCAACGAAGCTCCACCATGAACATAACGGCTGCCAGAACCCCTGAGACGCAGACGATTGATTGATTTCGGAATCTGCACCTCCATATCTCCCTTCAGTCCAAGCTGGGCAGCATTGAACTTCCTGAGACCCGGAGCCTCTTTCAGACCCTTCCCAAGAACAAATCGCCGATCTCGAAAAAGAATCAGGTCACCCGCAGCCTCCTCTGCTGAAAAATCGCTCTCGTCAAGAGCACGATTCTGGTAAATAAATCCATGATCTGAAGTGACCAGCAGGTTCGTTGCGTTCGCTCCAGCAAGCTTTTTGATCAGCTTGAGAAGATCCTGCAAGCACTCCTCAACAGCCTCGAAAACCCGCTCTTCCGATTCACGCTTGTCACCGGTAGTATCAATCCGATTATGATAGAGATAGAGCACATCGTGGTCTCGCACCAATGCCCGACACTCCTCACCTTTCAGCGCCATGAGAGTATCTGCCTTGATTGCAGTACCACGCCAAGAAGCAGACTGGCTGAGAATTTTGGTGCGATTGGCCGTGCCCTGCGAGCTGAGCCCATCCACCATCACCGTTCCGCTCTCGTTATCTGCAAGCTCCAGCACTCTGTTCGGCAAAAGTGCGGCCATACCAAGCTGTGTATAGCTTGGCAGCATTGCGAGCAGCGGTTCCAACTGTGCATCATACCGGTCTTCCTGCCGAATAAGCGTGAGTAATTCATCACCGATTTCGTAGCGTAACGCATCGGAAATAATGACACAGACTTTATTCTTCTTTGAGAGAAATGGCTGTACAAACCGCTCGAAAACACTCTTCTGTAAAAGAACAGGAGATGCCTCCCATGCATCGGTTTTGTCAACGAACGACTGCCACCGGTCGTTCAGCTTCAAGAGATAGTTGTTGGAGTAGAGATTTTCTACTTTTTCGCTCAATTCAGCCATCAGCGAGGCCTGACCGGAGATACTGACATGGTAAATAAATTTTCGGTAGAACTGATCGAGCCGAAACCAGAATCGGCTGTACTGCTGCACGCCGTCAGCCATGGAGCCCATATCCAGTTTTGCTTCTTCGATGGCATGCATAAACAGTGCAGCATACTCCACCGCCTCGTAGAGGTGCTGAAACTCTTCGAACCAGTGGCCTTGACGGCGCTGGCGGACCCACTGAGTCACCTCATGGCTGAACACCGTCTGCGAGGCAAGAGCCAGAACCAGATCACTGATAATTTTCCTGTCAATCAAGCGGAAATAATCGAGCTCAATCAGGTGACGAAAATCCAGCCCCTCCAGTTTCTGTTCAATGCGCAAAATCCCGGCACACTCATCCGAAAGCGCTTCAAAGCATCGCTCAAATTGACGGCTGTCTTTCCAGCGCTTTAAAAACACCGGCGCATCACCCGATAGCACACCCTGCCCATCGGTTCCGACGGCAAAGCTGTACTTGAACAGCTCAAGAACAAAATGAACTTGCAACAGAAAAATGGACACATTAAGAAGCCATAACTATTATTTGTTGTTTATTGCGTAAAAACTCAACAGGCGATTTATAGCCTAACGTTGAGTGTTTCCGTTTTCTGTTATAAAATACTTCAATGTATTCAA
>CAIWUU010000150.1 GCA_903915955.1 uncultured Chlorobiaceae bacterium | reverse complement strand
TGCTGACCGTAAAGGCCGCCAGGGTTTTGCATGAGGCTGATGTTATCCTTTATGATGATCTGGTCAGCAGTGACCTTGTTGCTCAATTCAGTGCGCTTAAAATCTATACCGGCAAACGGAAAGACAGTCACCATTTTGAACAGGATGCCATCAACGAAGAGATTCTTCGTCATGCGCGGGATGGAAAAATAGTTGCACGGCTCAAAGGTGGAGATCCCTTTATTTTTGGCCGTGGTGGCGAAGAGATAGAGGTGCTGAGAGAGAATGGGATAGGGTACGAGATTATACCAGGTATTACCGCTGCACATGGTGCCAGCGCCTATACAGAGATACCTCTGACGATGAGAAAAGTCTCCTCCTCGGTCGCGTTTTGTACTGGTCATCCGGTCAGTAAAATCCCGGTTCCTGATACGGATACTCTTGTTTACTACATGGTAGCCTCTACGGTTCATGAGGTGCTTGATGCTGTGGCATTAAAGGGGCGTGGCGACACTACGCCTGTCGCTATTGTGCAGAATGCGACGAGGTACAATCAGAAAATTATTACCGGGACATTGGGTGAGTTGAGAAAAGGAGACAAGCAGGTTTATTCACCGGCCCTTCTTATTATTGGTGATAATATTCGACACTCCATTGAGAATAACTGGTATTCAAAAAAGAAAAAAATAGTGATAGCAGGGGAAGATTTCAGCATGACCAATGCTGCTGACTCTGTAAAGGTATATTTTACCTGCAAGCGTGAGAGTGCCGAGCATACTGCCAATGAGCGGGATGAAGCTTTAGAGCTCGAGTATATTGACGAGATCTATTTTTCCTCACCATCCTGTGTCATGGACTTTCATGCAGTTCATCAAACTATTCCTGAAAAAATCAGGGTAAAGACAGCCGATCAGGGAACTCAAGAGGAGTATGAAATGCTTTTTGCCAACACTTATAAATAAAGTGTAATATTTTTATTGTGTTGCGCATAAAAATACTCGTTCAGGTGTTGCTTGATTGCATTTGTGACCACCCCGTCAGGCTTCGCCTGCCACCCCTCCGATGGAGGGGAATTTTCACTCGCAGCTCCTCTTCTTAATTCCCCTCCTCTGGAGGGGTGCCCCGCATGGGCGGGGTGGTTATTGCCAGCAGCAGTAAACGAATCGTATTATTACACAGGGGTCACCAGCATCCTTTATCAAAAGACTTTCGTAAAAGAGCTTATCCCTAACGTGCCGGAGAGTTTGAACCCTTCGCCGTAGAGTGTACCGATTTGTTCCCCAAGGTAGCGGGCCCGGGCTTCGAGGCCGGTGAGGAATTCCCGTCGCTTGATTAGTGTTGTTGGTTCTTCCGCCGTTCCCTCCTTAAAGAACTGTGTTCCGAAGGCGAGAACGCCTTTTCTTGAGGCCTCGAATGTTTTTGAGATGTCAACGATAATATTTGGGTCAAGGTGTTTGAACTGGATATAGTAGAGCAGGTGTTTGGGACGGTGGGGCTCTTGTGATCTGCCTTTTATGGTGGTGGTGAGTTGTTGCAGCCCGGCATAGTAGCAGGCATCCGTCACCAGCCTTGAGGCTTTGATGTGGTCAGGGTGGCGTTCGTCGGGTGGGTTGGCAAACACCACCGTTGGTCTGAACGTTCTGATCACCTTGATAATTTCAGCAATGTTCTCTTCGTTATGGAAGAGTTTGGAGTCGCCCAGGTCAAGGGTGGCTCGGCTCTGGTAGCCCATCAGTGACGTTGCAGTTGCAGCCTCTTTTTTTCTTGTTTCAGGGGTGCCGTGTGTCCCCATTTCGCCTTTGGTGAGATCGCATACCGCAACGTTTTTCCCTTCGCTCATGATTTTAAGCAGCGTTGCTCCGCATGAAAGCTCGACATCATCGGGGTGGGCGCCAAATGCAAGCGCATACACTGTATCTGGTGAATGTTCCAATTGTCCTGTGGTTTATCTGTTATATTGCATTTTTTTATGATCACTCTTTATAACAAAGCCTTTTCTCACCAATGCTCAAGGTAAAGATAGTTCGTCTCGACAAACAAGCAATAGTGCCGGTTTATGCAACTACGCATGCTGCAGGAATGGATATTTCTGCCTGCCTCAAAGAGCCTGTGACGCTTGAACCCTTTTCAACAGCTCTCATCCCTTCAGGATTTGCCATTGAACTTCCCGAAGGGTATGAGGCGCAGCTTCGTCCCAGGAGCGGGCTTGCCTTGCGCTCAATGATCTCTCTGCCAAACTCTCCGGCAACAATTGATGCTGATTATCGCGGGGAAGTTAAAGTTATCCTCATTAATTACGGGAGGGAGCCGTTTACCGTCAGCCATGGTGACCGTATTGCGCAAATGGTCGTAGCAAGGGTTGAACAGGTTCATTTTGAAGAGGTTGAGGAGCTTGGGTCAACGGTGCGAGGTGAAGGCGGTTTTGGTCATACAGGAACAGGATCTCGATAAGCTATGTTTGCCACAGTGAGCGAAGCACCTGTCCTTTCAGGGGTTGGTGTAACTTCGCTCAACATGACTTGAGAAGTCCGCTCTTCAAACTCTGTTCTTTTGAAATTGAGCAACAGGAATCTCTTTTGGGGCAGGGGTAATCTCTTTAACCGGCGCAACAACATTCTCTTTGGGGGTAAAGATGATCTCTGTGACATCTTTTTTTGGACGACTTCCCGACATCCCCGACATCCCCGGCATGAAGGAGTTGTTCATGAGCTGACCAAGCCCTGCACTGACGTTGTTGAAAAGATTTTGTACCTGGTTCGAGCTGCCAACGGCGTTCAGGTTTTCGATCAGCCCGGTCCACAATTTGCCGAGTTCCTGAAAAGAGTTCTGTGTGGATGAGGTAACACCATCAATCAGTTGCCCCGAAACAGAGGTGACGCTGTTGAAAATATCCTGTACGGGTTGTGAATTGATGGTGGAAGTGACACCGTCAATCAATTGGCCAGTAGCGGAACTGACTGAATTAATTGCTTCCTGAATTGATTCAGCCGTAATGGTAGAGGCGACACCGGTAAAAATTTGTCCGGTAACGGAACTTACCGAGTTGATCACCTCCTGTATGGGCTCGGATTTGATTGTAGAGGAGACGCCTTCTATAATCTGTCCAGTTGCTGAGCTTACCGAACTGATAGCTTCCTGCACCGTCACTATTGTTGAGTCAATCAAAGAGCCCACGCTTCCGATCAGATGAGCCATGTCACCATTTCCGACATTGGTTTCCGTATTGCTTGTCGAGGCAGGTGTACCTGCCGACTTGCTGAGTTCTTCTGCAGCCATAATTATAAAGTGAATTAATGGAATATTATTGAATGAAATTTTTCCAAATATAACAACTTATTTGCTAAGTCGTTCACCTCTCGTTGCTATTTTGATAGTGCTGAATCTTTCTCCGCCCTCAGACAACATGCTCCTTGTAGTACCGGATAATCTCCTGCTGGTTAACTCCAAGCGCATACATGAGATGAATTGTTCCGAAGATGGCCTGGAGAGGGATGATGCCGTTGTTGTGATACTTTCGTGCTGATGTGGTGACATTTTTATCGAGAATGTGGAAGGGAGTGAGTTGCTCAATTCTGCCGATAATATCATAATCTTCCATGATAAGCATCGTTTTGTTGAATCCCCCTATTTCATTAAAGAGCTCTCTCTTGACAAAGAGTGATTGGTCACCACCCCGACAGATCATCAGCGGGAACTGTGTGAACCATCCAAAGAGGCTCATGAGCGGGTGGTCATCATCGAAGTGCATTCTGAAGCATCCAGCCTCCTTTCCTGAGGCAACGGCTGAACGGATATCTTCAAGAAAGGTTTTGGGTGGGATGGTATCGGCGTGCAGAAAGTAGAGGATATCTCCTTTTGCATGTTGAGCTCCGCAGTTCATCTGTATGGCGCGTCCTCTGGCGCTGTTGCAGAGGGTTACAGGAAAGGTTGAGAGTATATCGGGTGTTTTGTCGGTACTGGCGTCACTTACAATAATCTCTACTCTTTGTAAATGCTCGGTCAGCGTAAGGAGCTGTTCTATCGTCCGGGCGATAATACTCTCTTCGTTACAGGTGGGAATAATGATGCTTATGGCAAGCTCGTCCATAGTGTGCTTTTTTTCAGGTCGTCAAAGGTATCAATATCCGATAACTCAGGAAGTTGCTCATAAGTGGTTCCAAGCTTCTGGAGTATTGCGATACTCTCCTGAAGTACCTCAGGCGTACTCCACTGCCGGTCAAGAAAGAGTTCTGGTATTACTTTGTTCATGCCGATGAGATAAAATCCTCCATCTGTTGCCGGGCCGATAACAGTGTCAGATCCATCAAGGGCTGAAAACGCTTTCTCAAGGATTTGAGAATTCAATTCATAACAGTCCGTTCCAATGAGTATGACATGATGATACCCGTTTTCAAATCCATTTCTGATGGCGTGCAGCATGCGTTCGCCCAGATCATTACCATTTTGCATCCCGACGCTGAAATTATCAGCTATAAAGAGATCCACAGAAGGGATAAAGCGGGAGTAAAAAACCATTCGATCGGCCTCAACCAGTGTTGCAACACGGGCGGTATGGAGGCGGAGTATTTCGTAGATTTCAAGGGCTTTGTTGTCGCCTATGGTGTGCGCCAGGCGGGTTTTGACATGACCGGCTTCAGGGTTTTTGGTCAAAATGACGAGCAGTCGGTGATCGCTGTTCATATCAGAGCTCCCTGATAGCTTGAGCCAGCACCCGCTGTGCATCCGTAGCAGTGCCGACCGATGGTCATCCGGCAATCAAGCATAGCCTTTTTCATTAAATTCACGGATCTGCTGCCGTTCAGTTGCCGAATCTGCTGAGAAGCTTTTCTGCAACCAGCTTTCCGCTCAGCACCGCTCCCTCCATGGAAGCAAGATAGTGCTGATCGGTGTAGTCACCGGCAAGGAAAAAGTTTTTGACAGGGCTGATCTGGTCAGGGCGGAATTTGTCGACATCGGGTACTGCCTTATAGACAGACTGGGGGATTTTGACAATGGTTGACTTCAGGAGTTTGGCGTCGCAAGATTTTGGGAAACGATTATGAATCTCTTTGATGACGATTTCGGTAATAACTTCATTGGGCATATCCAGTAACTGATGCGCCGGAGCAAGCACCAGGCTCATGACACTGCCGCCATTTGCTGTACCCATCCCGTTCTGGAAGTCATCCGGGCAGGTGATTGAGACATCGGCAAAGGTTGCAAAAAGAGTGCCCTGCGAAAACATGAGATTGTCAATGTCGGTTATTTTCCTGTCAAACCAGAGCTGGCAGTTTATTACCGGACTGCCGACAAATTCGTGCAGGTTTCGGAAATATTTGTGTGCAAGCCATTGTGGCGGCAGAATTTTTTTGAGGTTGTGGACAGGTAGTGCCGAGATATAGGCGTCAGCCACAATTTTATGACCATCCCGAAGAACGGCCTCCTTGATGGTATCATCGCTGTTCAGCTCAAATCTGCTCAGTTTTGCATCAACAAAAATGCGTCCCCCCTTGCTCTGGATATATTGACGAATTGGCTCAATCATCGAGTCACCGGGGTTTTTGCGGAAAAAAGCAAACCTTGTTGCCGTGTAATTGGTGCCGAAATAGTTAAAAATGGTAATCATCGGGCGGGCACTGATGACGTTAGGCTCGATGAAATTCATGGCCAGGGCAATAGCTCTCCACAGTTTCCGCAGAGAGTGGTCCGAAGCTCCTTTCCGGCGATGCCACTCTGAATAGGTCATGCTATCCTGGCTGCGGAAATAGGCTTCATTGCCGGTAATGGCGGGATAGAGCCCCTTTATCAGTGAAAGCTTATCCCAGAGTGTAAGAAAATCTGTCTGGAGACAACCCATAACCTCCCCCCATGGGCTTGGCAAATTGGCTTTTCTGAATACGGTTTGTTTACCGTTCTCTTCAGCATAGATAAGTGAGTGCTCTTTCCACTGATAGTTATCTTGTGCGCCAACTCGCTTCAGATAGCTCTGGAGTTGTTCGTAGCCACCGAAAACGATGTGCAGCCCCGATTCTATGGAGTCACCCTCACTGTCTTTCCACACTGAAACTTTACCGCCAAGTACCTTGCGTTTTTCATAGATTTCTACGGTGTGGCCTTTATCGACAAGTTCCACTGCTGCTGCAAGGCCGGCCAATCCAGCGCCGAAAATTGCTATTTTCATGGGATTTATAATGTTCGGTCGCTTTAAGTGCTTTATATATGGATAATTATGTTGCTTTGTTGCAAAAAATCTTCATCTCGCCCAACACCGGTTTTTAACGATTGTGTCGCTTGTATAGTCAAAGCAGGACGGAAGATATTGAAATTTTTCCGATTTGGAAGGGTCTGTACCAAAGAAGAGGTTTGACGGGTTGTATTCAGCGGCATAATACAGTTGATGGATGAAATGAATTTGATTGTAACTGTGTCGCTGAATTTTTTTTAATAATTTTGCGTACTACTATAATAAAGGTCGAGAATTCATGATTGGATTGAACTAAATTGCTGATCAGTACATCAAATTAAGAGTCGCCATCCTAAATTAGTTAAGTTTCTTATTGAAATAGTTACTGATATTAAAGAATAGGTTGGTTTTTTCTTACTTTTATGTAATTTCTGCTAACAGTTAAAATGAAAAAAAATATGTCTGGCCATCTTGATCTGATCGACCTTAAAATTATCGAATCTCTTGGAGAGAACGGCAGGGTTCGTTTAAGCGAGCTTGCTGAAGTTGTGGGTCTTTCAATACCATCGGTCAGTGAACGGCTTGACAAGCTGCAGAAGGGAGGTATCATCAAAGGCTTTACTATGGAGGTTGATGAACGGCAGCTTGGTTTTGATATCCATGCTTTTGTAAGAGTACGGATTGATTCGTCGAGGCACTATAAATCATTTATGGAGCATGTGATGAAAGAGGAAGAGATTATGGAGTGTTTTTCTGTCACCGGTGAAGGGTCGCATATTCTTAAGGTTATGACCCACAATACGGCTTCACTTGAACAATTTCTTTCAAGAATACAGAGTTGGCCGGGTGTCCTTGGAACAAACACCAGTTTTGTTCTCTCCCAATTGAAGAAAAACAAGAAAATCTGTGCGGAAATTGTCCGCAAAAACCTTCAGGACAGGCAGGTGCTGACAACGTTTGATGAAAAAAGGTCAAAAAAATAACAGCATTTTTACAGGCAAACAAGCTCATATTACGCAAATCATAACATAGGAGGCTCTTTTGAACAGCGAAAGTAAAATTCCCGTTTCGACCTACTTTGGTTCGATGACCTTTGATCATAAAGCCATGCGTGCAAAACTGCCTGAAGAGGAGTTTACGGCACTGCAGGATACTATCAAAGCGGGTAAAAAAATAACTGCCGAAATTGCCGGTGTTGTGGCGCATGGCATGAAAGAGTGGGCGATGGAGAATGGGGCGACCCATTATACCCACTGGTTTCAGCCAATGACTGGTTCCACCGCCGAAAAACATGATGCTTTTTTATCAATCGATCGCGATGGCACGCCGATTGAGCGTTTTTCAGGTGAACAGCTTATTCAAGGTGAGCCTGATGCTTCCAGTTTTCCATCCGGTGGAATGCGTACGACGTTTGAGGCGCGTGGTTATACTGCGTGGGATCCTTCCAGTCCTGCCTTTCTTATGAAGGGCGGAAAAGATCTGACACTTTGTATTCCAACGGTATTTATCTCCTATCACGGTGAAGCGCTTGATGCGAAAACGCCACTGCTTCGCTCAATGGAAGCGGTAAGCAAGTCTTCTATCAGATTGCTTGAGCTGCTTGGTGTGAGCGGTGTCAAACGGGTTAAAACCGTCGCCGGTATTGAACAGGAGTATTTTCTTGTCGATAAACAATTCTACGCTGAGCGTCCTGATCTTGTTATGTGCGGTCGTACACTTCTGGGAGCACTCCCACCGAAAGGCCAACAGCTTGAGGATCACTATTTTGGCTCCATTCCTGACCGTGTGCTTGACTTTATGCAGGATGTTGAGCATGAACTCTATCTGCTTGGTATTCCAGCCAAGACCCGTCACAACGAGGTTGCTCCTCACCAGTTTGAAATTGCCCCGATTTTTGAAGAGGCAAATATCGCCGTTGATCACAACCTGCTGGTCATGGAGGTGATGCGAAAAATCGCCGATAAAAAAGGGTTTGCCCTGTTGCTGGCTGAAAAACCTTTCGCCGGTATCAACGGTTCAGGCAAGCACAATAACTGGTCGATTGGTACTGATACCGGTATCAATCTTCTTGATCCAGGTGATACTCCTGAAAAGAATGTTCACTTCCTTGTTTTCCTTGTTGCCGTTTTGAATGGTGTTTACAAGAGGGCTGATGTTCTTAGAATGTCTATAGCGAGTATGGGCAACGACCACCGTCTTGGTGCAAACGAGGCTCCACCGGCTGTCGTCACCGTTTTTCTTGGCGAGTTGCTTGAAAGGGTGCTTGATGCCATTGAGAGTGGCAAGGTTGACCTGAAAACGGAAAAGCAGGTGCTCAATCTTGGTCTTTCACAGGTTCCGGTGGTGAACAAGGATTATACCGATCGTAACCGCACCTCACCGTTTGCCTTCACCGGCAACAAGTTCGAGTTCAGGGCTGTTGGCTCTTCCCAGGCCGCTTCGGTGCCGAACATGGTGCTGAATACTCTCATGGCAGAGGCTGTTGATGAAATATCCGATGCCATTATTGCCAAAATGCAGGCAGGCAAGGAGAGAGACTCAGCAATTCTTGAGACTCTTCGCGAGCAGATTACCGCAACGAAACCAATTCGTTATCAGGGCGATAACTATGCCGAAGCTTTGCAGCAGGCCGCAAAGGAGAGAGGGCTGCCAAATCTGAAAAACACTCCGGAGGCACTAAGAACTCTTCTCAAAAAAGATGTCCAGGAGATGTTCACCAAATATGGTGTTTTGAGTGAACAGGAGATTGAAGCTCGTTTGCATATCCGTCTTGAGCGCTATGTCAAGGGTATCGATATCGAAGCCCGTACGTTGCAGCTCATGCTCAAGACCTTTGTTATTCCTGATGTTTCAGAATATCAGGGAAGCATAGGCAGCTCATTCAATAACTTGCTTGCTGCGGTCGAAGCGATCGGGCTCTCTGAAAAGTCACTCAAGAGTCAGGCTGATCATCTTAAGATGCTGGCTGAAAATCTTTCAACATTGATTGATATGTCAGCCGAGCTTGATGAAGCCATCGAAAAAATCGAGACGCTTGCAACCGAGTTTGACAAAGCTGACTACTGTGCAGACAAGCTGCTTCCGTTTATGCTGGAGATACGAGTTATTGCTGACAGACTCGAACAGGTCGTTGACCGTAGCCGCTGGCAACTTCCAACCTATTCGGAAATGCTGTTCCAGCACTGAAGTAATTCAATATGGTGAACAAGAGAAGGCTCGTTTATGCGGGCCTTTTTTTGCGAATTTTTTTTATTGCAAACGTTGCGTTAAGCCTTATTTTCAGAATCGCATTACCTGTATTCAGAACAATAACCCATACCCATCATGCCAGAGGTTTTTCACTACACCATGACCTATCCTGCCTTTTGGCTTGATTACTACTACATTGCGACATGGTGTATAAGTATGCTTTTTCTTGCTCTGGTGTGGGCTTTTTTTTTCAGGTTCGGAAAATTTACCTACGGTGTCGACCTCGGCTGCTTCTGGAAAACCGCTGTACTTGTTCTGTTTACCACGATTTCGCTGGGAGTGCCGAATTACTATAATACCCGTTTTGTTGGTGAGCATGGTCAGGATGGAGATTCCATAAGGATGACCGATGACAAATTGCTCTACATTGATCGCAAAGGCAATGAAAAACAGATATATCTCGCTGATGTTATTGCCATATACCAGGAGAGCATTACCTATAATCCACCGCCGAAAATTTTTATTGTTGCTGCAAAATCATCAGTCAAAGATTCCCTGTTTGTGACAACCAATCTTGTTGACTACAAGCGCTTTCTTTCTGACTTGTCAAAGAGAACCGGTATTGACGCAAAGCTGCGCTGACTATTTCTGGAGAGACAATCATGCGTTTTGCCGGAAAAGAGCCATCTTCCGATTCATTGCTTCTTGTCGTGGAGGCAGGAAATACCACAACCTCTTTTGTGGTTTTTCAGGGCAATGAGTCTCTTGACATCGTCAAGGTTTCATCGAAAAGCCTCACTGTGCCTGATGGCTTTCCCGGCCCTTTGGAAAAGATTATCATGAGGTATCCAGCACTTTGTGATGCAGCGATTTGCAGTGTGGTGCCTTTACTTGAGCGTACGACAGGCGACTACCTTCATCATCATCTGACCGGGCAGGTTCTGACGGTTTCTGCATTGATCACTCTTCCTTTTACGTTTGATTATGCCTCCCCTGAATCCTTTGGTGCTGATCGTATTGCGCTTTGTGCAATGAGTCAACATCTCTATCCTGACGAGGCGGTTATAGCCATCGATATTGGCACAGCCATTACGGTTGACGTTCTTGGCTCCGCGCAGCACCATCTTGGGGGGTTGATTATGCCGGGCCTTGACCTCATGGCCAAAGCGCTGCATGAACATACCGCCAGATTGCCGCTTGTTGCTCTTGATCGTCCCGACACTCTTCTTGGAAGCTCAACGGTTGATTGTATCAGAAACGGGATTATTCATGGCTGCACCTCCAGCATAGATGGTCTTGTCACCAAAATAACACGCTGGCTTCAAGAGGAGCGAAGTGAAACGGCTATAAGGGTCATGGTGACAGGTGGCAATGCTCCCCTTATTGCCGGAATGCTTGACTGCTCTCCGAGGCTCGAAGAGTTGGCCGTCGTCAAGGGAGCACGCTATCTCTTCTCCCTTAACGCAGATTAACCGGGGAGAGTTGTGCCTGGGCTTCTTCGATGGCTTTCAGCACCTGTTGGTCGTCAATATTATCCTCAAGAAGAAAGGCCTCTCCAATTTTTTTCAGCAACACAAAGCGAAGCTTTTTGTTGAGCTTTTTTTTGTCAGAGAACATGCTCTCAAGAAGCTGGTCGCGGTCAATATCCAGAAACCTGCGCTTCAGCAGCCCCTTGGGAAAGCGGAACTTTTGCAGCAGGGTGAGCCCGCGCTCCAGCGACTGGCGGTCAAGATAACCAAGATTATGCGATAAAAAGAGGGCACAGACCATGCCGATGGTGACGGCTTCTCCATGGCGCAGGTGACGGTACTCTGCAAGTTTCTCCAATCCGTGGGCAAAGGTGTGGCCAAAATTAAGCGTAGCCCGAAGTCCATCGGTCTCCCTGAAATCCTTTGTAACCACCTCGTCTTTGATAAAGGCGCTTTTTTTCACCGCCTCGGTGAGGTATGGCTCCTGCAGAGCTGTAATGTCGTTGAAATGAAGGTCAAGAAAGCTGAAGAGAGGCTCGTCAGCAATAAATCCATATTTGACGACCTCAGCCATTCCGGCATAGATTTCCCGCAGTGGCAGGGATGCAAGGTATGATGGATCAATCAGCACCAGCTCCGGGGAGTGAAAAAAGCCAATCAGATTCTTGCCGAGCGGGTGGTTGATGGCCACTTTTCCGCCAATAGAGCTATCCGTCATTGCAAGCAGCGTCGTTGGAAGCTGAATGACCGGTATGCCACGGAAATAGCTTGCAGCAATAAAGCCTCCAAGATCTCCCACAACGCCACCACCCACAGCCATCAGGTTCCAGCTTCGGTCCACATCGGCTTCAATCATGCTGCCATAGAGTTTGTACGCAACGCTGAAACTTTTAGAGGCTTCCCGTGCCGGTACAACAAGCTCTTTTAACTGAAAGTCCTCATGGTGAAGCCTCTTGAGAAGTTCGTCGCCAAACAGCTTTCGGGTATGTTCATCGAAAAGCAGCACGGTTTTTTTTGAAAGCCCATGGGCTTTAAACAACTCTCCAAGCCCGGTAATAACCGGTGTTCCAACAATGATCGTGCTCACGGTATCTGTTTAAATTTATTGATCTTCGGCTGTAGCAGAAGCATTGCGTACATGCCGCTCAATTTTGCGGGTCAGCTCTTCAACGGTTGATCCGATTCGTTTAATATCGGTCTGAACGGTGATCTCGGCGGTTTCATAGCGGGGCTCTCGCCTGGAAAGGATCGCAGCAATTTTCTCCTCAATCTCCTCACGAGAAAGTTTTTGCCCCTGGTCACCCTTGAGCAATGGTCGATCAGTTTTGTTGCAGAGTCTCTTTGCAAGGGTTCTGATGGGTGATTTCAGGTAGACCATGGTACCGGATTTCTGGATGAGAGTGTACGATTGATCGTTTTCGAGCACTCCTCCACCAAGCGATATAACCATGTTATTTTTTTCTATAAGGGCTTGAAGAGTAATCATTTCCAGATTTCTGAAGTACGTTTCCCCATGTTCAGCAAAAATCCTTGTAATGGTTTTCCCGGCCTTTTTTTCAATAGCCTGATCAAGATCCGCGAACTCATAGCCAAGCGAATTGGCCAACAGCGGGCCAATGGTTGACTTACCAGATCCACTGAATCCGGTCAAAAAAATGAGCGAGTGTTGCTTGTCCACTGTTATTTGTTCAAAACCATTCTCTTCCCTTAAAATCGCGCGGACGCACCAAAATGTTTTGTGAAAATAAACAAAATCCAGCATTTCTCTTTTCCCAAAACCCTCTTTTTAGCCTTCTCCTCTAACATCGTAACGGGAATAACATCAGCTTCCAGGCCATCAATTCTTGCTCGTGCTTGTTTTCCCGAGCCACTGTCTGACCGTTTTTCAGCCGCACTATTTTCAATGTTTCAAAGCGTAGAGTGTAAAAATACTGAAAATATGGTATGCCGTCAGAACCAGGGAGAAAGAGGAATTCGGCAGAGCGTGGATTCATTCGCCGGTTTGTGTTCGACTGAAAAGATATGCATATTCTCGACTGAAGTGCACCGCGTTATTGCCTTGGCCTGCTTTATTACTGAAGCTGCTTTTTAAAAGGTATCTGGCGAAATAAAATACGATACGCCATGCTGTTGATGAGCTTGCTTGATATCTCTCTGCCTCTGACAAATCCGGTGTTACAGTTTTCCCTGTTACTCCTCATCATTCTCTTTGCCCCAGTTCTTCTTGGCAGGTTGAAAATTCCCAGTTTAGTCAGTCTTATCATTGCCGGTGCGGTGATTGGTCCTTATGGACTGAATCTGATGCTGCGCGACAGCAGCATTATTCTTTTCGGGACGGTAGGGCTCTTGTACATCATGTTTCTTGCCGGTCTGGAGATTGATGTTGCCGATTTTCGCAAAAACAGCACGAAAAGCATTCTCTTCGGACTCTATACCTTTTTTATCTCCCTTTTTCTGGGTGTCGTTGTGGCCCTCTATATTCTGCAATTTTCGCTGCTTTCATCAATTCTTGTCGGCAGTATCTTTGCCTCTCACACGCTCATTATCTACCCGGTTGTTAGCAAGCTCGGTATTGCCAAGAACAAGGCGGTTAATATTGCCATCGGGGGTACCATAATTACCGATACTCTTGCTCTCCTGGTGCTGGCTGTTGTTGCCGGAATTTCGACAGGAGAGGTGATGAGCGGCTTCTGGATAAGGCTTATTATTGGTCTCACGCTCTTCAGTCTGGTTGTGCTTTTACTCTTTCCGATTATCGCCCGATGGTTTTTCAAGCGCTTTGATGACAGTGTGCTGCAATATCTTTTTGTCTTGGCGATGGTCTTTTTCAGCGGTTTTCTTGCTGAAGCAGCGGGTGTTGAGGCCATTATTGGAGCATTTCTTGGCGGATTAGTCCTGAACCGTCTGATTCCGCGGACATCGCCGCTCATGAACAGAATAAAGTTTGTTGGCAACGCGATCTTTATTCCTTTTTTTCTGATCGGTGTTGGAATGCTTATCGATATTCGTGCCCTTTTCAAGGATTATGAAACCATAAAAGTGGCAGTGATTATCACGATAGCGGCCACGGTGGCAAAATATTTTTCAGCATGGATAACACAGAAAATGTATGGTTTTTCCGTCGACCAGCGGAGGTTGATCTTTGGGCTTATCAGTGCTCATGCGGCAGTGGCGCTGGCCACGGTCCTTATCGGTTATAATACGGTCACTGGTTACACCCCTGCCGGTGCTCCAGTCAGATTGCTTGATGAAAGTGTGCTGAATGGAACCATTCTTTTTATCCTGGTAACCTGCACACTGGCAACCGTTATCGGGGAGAAGGGGGCGCATAATATCGCTCTTGCTGAAGCGGCCGAAGATGTTGCAGAGTCTGGACTTATGGCCGCAGAAGAGAGGATATTGATTCATACTGACGACATGAGCACTGTCGACGAGCTGGTTAATCTCAGTGTGATGATGACATCAGATAAAATTCGCAACGGCATTTATGCCATACATGTTGCCGATAACTGTTTGCCCGATGAGATTGCTGAAAAGAATGCCAGCAAAATTCTTGAAAAAGCTGCAGTTGCGGCGTCATCAACCGACACTGTTCTTACCGGGCAGCTTCGTTACGACTGCGATGTGGCCAACGGTATCTCCTGTGTTATCAGGGAGCAAAAAATCACCGATCTGATTTTGGGACTGCATCACAAAAACTCTCTTACCGAGAGTTTACTTTGCAGTTCGTCGTCGAGTATTCTTGGCCGGAGTAACGTTACGACCTTTATTTACAAGCCATTCCAGCCTCTTTCCACAATTCGGCGCACCATTATGGTCATCCCTGAAGGGGCTGAAAATGAGATCGGGTTTCTGCTCTGGCTGCAGCGAGCCATCATGATTGTCAAAAACATCGGCAGCAAGCTGGTGGTTTATGCTTCAAAAGAGACCATGGCCTGCATGAAGGAGAGTTATGCCAAAACACTTCTCAATATTGAGTACAGAGTATTCCGTGAGTGGGATGATTTTATGCTGCTGTCGAGTGAGATAAAAAATGATGATAATCTCATTATTGTGATGAGCCGGAAACATCATCACTCTTACCATCCGAAAATGGCCAAGATTCCCTCATATCTTAACAGGTATTTCCAGAAAAACAGTTTTATCCTTATCTATCCTGTTCAGAGCGGCATTCCCGAGGATACCTGCGAAGATATCCCTGTTCTGCCTGTCCAAAAAGTTACTTTTGGTTTCGAGAGTGTCAGAAAAATGATTGGGAAGGTGTATAAAAGAAAGTAAAAAAAGTTCCAGTGCAATGGGCAGAAGACTGGAGCTGGTAGTTAGACGACTGCCTAAACTAATATCAATCAAGGAGGGTAATGACATGTCAGTAGTATCAAGTTACAGTATTCTGTTTTATGGTAGCCCGGAAGGTTACCAGACCAATCGCGCTCAGATTCAGTTGAGTGACGCAGTCGGGAAAGTGTTGGCCTGGATTCGATTCAATGACCCCGGTATGGTGTTTGAAGCCGATGCCAATGACGGAGGAATCATCAAAATGCATCTACCTTCTGCCATGTTCCAAAGCGTCCTTGATGTTCTTCGTAACGAATCACCGCTGAACGTCTATTTTGCAGCGGGACGCGGGTTTTTAGGCACAGCCAGCGAACCTGTTGGTGAAGGCGAGTAGAGCCTGAAACGCTCATTGAGCCGCATACCATGATCGGCTGTGCGGCTCATGTCTATTATTGTATTAAAATTCCGGGAATTTCCGATCTCTCCAGCAGCAACCTTTTTTCTTGCGAAATATCAGAAAATAGCCTATACTGGATAAAATTTATCCAACTTATATCATATTACTTTATAACCATAAAAAAAAATACCATGAGTGTACTTGTAGGCCGCAAAGCGCCTGATTTTGATGTTGCCGCAGTTGTAAATGGCTCGCAATTTGTTGATTCGTGCAAGCTCTCTGATTTCAGGGGGAAATATGTGGTGCTCTTTTTCTATCCACTTGATTTTACCTTTGTCTGTCCAACCGAGCTTCATGCTTTTCAGGAGAAGCTTGGGGAGTTCCGCAGCAGAAATGTTGAGGTGATCGGTTGCTCAGTTGATTCAAAGTTTTCGCACTTCTCGTGGCTTCGTACGCCAAGAAGTCAGGGAGGTATTGAGGGTGTTACCTACACATTGCTTTCTGATATCAACAAAACCGTTTCAGCCGATTACGATGTGTTGATTGAGGGTGCAGGGATTGCGCTGAGAGGCTTGTTCCTGATTGATAAAGAGGGTGTTGTGCAGCATCAGGTGGTCAACAATCTTCCTCTTGGCCGTAATGTTGATGAGGCGCTCCGTCTTGTTGATGCTCTCCAGTTCACCGAAGAGTTTGGAGAGGTATGCCCGGCCAACTGGAACAAAGGTGATAAAACGATGAAGCCAGATGATGAGGGGCTGAAGGAGTTCTTTAAAGAGACCTGATTTCTTTTTTTTGCCGATAGCGTTGGTATTTGTCTTGAACCTTGATTCATCGGATTAGCCTGATGGCCATGATTTAAAATCGTTCAAGCATGTACGTTTTTGTATTGCATCTGTAGGGGCTGTTCGCGAACAGCCCCTACAATTCAGTATGTATCAAGCGGCATTATTTCTCAATACGCTTTGGCAAACACCACTTTTCGCGCGGCAGGCTTACCTGAGTAGATACAGGTGCCGGGTTCATCAATGCGGTATTGTGCGATATAGTCAACCTCTTGAGGCAGAACCCTGATTGTGGCTTTGGTCTCCTCCTTGATTTTTGCCTCACTCTCTGCGGTGCCGTCCCAGTGGGCAATCACAAATCCCTTCTCAACAGCGCTCTTGAACTCCTCATAACTTTGTACTTCATGCGTGTTGTCATTGCGGAACTGCAGCGCCTTGTCGAACATGCTTTGTTGAATATTGTTGAGGATCTCGCTGATATGAACAGCCAGCCTCTCGTCAATGGCAAGCTCAGTTTTTTCAAAGGTGTCGCGGCGTGCGGCAATGCAGATGTTGTTCTGGATATCTCTTGGGCCGATTTCTATCCGGATCGGAATGCCCTGAAGCTCATATTCAGCAAACTTCCAGCCAGGAGAGTTCTGTTCGCTGCTGTCAACAAAGGCTGAGATGCCACCATTGTTCAGCGTCTCGGCAATGGCGTTGGCCTTTTCAATAACTGCCGCTTTGTCGCCTTTGAGAATAGGGATGATCACGACCTGACGAGTGGCAAGTTTCGGGGGGAGAACCAGACCGCGATCGTCTGAGTGAGCCATGATGAGGGCGCCGATCAGCCGTGTCGATACCCCCCAGCTTGTTGCCCAGACGTACTCCAGGGTGCTCTCTTTTGTCTGGAACTGGCAATCGAACGCCTTTGCAAAATTCTGGCCGAGGTTGTGAGAAGTGCCAGCCTGGAGTGCTTTGGTATCCTGCATCATCGCTTCAATGCAGTAAGTCTCGACGGCACCGGCAAATTTTTCACTGTCGCTCTTTTTGCCCATGATCACCGGCATTGCCATATACTCTTCGGCAAAGGTTTTGTAGACATTGATCATGCGGAGCACCTCCTCCTGCGACTCTTCGGGTGTGGCATGGGCGGTATGCCCCTCCTGCCAGAGAAACTCCGTGGTTCTCAGAAAGAGGCGGGTTCTCATCTCCCAGCGTACCACATTAGCCCACTGGTTAATCAATATCGGCAGGTCGCGATAGGACTGGATCCACTTCTTGTAGGATGACCATATAATAGTCTCCGACGTCGGTCGGACGTAGAGCTTTTCGGTCAGCTCCTGTCCTCCACCGTGGGTGACCACAGCGCACTCCGGAGCAAACCCCTCAATATGTTCTGCCTCTTTGGCGATAAAACTTTCGGGAATAAAGAGCGGGAAATAGGCGTTGACGTGCCCCGTCTCCTTGAACTTCCGGTCAAGGGCGGCCTGCATCTTTTCCCATATTGCATAGCCGTTTGGACGTATGACCATACAGCCCTTGACATCGGCATAATCGGCCAGTTTTGCCGAGCGCACAAGGTCAATATACCACTGGGAGTAGTCTTCGCTTCGTGAAGTAATTTTGTCTGCCACGTTATTTGTAAAATTTAGATGGTGTTAGGAGGAGAGTTCTGATTTATAATTGGTTACGGATTATCTGTCACAAAAAGATTACAGAAGAGCAGAAAAACCTGTCAGCAAAAATACAAAAAAGCCGGATCATGGAGGCAAAAAAAGCTGGGAATAAACCAATATTGGCATTACGGTTGTTACCGGTGGCAAATGGCAGAGCTGGATTGAGTAGTTGCTGTTTTTGTCTGTTAGATAAGTCATCATGTCATTGCTGCATGATCATGATCATGAGGATTAATGAGCATCTTTCTCCTGCCAGTTCAAGAAATCCTGCTTTAAGGTCACTGCCACAATAGTAACACCAGCTTCCCATCATTAAACGGCACCTTGTTGTCACGCAGCACCCTCATTGCCCTCGCTGCTGAAGCCGCAGCAAGCAGCGCATGATAGAAACATCAACCTCCGCCTGACAGAACAACCGCTCAACCCCCTCTCCGCTTATACTTCATTTCGTTTAAAAGTATAGGTATAAATATCAATCAGAATATGCATTTATTCCTTAATTGGTTAGTAAGAAATACCTATAAACGAGGCTTAATAAATGTAGGCCGCTCCATATCGTCAAAGTTTCCGTGCCTTGCCATAAAATAAAGAGAGCATCCTTGCCACTATCTTGAAAATATATAAAACCCTTACCTATATTAATACTTGTATTTCTGGTAATAGTTACGGTTATTTCGCACTTCGGGAGCAAACAGTACTGAGAATCGGGAGAGAGGTGCTGCAATGAAGGGGAGTCACCGCTTTTTCCTTTTAGAGCAGCCGACATCAAAGGAAGTCATTGTGCTGTTATCTGCAATGACAGGAATAAGTAGGAGAGATTGTGTGTAATATTCCCAATGGATTGAAAGCGTTATCCCGCCTTGATACTATTTAAATGAATAGTAAGTGTTCATAATTTTATTACATTATTGATGGACATTTCATTTGAGAGTAAAGATCTAAGGAAATACGCACATGATGATCGTTTGGCAGTGCGTAAACTTGGGTCGAGAAGAGCAGAGCTATTCAAGCAACGGCTCGATGATCTGAGAGCAGCAGAGACTCTTGAAGATGTCCGCCACCTTCCGGGCCGTTACCATGAACTTGTTGAGGATCGTAAAGGCCAATGGTCGTGTAATCTCGACCATCCTTATCGGTTGATTTTCGAGCCTCATGAGAACCCAATTCCTATGAACGAGCATGCGCAATACATCTGGCTTGAAAACAAGGGTGTAGAAATTGTTGAAATCGTGAACTATCATAAAGAAGGCTGAACATGACGAAGCGTAACGAATATATCCCGCAAACGGTTAGCCATCCAGGCCTTACCTTACGGGAAAAGCTGACAGAACTGGGCATGAGCCAGAAAGAATTTGCCGTGCGTACCGGTAAACCAGAGCAGACCATTGTTAAAGTTATCAATGGGGAGAGCTCTCTTACTCCCGATATGGCGGTGCAGTTTGAATCAGTACTTGGAATCCCTGCCAATTTCTGGTTGAAGAGGCAGCAGAACTACGATGAAGCGGTTGCACGGGTGAAGCGCCGGGATGTTTTAGTCTCAGGAAGAGATTGGGCTCGTTCATTTCCCTGCACGAAAATGACTCAACTGGGTTGGTTGCCAAAAACAGAAGACCACGAGCAAAAAGTTGAGGCACTGTTATATTTTTTTGGAATTTCCGGCCATCAGGCTTGGGATGACTTTTATTGTGGTCTCAAGTTGAAGGTGAGCTTTCGAATATCATTGGCTCATTCTCGTGAGCCTTATGCTATTTCCGCGTGGCTCCGTCAAGGTGAATTGGAGGCCGCGAAGCTCGTTGCCCCTTCGTTCAACGCAAAAACGTTTAAAACAAATCTTGAAGGCATCAAAAAAGTCATGGCAGGGCATCCTGACGATTTTTTCCCGCTTCTTCAGCAGTTATGTTTAGAGGCAGGGGTCAAGGTTGTTTACACCCCTTGTCTGCCGAAAGCTCCGATTCACGGTTCAACCCGCTGGATAAATGATAGCACACCGTTGATTCAACTGTCAGCCCGGTATAAACAGAATGATCGCTTCTGGTTTACCTTTTTTCATGAAGCTGGTCATATTCTGCTTCATGGGAAAAAATATATATCATTGGAAGACGATTGTTTCGAGGCAGAGGACAAGGTTAAAGAGGCAGAAGCTGATGCTTTTGCAGTCCGATGGACTTTTTCGGAAGAGGAGGAACGGGTAGTCATTGAGTCTGGAGCATTGACGGAAAGCGATATCATCGATTTCGCTCAAAAATTCGGTACTCATCCAGCCATGATTATAGGACGATTCCATCATAAAAAACTGCTTCCTTACCATATTGGCCGTCAGTTTATTCAGCCTGTTCATTTTGACTGACAGTTTCAGAGCCTCACTCGTCCACCTCCGAGAAGTCTACAAAGGCGCCCTCCTCGACATCAACCTCCTCGATCACATCATCATCGGCAACAATCAACACTTCAGCTTCTTCTCACACGGCCTCATCCCCGCTAGCCCCTATACCACCCATGACACCCTCCGCTCCGCCCAACACTAAACAAAAAATCACACCATCAACAGTGGAATACTCCGATTTCCTGAGTAGATTATACTCTCAAGCACACCGCAACAGCGGGAGCGATCAGTGTTGTTATGCGGATCAGTATAAGACGCAGACATAAAACACAATTAATGGTATAACTGGTTTTTATGTTTGAGGTTAGGAACGTTTTAAAGTGTGTTAATCTTTTGTCTTATGTTGACTATAATTCAAAAATCCGCAGTTTAGGCGGATCCATCTAATTAGGGCTTTCTGAACAAAGCCTCGTTTTAAAAACACCTCGACGGCAGGGCAAATCTGGCCTCTATACACAAATCCCCTAATCGCTGTAATTTTTGCTTCAAGAGGCTGTGTCGCCCATTTATCGCCATCAAAAACGA